>NZ_CP018839.1:1245168-1556460 GCF_001922305.1 Thauera chlorobenzoica
GTGGAAGAGCTCGATCATCTCGCTCAGCCACGGCAGGTTCTCCCCGGTGCAGGTGGTGATCACGCTCCACGAGCCGTAGCCGCGCAGTTTTTCCATCGCCGCCAGTACCTTGCCGTGCACGCTGTGGCCTCCCCAGGTGCGCCGGGTGGCATCGGTGATCGCGGCGGCCGGGCCGTCGAGCGACAGCCCGATGCTGACGTTGCGCGCGGTGAGGAAGGCGATCGCCGCGTCGTCGAGGAGGGTGCCGTTGGTCTGCACGCCGAAGGCGAAGTCGTCGCCGAAGGCGTCGATCGCGGCGAACACCGCGTCCTTGTTCATCAGCGGCTCGGCGCCGTGGAAGATCGCGCGCGGCTTGCGCCCGCTGTCGCCCATCGTCGACGCGAAGTAGTCCTTCAGCGCCTGCAGCGAGTCGAGCAGGGTCTGCGCCGGCATGTGGCTGCCGCCGCTGCGCTGCTCGCCGGGCAGGTAGCAGTAGCGGCAGTCGAGGTTGCAGCGCTCGGTCGGGTTCAGATACACGCCGGAAGGCTTGAGGCCGAAGCGCAGCGCATGCAGTTCGCGGGCGAACTCGTCGAAATGGGCGCGGTAGCCGTCGAGCAGCGGGCCGCCGGCGAGCTCGGCATCGACCCGGGTCTTGTCCACCAGCGCCCAGAATGCGGTCGCCGGATCGGTGAGGGCGGCGTAGACCGGGTGGCCGATGTCGACCGGGATCAGCCGCGGGCCCGGCGGCGGGAGTGGGGCGCTCCCCGGGAGTGGGGCGGCCCTCATTTTGCCGCCTTCCGGTCCATCAGCACGTAGTGCGACAGGCCGATGCCGTCGGGGTTGCAGCTCTTGCGCACGGCGAGGGTGGGCGCGGGTGCGGCCACGCCGGTGGCGGCAGGGGCGGGCGAGCAGGGTGCTACGGCAGGGAGAGTGTGGGTCGGTTTCATGATCGGATCCTCGAATCGGAAAAACAAAAAGGGCTCCGGCCGAGGGCACGCTTGCGCATGCGCTCGGCCGGAGCCCTTGCCTGGACTCCTCCGCGGTTCGACACGTCTTCTGGCTCCCGGATCAGCCGTAGCGCTGCGCCTTCCCGGCGGGGTGGTCCCCGCCAGTGGCCGGTCTGTCGACCTTGCAGCGCCCGTCCCCGGATACAGCGGCGGGCCCGCCACGGATTTGCACCGTGTTCCGTTTCGTCGAACCGAAAGGAGGTCCGATTGTCCGTGAGGGCCGTGCTCGGGGTCAAGCGCCATCCATCCCCATCCACCGCCGTCCGGCACCATCGCCGCGCGGGCCGGTCCGACGCTGCAGGAGCGTGCCGGCGCTGCAGCGCCGCGGTGCGCGCAGCCTGCACATGCAGCGGAGGACACGACATGGATGCAAGGACTCTTTGTGCCCGTCTGGGCCTCGACCCCGGCATGCTCGCGAGGGGCGGGCAGACGGTGATCTCGCCGATCGATGGCAGCGTGCTGGCGCGGATCGCATTCGCTTCCCCGGCCGGGGCCGAGGACCGCATTGCCCGGGCCGCCGCTGCCTTTGCCGCCTGGCGGCAGGTGCCGGCGCCGCGCCGCGGCGAGCTGGTGCGCCGCTTCGGCGCGCTGCTGCGCGAGCACAAGGCGAGCCTCGGCGCGCTCGTCACCCTCGAGTGCGGCAAGGTCCGCAGTGAAGGTGAAGGCGAGGTGCAGGAGATGATCGACATCTGCGACTTCGCCGTCGGCCTGTCGCGCCAGCTCCACGGTCTCACCATCGCCTCCGAACGCCCGGGCCATGCGCTGCGCGAGAGCTGGCACCCGCTCGGGGTGATCGGCATCGTCACCGCGTTCAACTTTCCGGTCGCGGTGTGGGCGTGGAACGCGGCGCTGGCGCTGGTGTGCGGCGATGCGATCGTGTGGAAGCCGTCGGAGCGGACGCCGCTGTGCGCGCTGGCCTGCCAGCACCTGCTGGAGCAGGCCGCCGCCGGCATGGACGACGTGCCTGCGGGCCTGTCCGCGGTGCTGCCGGGCGGCCCCGAGCTCGCCCTGCTGCTGGCCGACGACCGCCGCCTGGCGCTGGTCAGCGCGACCGGCAGCTGCGCGATGGGGCGCGTGCTGGCACCGCGCATCGCGCAGCGCTTCGGGCGCAGCATCCTCGAACTGGGCGGCAACAATGCGGTGATCGTCACCCCCAGCGCCGATCTCGAACTGGTCTTGCGCGCGATCGTGTTCGGCGCCGTCGGCACCGCCGGCCAGCGCTGCACCAGCACGCGGCGGCTGTTCGTCCATGCGCGGGTGCGTGCGGCGCTGCTGTCGCGCCTGCGCGCGGCCTACGCACGGATCGTGGTCGGTGATCCGCGCGAAGCCGCCACCCTGGTCGGCCCGCTGATCGATCGCGGCGCTTTCGAGCGGATGCAGGCGGCGCTCGCCGCGGCGCGCGCGCAGGGGGCGTCGGTGTGGGGTGGGGAACGGGTGCTGGCCGAGCGCTTCCCCCGTGCCTGGTACGTGCGCCCGGCGCTGGTCGAGCACGGGCCGGCGGTGCGCAACAGCAGCGAGGAAGTGTTCGCCCCCGTGCTCCACTGCTTCGACTACGAAGATCTCGACGAGGCGATCGCGCGCCACAATGCCGTGCCCCAGGGCCTGTCGTCGGCGATCTTCACCAACGAGCTGCGCGAGGCCGAGCGCTTCCTGGCGGCGGCGGGGAGCGATTGCGGCATCGCCAACGTCAATGCCGGCACCAGCGGTGCCGAGATCGGTGGCGCCTTCGGCGGCGAGAAGGATACTGGCGGCGGGCGCGAGGCCGGTTCGGACGCCTGGCGCGCCTACATGCGGCGCTCGACGGCGACGATCAACTATTCCGCCGCGCTCCCCTTGGCGCAGGGGGTGAGCTTCGAAGTGGACGTCGCCGCTCCGCGCTGATCGGCGCTGTGCGCCTTGCCGGCCGCCGCCTTTCGGCCTGGAAACAGCCGTTGCGCCGCTAACAAGCGGCTCATCCTTCGACGGGCCTGCCCTGAGCTTGCCGAAGGGCTCGGGGTGAACGGATTTTTACCGCCTCATCCATTGGCTGGCACCCCCGTTCGCCCTGAGCAGCCCGCGCAGCGGGCGTGTCAAAGGGCATTTCGATGCGACAACTGCGGTTTCAAGGTTCAGTCGGTCGGCGGCGGGGGTGTTCCTGCCACTCGGGAGGGGGCGGTCGGTCAGCGTCCGCGGCATCGCGTCCGTCATTTTCGCCGGCCCGCCGCCGTGTCGGCGGCGGATCGTCCCGGGTGCGGTGTGCAGCGGAGTCGCCATGCGAGCCGGGGCGGCGACCGGTGCGCTCGGTGGGTCGCGGTGGCGTTCGCCGCTCTGCATCGCGTGCGCTGCGCGGTGGTTCGAGCGCCTGTCGATCGCGCCCGGGGGCGATGGCGCTGCGCCGATCGTGCGCCGGTTCCCGCAGCCGTTCGTGCCTGCGCTCCGGGTCGTCGAAACGGTCGCGTCGTTCGTCTCGTTCGTGGCGTTGATGCCCTTGTTCGGCCTGGTGGCGGGGCGGTGCGCGATGCGCTCGGGGGTGGACATGCCCGCCGGGCGCTGCCCAGTAGCCGGGAACCCAATGCTGGCGGGTACCGATCCGGCTCCAGTAGCCGTCGATCCAGAGGTAGCCGGGGGCGTAGCCGCGGTATTCGACCCGTGGCGGGGGCGAGAGGATGATCGTTTCTTCGGTGTAATAACCGTGGCCGCGGTAACTGCGGTAGCCGTAATCGTCGTCGTACACGGGCACGGCGACGCAGCCGCCGAGGGCGAAGGCGGCGGCGAGCAGGAGTGGCCAGTGCTGGCGTGCGGTGTTCATGATCCTGGGGCGGACCGGGTGGGGATGCCCGGACGGGGCCCGGGCATCTGCCGACTCAGCTTATTGGCGGCCCTTGGCCTTGCCCGGGTTGCCTTCCGGCCTGTGTTCGAGCTGCGCTTCGCCCGACTTCGAGTGCTCGAGGCCGCTTTCGCTCATCCGCTCCTGGGCGCGTTCGAGGCCGCTGCTGCGGGTAGCCGCATTCGGGCCGTTGGTGTTGCCCAGGCCTTTCTCGCTCATGTGGGTCGCGGCGCTGCCGCCTTTCACCGCCTTGCCCGCGCCCTCCTGCTTGGCGAGAACCGAGCCGCTGCCGGCGGCGAGGAGAAGGGCGGTGGCGAGGATGGAAATGCGCTTGTTCATTTGTCGAGCTCCTGGTGAGGGTGTCCGGCGTGGAGCCGTCGCGCACTGCGCTTGCCGTCTCCACGGTGGAAACACGATAGGAGAATTCGGCGCCGCCAGGTGTATCCGCCGGTAATCAGTTGTAATGGCGGATTACCGCTGTCGCAGGCGGTCAGCAGATCCGCGGCAGCTGCTCGCCGGCGAGCCAGTCCACCATGCGCCGTCCGCCGAAGCCGGTGCGGATCTGGACGAAGCGCTGCGGGTCGGCGGTGACGGCGCCGATGCAGGCCGCCTGTGCGCCCAGCGGGTGGGCGCGCAGCGCCGCGAGCAGGGCGTCGGCGGCCTCTGCGGTGCACACCGCGACCAGCTTGCCTTCGTTGGCGACGTAGAGCGGATCGAGGCCGAGCAGCTCGCATGCCGCGCGCACCGGCGCCGCCACCGGAATCGTCCCTTCCTCCAGCTCGATCCCCACCCCCGACTGGGCGGCGATCTCGTTGAGGGTGGTCGCCAGTCCGCCGCGGGTGGGGTCGCGCAGCACGCGGATCGCCGCCGCCGGCACCGCGCCATAGAGCGCCTCGACCAGGCCGTTGAGCGGTGCGCTGTCGGAGACGATCGTCGACTCGAAGGCGAGCGCCTCGCGCTGGGCCAGGATCGCCATGCCGTGCTCGCCGATGCCGCCCGACACCAGCACTGCGTCGCCGGGGCGGGCGCGGGCGCCGCCCGGGTCGCGCCCGGCGGGCAGGGCGCCGACGCCGGCGGTGGTGATGAACACGCCGTCGCCCTTGCCCCGTTCGACGACCTTGGTGTCGCCGGCCACCACCAGCACGCCGGCAGTACGCGCGGCCGCCGCCATCGAGTCGACGATGCGGGCGAGCTCGGCGAGGGGGAAGCCTTCCTCGAGGATGAAGCCCGCCGTCAGGTACAGCGGACGGGCGCCCATCACTGCGAGGTCGTTGACCGTGCCGTGCACCGACAGGCTGCCGATGTCGCCGCCGGGGAAGAACAGCGGGCTGACGACGTGGCCGTCGGTGCTCACCACCAGGCGCTCGCCGGGAGCGGGCGCGGGCAGCACCGCGCCGTCGTCGCCGCGGGCGAGGTAGTCGTTGGCGAAGGCGCGTGCGAACAGTTCGGCGACGAGTTGGGCCATCGCCCGTCCGCCGGCGCCGAAGCCCAGGTCGACGCGGCCGTGGTGCAGATCGAGCGCTCGGGTGAAGGTGGCGTGGAGGGTGTTCATCGTAAAGCGGGCTCCGGGTTCAAATTCGGGAGGGGACGCAAACCGTTCCTCATCCATTCGGTGCGACAGGCCCGAAGGCCGGGCACTAATCCGTGCGCTGCGCCGCAGCGCGGAAGCGCCCGTAGGTGTAGTGCGCGGCGCAGGCGCCTTCCGAGGACACCATGCACGCGCCCATCGGCGTTTCCGGCGTGCATGCTGTGGCGAACAGCTTGCAGTCGGTGGGGGTGCGCACGCCGCGCAGGATCGCGCCGCAGGCGCAGGCCTTGTGGTCGGGCACCGGGCGATCGTCGAGGGCGAACTTCCGCTCGGCGTCCCAGCGCGCGAAGGCCGGGCGGAGGCGCAGCGCCGAATCGGCCACGGCGCCGAGGCCGCGCCATTCGAAGCTGGGCCGCGACTCGAAGGTGTCGGCGACGAGCGCCTGGGCCTTGCGGTTGCCGTCGCGGGTGACGGCGCGGGTGAATTCGTTCTCGACTTCGGCGCGGCCGTCGTTGACCTGGCGGATCAGCATGCGGATCGCCTGGATCACGTCGAGCGGCTCGAACCCGGCGATCACCACCGGCTTGCGGTGCGCGGCGGCGAAGCGCTCGTAGGGGCGGCTGCCGATCACCGTCGACACGTGGGCGGGGCCGACGAAGCCGTCCAGCGCCACCGTGCCGAGCTCGCGCACTTCGGGCGATTCGAGGATCGCGGCGATCGCCGCCGGCGTCAGCACGTGGTTGCAGAGCACGCTGAAGTTGTCCAGCCGCTGGGCCGCGGCGGCGTGCAACACGAGCGCAGTGGGCGGCGTGGTGGTCTCGAAGCCGATGGCGAAGAACACCACTTCGCGCGCCGGTTCGCGCACCGCGAGGGCGAGCGCGTCGGCCGGCGAATACACCATGCGCACGTCGGCGCCGCGCGCCCTCGCCTTCAGCAGCGACAGGCCGCCGGAGGCGGGCACGCGCAGGCAGTCGCCGTAGGTGCAGACGATGACGTCGGGGCGCGCCAGGGCGAGCCGGATCGCCATGTCGATGCGCCCGATCGGCAGCACGCACACCGGGCAGCCGGGGCCGTGGATCATGCGCACCGTGGGCGGCAGCAGGTCGGTGACGGCGTAGCGCGCGATCGCATGGGTGTGGCCGCCGCAAAATTCCATGAAGGCGTAGTCGCGGCCGGGCGCGGCCTCGCGTGCGATCGCCCGCGCCAGCCCGGCGGCGAGGCGGCCGTCGCGGAATTCGTCGATGTACTTCATGTACTGCTCCCACGCTGCGCATCAGGGTGATCGCGGGCGGCGGCGGGGTCGAGGCCGGCCTCGGCGAACAGCGCCAGGGTGCGCTCGGCTTCGGCCGGATCGAGCCGGGTCAGGGCGTAGCCGACGTGCACGATGACGTAATCGCCGAGCGCAGCGCCGTCGACGAGGGCGAGCGAGATTTCCTTGCGCACGCCGCCCAGTTCGACACGGCACAGCTCGCCGTCGAGCAGCTCGACGATGCGGGCGGGAAGGGCGAGGCACATGCTCAGGACTCCTGTGCGGCGAGACGGTGGTGGGCGACCCAGGCCTGGCCGAGGGCGAGGCCGGCATCGCCGGGTGACAGCCGCTGGGCGCCGAGCACGGTCAGGCCGTGCGCGCCGAGGGCGGATTCGAGCGCAGCCGAGAGCAGGCGGTTGTGCAGGCAGCCGCCGCAGAGCACGATGGTGTCGCAGCCGCTCGGCGTGCGTGCGTGCTCCACCCAGTCCACCAGCGCGGCCGCCACGGTGGCCTGGAAGCGCGCCGCACCGCGCGCGGCGTCGGTCTCGTCGGCGAGGCGCAGCAGCAGGGGGTGGAGGTCGAGCTCGAGCAGAGGGGCGGCAGGGGGCGATGAAGCGGCCGCGCCGGCACCGACCGCGGACCGACCGGTGCCGTCCGCGGTCGGTGCCGGCGTCGCCGGGTGGGCGAGGATGCGCCAGTCGCCGGGCGTTACCTCCGGCGCGGCGCTGTGCGCGGCGAGCGCTTCGAGGGCGAGCGCGGCCTCCGCTTCCGCTTCCATCACCTCGCAGATGCCCAGCAGACCGGCGGCGGCGTCGAAGTGGCGGCCGAGGCTGGTGGTTGGCGGGCACAGCGCTGGGCGGGCGAGCACCTGGGCGAGCTGCGCCGCCGCCGGCTGGCGGGCGAAGCGGCGGGCGATCTCGGCGCCGCGGCCGCTGGCGTGGAGCAGTGCGGCGGCCATGCGCCAGGGTTCGCGCGCGGCGCGGTCGCCACCGGGCAGACGCAGCGGGCGCAGGTGGCCGAGGCGGACGAACTGCGCTCCCGAAACCCACAGCAGCTCGCCGCCCCAGGCGCCGCCGTCGCTGCCCAGGCCGACACCGTCGAGGGCGAGGGCGAGCACCGGGCGGGTGTCGAAGCGGCCGTGCTCGGCGAGCACCGCGCCGGCGTGGGCGTGGTGGTGCTGCACCCCGAACGCCGGTAGCCCCAGGCGCGCGGCGGTGGCGAGGGCAACGCGGGTGGAGTGGAAATCGGGATGGAGGTCGTGGGCAACGGCGCGTGGCGGGCGCCCGGAGGCGGCAAGCAGGGCGGCGACCGCGGGCGCGACGCCGCGGCAGGCTTCGGCGTTGTCGAGATCGCCCAGGTTGGGGCCGAAGCGCGCGCGGCCGTCCTCGAGCAGACAGGCGGCGTGCTTGAACCAGGCGCCGAGGGCGAGGATAGGCTGCGCGTCGGTGCGCTCAGCTGCGCCGATCGAGGGCAGCGCCAGCGCCTCGCCGTGCACCAAGCCAGCGGGCGTGGACGAGCCGTTTGCGCCCGTCCCCGCGGCCGTCGACGCAAGGTCGGCGGCGGCGTTCATGCGCTCGCGCCGCGCCCGGCGCGTGCCGCCGCCAGCCCGGCCTCGATCCAGTCGATCCATTCGCCCACGCCCGCGCCGGTGGTGGCCGAGGTCTGGATCACGCGCAGGCGCGGGTTGACCCGCAGCGCGTAGTCGATCGCACGCCGCGCATCGAAGACGAGGTAGGGCAGCAGGTCGACCTTGTTGAGCAGCAGCAGGTCGGCGGCGGCGAACATGTCGGGATACTTGAGCGGCTTGTCCTCGCCCTCGGTGACCGACAGGATCGCCACCTTGTGCGCTTCGCCGAGGTCGAATGCGGCCGGGCAGACGAGATTGCCGACGTTCTCGATCAGCAGCAGGCTGCCCGCGGCGAGGTCCATCCGCGCCAGCGCGCGCGCGATCATGCCGGCATCGAGATGGCAGCCCTTGCCGGTGTTGATCTGCAGCGCCGGCACGCCGGTGGCACGGATGCGTTCGGCGTCGAATTCGGTCTGCTGGTCGCCTTCGATCACCGCCGCCGGGATGCGGCCGGCGAGCGCCTGGAGCATGCGCACGAGGAGCGAGGTCTTGCCCGAGCCGGGGCTGGAGACCAGGTTCAGGGCGAAGATGCCGCGCGCGGCGAAGGCGGCACGGTTGGCGGCGGCGAGGGCGTCGTTCCTGGCGAGGAGGTCGCGCTCGATCTCCAGCATTCGCGTGGGCGTCGGCGCGGCGACATGCGCGGGGTCGGCGGCCGGTGGTCGATGAGCGGGCGGGTGGCCGTACGTGTCGGCGGTGGGGAGGGGGCGGGCGTTTCCGGGCGCAGGCGGGTCGGCGCTCAATGCGCGCCAGCGGTGGGGGCGCTCGGCCGGCGCTCGTTGATGCGCCGCGCGCGCCTCCTTGCGGCCGCCGAAGACGGCGCCGATCCTCGCTTCCCCCCCACCGCATCCGCATGTCGTGCACATCCTGTCCTCCCGCGTCCGTCCTGCTCACACGACTTCGAGCGCCCGCACCCGCATTCCGGTGCCGGCGCAGGGGGCGATGCCGAAGCCGCCGCATTCCGGGCAGGGGGCGTAGCGTTCGCGGATCGCCACCGTCCGCCCGCAGCCGGGGCAGCGCCCGGCGCCGGCAAGCGTTTCCACCTGGATCGCCGCGCCTTCGGCGATCGTGCCGCGCAGCACGATCTCGAGGCAGAACTGCAGGGACTCGGCCTCGACCGCGGCCAGTTCGCCGATTTCGAGGACGATCGTGCGCACGTGGCGGAAGCGCTGCGCCGCCGCGGCCTCGTCGATGATTTCCCGGACCCCTTCGGCGAGGGACAGTTCATGCATGCGCCGCTCCGGCCGGTGGCGTCGTGGCCGCCGCCGTTGCTGGGCGTCAGCCCTTCGCCGCGCGCGCGGCGTCGACCTCTTGCGGGCGCAGGCGGGCGGCGAGTTTGTCGAGGACGCCGTTGACGAACTTGTGGCCGTCGGTGCCGCCGTAGCCCTTGGCGAGCTCGATCGCCTCGTTGATCACCACCCGGTAGGGGGTGTCGAGGTTGTGGCGCAGCTCGTGGGTGCCGAGCAGCAGGATGGCGTGTTCGATCGGCGACAGCTCGCTCACCGGGCGGCTCAGCAGAGGCGTGAACACCGCGCGCAACTCGTCCGCGCTACCGATCGCGCCGCGCAGCAGGCTGACGAACAGCTCGCGGTCGATGCGGTCGAGGCGCTCGGTTTCCGATTCCAGGTGGCGCTGCACGGTGGCCATCGTGTTGCCCGACAGCAGCCATTGGTAGACGCCCTGCAGGGCCAGCTCACGGGCCCGGCGGCGGGCCATCTTGCTCGTCGGATTGGGGCTGGCGGCGCCTTCGGGGGCCGGGTTCGGCGGGGTCGGATCGGTCATCGCAGCACCTTCAGCAGGCGGGCCATTTCGACCGCGGCACGGGCACAGTCGGCGCCCTTTTCGCTCATGCGGACCAGCGCCTGGTCCTCGTCTTCGGTGGTGAGCACACCGTTGGCGATCGGCAGGCCGGTGTCGAGGCCGACGCGGGTGACGCCGGCGCCCATCTCATTCGACACCAGTTCGAAGTGGTAGGTCTCGCCGCGGATCACCGCGCCGAGCGCGACCAGCGCATCGAAGCGGCCGCTGTTGGCCATCGTCTGCAGCACCAGGGGAATTTCCAGTGCGCCGGGCACGGTGGCGATGCGGATGTCGGCGCGCGCCACGCCCAGGCGCAACAGCTCGTCGGTGCAGGCCGACAGCAGGCCTTCGCAGATGTCGAGGTTGAAGCGGGCCATGACCACGCCGACGCGCAGGCCGGTGCCGTCGAAGTCGGGGTCGATTTCGGCGATGCCGTCGTAGCGCGACTGCTTGCGGGGAGTTTCGGGTTGGGTGCGTTGCATGTTTTTATCTTCGCGAGGGGTTCAGTTCTTTTCGACGAAACCGGTGATCTCGAGGCCGAAGCCGGTCATGCTCGGAATCTTCAGCGGGTTGGCGAGCAGGCGCATCTTGCCGACGTTGAGCGCGCGCAGGATCTGGGCGCCGACGCCGAACAGGCGCGCGTCCCAGCGCGGGATCGGGCGTTCGCGGTTGTCGTCGAGGCCGGCGAGCAGCTCGCGGCCCGACATCGGGCGATAGAGGAGCACGATCACGCCGGTTTCCGCGGCGGCGAGGGCGGCGAGCGCCTGGTTGACGGGAAAGCTGTGCTTGCCGCTGCCGGAGTCGAGGAAGTCGAGCACCGAGATCGGCTCGTGGACCCGCACCAGGGTTTCGCGCTCGGGAGTGATGTCGCCGCGCGACAGGGCGAAATGCACGTCGCCCGAGGTTTTTTCCTCGAAGGCGGTGAGGCGGAAGTGGCCGTGGGCGGTGCCGACTTCCTTCTCCATCACCTTTTCCACCAGGTGCTCGGTGGCGGCGCGGTATTCGATCAGGTCGCGGATGGCGCCGATCTTGAGGCCGTGCTCCTTGCCGAACTCGACGAGGTCGGGCAGGCGGGCCATGGTGCCGTCGTCCTTGAGGATCTCGCAGATCACCGAGGCCGGTTCCAGCCCGGCGAGCTGGGCGAGGTCGCAGCCGGCTTCGGTGTGGCCGGCGCGGATCAGCACGCCGCCCTTCTGTGCGGTGAGCGGGAAGATGTGGCCGGGCATCACGATGTCGTCGGCCTTGGCGTGGCGGGCGACGGCGACCTGCACGGTGCGCGCGCGGTCGTGCGCCGAGATGCCGGTGGTGACGCCGGTGGCGGCCTCGATCGAGACCGTGAACGCGGTGCCGTGCGGGGTGCGGTTGTCGCGCACCATCTGCTGCAGGCCGAGCTGGCGGCAGCGCTCGTCGGTGAGCGTCAGGCAGATCAGGCCGCGGCCGTATCTGGCCATGAAGTTGATCGCTTCCGGGGTGACGAATTCGGCCGCCATGACGAGGTCGCCCTCGTTCTCGCGGTCTTCCTCGTCGACCAGGATGACCATTTTCCCGGCCTTGATGTCGGCGATGATGTCGGTGATCGGCGCGAGTGCGCTCATGCTGTTTCCTTTGTGGGCGTTGCGGCGGCGCTTGGCGGGCGGCATTCAGGCTGCGGAGCCGTTTTCCTCGCTGCGCCAGGCGAGCATGCGCTCGACGTAGCGGGCGATGAGGTCGATTTCGAGATTGACCCGGCTGCCGGTGGCCAGATGCTTGAGGTTGGTGACCGCGACCGTGTGCGGGATCAGGTTGATCGAGAAGTCGCGCCCTTCGACGCGATTGACGGTGAGACTGACGCCGTTGACGGTGATCGAGCCCTTCTTCGCGATGTAGCCGGCGATCGCCGCCGGGGCGCGGATCACGAGCTCGTGGCTCTCGCCCACCGGTTCGAACTTGAGCACTTCGCCGACCCCGTCGACGTGGCCGGTGACCAGGTGCCCGCCGAGGCGATCGGCCAGGCTCAGCGCCTTTTCCAGGTTGACTTCGGCGCCGGCGACATCGAGGCCGACGGTGCAGTCGAGGGTCTCGCGCGAGACGTCGAACTTCACCTTTGCGCCGTCGCGCGCGATCACGGTGAGGCACACGCCGCTGTTGGCAATGCTGTCGCCGACGATGACGTCGGCCAGATCGAGGCCGCAGGTGTCGACGGTCAGGCGCACGCCTTCGGCGAGCGGCTCGATGTGTTCGATGCGGCCGACCGCCGCGATGATGCCGGAAAACATGGGAAGGGACTGAACCGAAAGGGAGAAAGCGGGGATTGTAGGGGAAAACGGCGCGCTACAGGGCGCGCTCCAGCACGGTGGCGAAGGGCCCGGCCTTCATGAAGCCGACCACGCGCAGGCCCTGGCGCTCCTGGCCGCGGGCGTCGAAGAAGAGGATTCCGGGCGGGCCGAACAGGCCGAAGCGCTTGAGCAGGGCCTTGTGCTCGTCGTTGTTGGTGGTGACGTCGGCCTTCAGCAGCAGCATCCGGCTCATGTGCGCGGCAACCTGCGGATCGCTGAAGGTGAAGCGTTCCATCTCCTTGCACGACACGCACCAGTCGGCATAGAAATCGAGCATCACCGGGCGGTCGGTGGCGGCCAGGCGGGCGTCGAGCTCGGCGATCGAACCGATTTTTTCGAACTGCGGCAGGGGCGCCGCGACGGCGGCCTGGGTGCGCAGCACGGCGAGCGGCTGGAGCGGGTCGCGCGAGCCGGCGAGCGCCCCCACCAGCACCGCCGCGCCGGCGATTGCCAGCGCCACCCCTACCCCCTTGGCGAAGCGCATCCAGCCTTTGGCATGGGTAGGCAGGGGGTCGAGCGCATGCAGGAAGATGCCGGAAAACAGCAGCAGCGCGGCCCATCCCAGCATCACCGCGAGCGCCGGGATCACCGGGCTCAGCATCCACAGCGCCACCGCCAGCAGGAGCACGCCGAAGGTCTTCTTCACCCCTTCCATCCACGGCCCCACTTTGGGCAGCAGCGAGCGCGACGCCACGCCTACCGCGAGCAGCGGCGCGCCCATCCCCAGGCCCATCGCGAACAGCGCCCAGCCGCCGAGCACGGCGTCGCCGGTCCGGGCGATGTAGAGCAGGGCGCCGGCCAGCGGCGCGGCCACGCAGGGGCCGACGATCAGCGCCGAGAGCACGCCCATCGCGGTCACCCCGCCCAGGCTGCCGCCCTTGCTGTGGCTGGCGCTGTCGGCGAGCCGGCTTTGCAGCGCGGAGGGCAGCTGCAGCTCGTAGAAGCCGAACATCGACAGCGACAGCAGCACGAACACCAGGGCGAAGGCGGTCAGCACCCATACGTTCTGCAGCGCCGCGGTCAGCATCGTGCCGGTGACGCCGGCGGCGACGCCGGCCAGGGCGTAGGTGGCCGCCATCCCCAGGACGTAGGCCAGCGACAGCGCGAAGGCGCGCATGTGCGAGACCTTGTGTCCCTGGCCGACGATGATCCCGGACAGGATCGGAATCATCGGGAAGGTGCACGGCGTGAACGCCAGCAGCAGGCCGAAGCCGAAGAAGCTGGCGAGGATCAGCGGCACGCTGGCGCCGGCGAGGAGGCGGGCGACGTCGCCGCTTTCATCGCCGGAGACCGCGTCCGGCGGCGTCGCGCTGGCGTCGGGGAGGGCCGCCAGGGTGGCGGCCGGGGCTGTCGCGGCGGTGTCGCTGCCGAGCAGTTTGCCGAGGACGCCGCTTGCGGCCGGTTTCGGGGGGCGGCGAGGTCGATTGCCGCGCTCTGCGTGGTGGGTGGGTAGCAGATGCCGCCGTCCCAGCAGCCCTGGCTGGTGGCGATCAGCTCGAAGCGGGTGAGGCCCGCTGGCGCCTGCACCGGCAGCAGGATGCGCAACTCGCCGCGGTGGGTTTCGACTTCGCCGAAGAACTCGTCCCGGTGGCGTTCGCCGGCGGGTTTCTCGGGCGTGCCGAAGACGACCGTGGCGGGTTCGGCCTCGAAGCGGAACTTGTCGCCGTAAAGGTAGTAGTCCTTGGTCACCTCGAACACGACTTCCACCGTCTGCGCATCGAGCGCCTGCGCGCGCAGCGCGAAAGCCTTTTCGGGTGCGATCGGGTTGGCGTGCGCGGCGGAGGCGAACAGGCTCGCGAGCATGGCAAGCAGCCACAGGGTGCGATGCAGGAGGAGGTGGGGCATGAACGTCATTCGGCTGAAGGGTCGGATCGGGCTGGAGGCGGCAGGGGCGGTGCGGCGTTCGTGCGCACCCAGTCGAGGTAGGCGGGCAGGCCCCGCTCCACAGGGACCGCCACGATTTCGGGAAGTTCGTAGGGGTGGCGGGTGCGGATCTCCGCCTCGAGGGCGGCGTAGGCGGCGCGGGTGGTCTTGATCAGCAGCGGCACTTCGGCAGCGGTTTCCAGCCTGCCCTGCCAGCGGTACACCGAGGTGCAGGGGGCGAGCACATTCACGCACGCCGCCAGCCCGCCCTCGACCAGCGCCGCCGCCAGCGCCTGCGCCGAGGCCGGGTCGGGGAGGGTGGTGAGGACAATCAGGGGGGCGGTGGCGGTCGGTTCGGTCATTGTCGGGGCCGGTCGACGGCCTGGAGCGTTGCGGCGGCAGCCGCGATGGCCGTGTCGCTGGGGATGGAGGTGCGGGCAGGGTGCCCGGAATGCGCCTCATGTTAACATCGCGCTTCAGCCGATGCCTTTTCCCGCATCAAGTCTTTCCCGGCCCGCGATCCGCACCACGAGTCCCGCCATGACCTTCATCGCCCAGTACATCGACAAGCATCTTGCCGCCGTGGCCGCGCTGCGCGCCGTCGCGCCGGCGGTGGCCGCCGCCGCGCAGTGCATCAGCGCGGCGATCAACCGCGGCAACAAGCTTCTGCTGTGCGGTAACGGTGGCAGCGCGGCCGACGCGCAGCACATCGCCGCCGAGCTGGTCGGGCGCTTCGTCGCCGAGCGCCGCGGACTGCCGGGGATCGCGCTGAGCACCGACACCTCGATCCTCACCGCGGTCGGCAACGACTATGGCTTCGACAGCGTCTTCGCCCGCCAGGTCGAGGCCCTCGCCCAGCCCGGCGACGTGCTGGTGGGAATCTCCACCAGCGGCAACAGCGGCAACGTCATCGCCGCGGTCGGCGCCGCCCGCCAGCGCGGCTGCGCAGTGATCGGACTGCTCGGCCGCGACGGCGGCAAGCTGCGCGATCTGGTGGACGTGGCGGTGACCATCGGTGTCGCCGAAACCGCGCACATCCAGGAATGCCACATCATGGTCGGCCACATCTGGTGCGCGCAGATCGATGCGGACCTGGCCGAATCGATCCCGGCGCGCGGCGACAGCCGCAGCGGCGTGCTCGACGAAGCCGAGGCCATCGCCGCGGTGCGCGCCGCGCGCCAGGCCGGTGAGCGGGTGGTGATGACCAACGGCTGCTTCGACATCCTCCACCCCGGCCATATCGAATACCTGGAGCAGGCGCGCGCGCTCGGCGACCGCCTCGTCGTCGCGGTCAACGACGACGATTCGGTGCGCCGCCTGAAGGGCGCGCGCCGGCCGGTCAATGCACTGGACCACCGCCTGCGCATGCTTGCCGCGCTCGGCTGCGTGGACTGGGTCGTGCCCTTTGCCGAAGACACGCCCGAGCGCCTGATCTGCGCGGTGCTGCCCGACGTGCTGGTCAAGGGCGGCGACTACACCCCCGAGCAGATCGCCGGTGGCGACTGCGTGCGCCGGGCCGGCGGTGCAGTCAAAGTGCTCGGCTTCGTCGAAGGGCACTCGACCAGCGGGCTGATCGAGAAGATCCGCCGCTGAGTTGCAGGCGCGGTCGCGGCCGCGCCTATGACACGCCGTCGGAGGGAAGCGGTGCCGTTGCGGCGAGCACGGCGGGAGCGGTGGCCGGTAGCGCAATCGCCCTGTCGGCCGCCGCTGCCCGATGCGGCGCCGGGCGGTATTCTGGCACCCAGCGCTGCAGCCCGGTGCGCACCTCCTCGTCGCTCACCGGGCCCGGCTGCGACAGCCAGTCGCCCAGTTCCTCCAGGAACGCCCCATTCACGGCTCGCGAGCGCGCGATGCGCAGCTTGGGGTGGGGCGTTTCGCGGGTCTTCTCGGCGTCGGCGAGCAGCTCTTCGTACAGTTTCTCGCCCGGGCGCAGGCCGGTGAATTCGATGCGGATCTCGCTTTCGCTGTAGCCCGACAGCCGGATCATGTTGCGCGCGAGGTCGACGATCCTCACCGGCGCGCCCATGTCGAGGACGAAGATCTCGCCGCCCTGGCCCATCGCCGCGGCCTGCAGCACCAGCTGCGCGGCCTCGGGGATGGACATGAAGTAGCGGTTGATTTCCGGGTGGGTCACCGTCACCGGGCCGCCGCGGGCGATCTGCTCGGCGAACTTGGGAATCACGCTGCCGGTGCTGCCGAGCACGTTGCCGAAGCGCACCATCTCGAACTGGGTGGTGCTGCCGCTGGCCCGGCTCAGCGCTTCGCACACCATCTCGGCCAGGCGCTTGGTCGCGCCCATCACGTTGGTGGGGTTGACCGCCTTGTCGGTGGAAATCAGCACGAAGCGCTCGGCGCCGCGGCGCTGCGCCTGCATTGCCACCTGCAGGGTGCCGAGCACGTTGTTGCGCGCCGCCTGCCAGGCGTTGCCCACTTCCATCAGCGGCACGTGCTTGTAGGCGGCGGCGTGGAACACCAGTTGCGGCTTCCAGGCGGCGAAGATCTCGTCCACCCGGGCGGCGTCCTTGACGTCGCCGGCGAGCGCCACCACGTCCACGTCGGGGCGGTGTTCGCGGAACCACTGCTCGATGCCGTACAGCGCGAATTCGCTCGCTTCCATCAGCACCAGCCGCGCCGGGGCGAAGCGGGCGAGCTGGCGGCAGAGTTCGCTGCCGATCGAGCCGCCGGCGCCGGTGACCAGCGCGGTCTTGCCGGCGATCATCGCCTGCACGTGCGCGGAATCGATGTGCACCGGCTCGCGGCCGAGGAGGTCCTCGATGTCGACCGGGCGCATCGCGTTGATGGCGACGTGGCCGTTCATCAGGTCGTCCAGGCCGGGCACGGTGAACACGTGGGCGCCGGCGTGCACCGCGATGTCGGTCGCGCGTTTCAGTGCGGCTCCGGCCGCCGAGGGCATGGCCAGGATCACGTGGCCCACCTTGTAGTCCTGCAGGACCCGCGGCAACTGTTCGATCGAGCCGACCACCGGCTGGCCGTAAAGCTCCCGTCCCCACTTCGAGCGGTCGTCGTCCACCAGGGCGACCACCCGCCAGTCCGGGCTGCGCGTCAGCTCGCGCACCAGCATCGCGCCTCCGGTGCCGGCGCCGACCACCACCACCGGCTTGCCGGCGCCGATCAGGCCACCGTACAGGCGATGCTCCTTCCACATCCGCCACGCCGCCCGGCCGCCGCCCATCACCATCAGCAGCAGCATCGGATAGAGCACGATCATCGTGCGCGGCAGGGCCGGGGGGCCGCGGTCGACGGCGATCACGACCGCCATCGCCACGGCGGAGACGCCGACCGCCTTCAGGACCCGGCGCAGGTCGGGCAGGCTGGCGAACACCCACATCCCGCGATACAGCCCGGCCCAGCGGCAGGCGATGGCGTGGACGAGCAGCAGCACCGCTCCGGCGGCGAGCAGCTTGTCGGCGTAGTGTGCGGGGAGGTCGAAGTTGAAGCGCAGCGCCACGCCCCCCACCCACGCCACGAGCATGGCCAGGAGGTCAAAGAGAAAAACGATGGCAGAGCGCGTAGTGGTCTTGAACATGGGGTTGCGTTGAACCGGCGGTTTCGGCCGGCTGACAGGCGGTCGCGATTCTAACCGCTTGTCCGGGCAGGGATGCTGCAGCGTATCGATTTGTGCCACTTCTTCACAAATTCATCCCGCTTCGGCGGCGCCGGCCCGAAAGCGAAAAGCCAGCAGCAACAGCGGAGCATAGGCGATCGGTACGCCCGCGATGGCCGCCATCTTCCCCGTCCCCACCCACAGCGCGAGCGGCAGCAGCCACAGCAGGTTGATCGCCGCCACCGCCAGCGTCACCGGCCGATGGCCGCCGAAGTGCCGGGCCGCGTGCTGATAGGCATGGCTGCGGTGAGCCTGGTAGAGTTTTTCGCCCCGCAGCAGGCGGCGCAGCAGGGTCATGGTCGCGTCGGTCACGAATACCCCGAGCAGGATCACCCAGGCCCAGAACAGCTGCGGCGACACCCAGCCGGCCTGCAGCGACAGCACTCCCAGGGTGATGCCGAGGAAGCCGCTGCCCGCATCGCCCATGAAAATCTTCGCCGGCGGGAAATTCCAGCACAGGAAGCCCGCGACTGCGGCGGCCAGCACCAGCGGCAGGAGCGACAGCGCCGGATGTCCGGACAGCAGGTAGAGTGCGGCGCCGCCGAGACAGGCGCAGACCGCTTCGACGCCGGCGATGCCGTCGATGCCGTCCATGAAGTTGTACAGGTTGAGCATCCAGACCAGGTACAGCGCGCCGAAAACGGCACCGACCCAGCCCGGCATCTGCAGGGCGGTGAAGAACGGCACGGGGGGCAGGCCGCCGAGCCAGGCCAGCGCCCAGACGGCGGCGCTGAAATGGGCCAGCAGCCGCCAGCGTGCCGCGATGTGCCCGTGGTCGTCGGCGAATCCGACCACCGCCACCGCCCCCCCCGCACCGAGCAGGGCCCACAGCTGCGCCGGCGCGATCACTTCCGCGGCCCACAGCGCGGGCAGCGCGAGCGCGGTGCCGAGCACGATCGCGACGCCGCCGCCGCGCGGCGTCGGCAGGGCGTGCGAACTGCGCGCGTTGGGCACGTCGATGATGCCGCGCGCCAGCGCATAGCGGCGCAGCAGGCCGGTCAGGGCGGCGGAAAGGGTGCCGACGGCGAAGATCAGGCCGAGTTGCGCAAGCACGCCCATTCATCCTCCTCCGGCGCCGGCGGCCATACGCCGCAGGCCTTCATCGACGCCGATGGGTGGCGTCCAGCCGAGCGCTGCGCAGGTCGGCGCGATGTCCACCTGCAGGTTGCCGCACAGGCGCCGGACCATCGCCTGCCGTCCGCTCAGCGCCCCGCCCAGCGTCAGCAGCCACGGCGGTACCGGCAGCAGCCGGGCCGGCACGGCCATCGCCGCGGCCAGGCGCAGCAGCAGCGCGGTCGTGGACAGGTCCTCGCCGTCGGAAACCATGAAGGTCCGGTTTGCTGCGGCGGGGTGGTCGATGCAGGTCGTGATCAGGTCCACCAGGTTGTCCACCCCCACCAGCGAGCGCCGGTTGTGCCGGATGGCGCCGAGCGGCAGGGGCAGGCCGCGCGCGAGCCAGTGCATCAGGGTCTGCAGGTTGGCCCTGACGCCGGGGCCGTGGACCAGCGGCGGACGGATGACGGTGACGTCCATGCCGGTGCGGGCGGACAGGGCGAGCAGGCCCTGTTCGGCCTCGTGCTTGGAGAGAGCGTAGGGGTCGCCGGGCGCGGGGCGGTCGTGCGCGCAAAAGGGGCGGCCCGGCGGCGAGCATTCGCCATTGACCTTGACCGAGCTGATGAAGATGAAGCGCCGCACGCCCGCGCGGGCCGCCTGCCGGGCCAGTTGCAGGGTGCCGTCGACGTTGACGCGGCGGAATTCGGCGAGCGGATCGGCGGCGCCGTCGTTCATGACGTGGACGCGGGCCGCGGCATGGACGACCACCTCGCGCCCGCCAAGCAGTTCGCGCCAGTCGGCGTCGGGACCGAGGGCGGGGCCGGGCTGCAGCCCGCTGCCCGGCGGCGGCCGGCGGGCGGTGCCCACCGCGTGCCGGCCCTCCGCCTGCAGCCGGCGCAGGAGGGGGCGCCCGATGAAGCCGCTCGCGCCGGTGACCAGAAGTGAGGTGCTCATCGATCTGCGGGCTTCATGTGCCGCCTTTGTCCGAGGCGAGGGAGTGTTGAAACAGCGGGATCAGCAGGGAAGCACCTTCTTGCGAGAGATGGTGCGCATCGCGATACAGCGGCTTGCCGGCGCGGAGGGCGCGGCAGCGGTCATCGTCGCAAAATGCGCGGCCCGGGTCGAGCAGCTCGAAACCGGAGGGCTCCACGGTGGCCTCGGCGATGCCGAGAATCGCCCGCAGCGCACCTTGCTGGCGGCGGTACTCGGCGGCGGGAAGGTCGTCCGCCGGAGGCCAGCCGAACCACGCCGCGCGCGCGGCCAGGGAGGGAATGTCGCCCGACATTTCGGGGACCTGCTCGACCACCACGACGCGGATGCCGCGTGCGCGAAGCCGCTCCACCAGCGCTTCGAGGGCATCGGCAAAGCGCCGCCGGTCCTCGTCGGATTGCGCAATCGACAGGTAGTACGACCAGCGGGCGACGAGGAACACCGTGCGCAGCGACGGCTCGCGGTCGATGTATTCGAGCACCGCGTGATTGAATCCGGTGCAGCTCGTTTTCGAGCGCTTGAACTCGAGCGTGCCGAGCAGTGGCGGGCAGGCGGATTTTCCCGCAAAGCGCCCGCCGAGCCCTTCCTGCGCGGCCGCGCGGTCGACGGCGGGGGCCAGCGACAGCGCATGGGAGTCTCCCCAGAGGAGGAATCCGGCTGCACCGTTTTTGCCCAAAGTGCATAACCCGCCATCGCGGACGGCGTCGAGCCCGAGGCCCGAACAGGCTTCGCGAAAAGGGATCGGCTCTTCGCCGACGGCTGCGGTCGCAGCTACGGCTGCGGGGAGACGCCCGGGCAAGCCGCCGCTCAGGCGCACGCCGACTCCCGCCAGGGTGGCGAGGCCGACGGTCAGTGCGGTGGCGCGGAACAGGGTGCGGCGCGTCAGTCGGCGGCTTTTCCCTCTCAGCGGGCGCTCGACGTAACGCCACGAAAGCACCGCCAGCACCAGGGTGAGGGCGACCAGCCACAGCAGTTCGAGTCCCGCCGGGGCGCGTCCGAGGCGATAGTGGGCGAAAACGAAGAGCGGCCAGTGCCAGAGATAGAGCGAATACGACAGCAGGCCGGTGAGAACGAGCGGCCTTGCGCCGAGGACGTGGTTGCACCGCGCTCCGCCGGCGCTGCCGGCGGTGATGACCATCGCCGTGCCGAGGACCGGAATCAGCGCACTGAGTCCGGGGAACAGGGTGGCCGCGTCGAAGGTGAACACGGCAAGGCCGATCAGCGCCAGGCCGGCGATCGCCAGCGCATCGCGCAGGGCGGCGGTCTGCGGCGGGGGGATCACCCGAAGCGCGAGCAGGGCACCGGCGAGCAGCTCCCATGCGCGCAGATGCGGCAGATAGAAGGCGGCCTCCGGCGCATGTCCGACGACCGCTGCCGCCGCCAGCAGGGAGAGCAGTGCGCAGCCGGCGATGATTGTTCGGACATGGCCGGGAAACCAGCGCAGCGCCGCCAGCAGCAGGCAGGGAAAGACGATGTAGAACTGTTCCTCTACGGCCAGCGACCAGGTATGAAGAAGGGGTTTGTCGATCGCTTCGGCATCGAAATAGTCGGTTTTCTTCCAGAAATACAGGTTGGCAGCGAAGAACCATGCTGCGACCAGGCTGGATGAGAGCGCTTCCAGATCGGCCGGCAGGAACCCGATGCAGCCGGCGAGGAAGCTCGCCCCGGTGACCACCGCGAACGCCGGCAGCAGGCGCCGGATCCGGCGCTCGTAGAAGGCGGCGAAGGAAAATTCGCCCATCCTCATCTCGCGGTGGAGGATCGACGTGATCAGATACCCGGAAATGACGAAGAACACATCGACGCCGACGTAACCGCCTTCGAATCCGGAAAGCCCATAATGGAACAGGATGACGGGAACGATCGCGACCGCCCGCAGGCCGTCGATATCAGGTCGGTAGGTGGGGTGAAGGCTCAAGGGGGGCGCTCAAGGCTGTTCGCGGCAAACGTGCACGAGGGCGGCAATCATGCAGTGCACGGGGGCTCGGTGCAAGGCTGTGCTGAATGCGCGAAACCGCCTGCAAGATGCTGTAACTTGTGCCCCCCGGCATGCCGGGCGTCGTTCCCGGGCAGCGTATAATTCGCCCCCTCGAAGCCGGCATCCGCGATGCCGTCCGCTCCCTGTTCACCCGGAGGCTCGCCCTTGTCCCTCACCATCCTCGGCCTTTCCGGCGCGCTCACCCACGATCCTTCCGCCGCCCTCTACATCGACGGCCGACTCGTCGCCGCGGCGGAAGAAGAGCGCTTTGTCCGCGACAAGCACGCCAAGAACCGCATGCCTTACGAGGCGGCGAAGTTCTGCCTCGCGTTCGCCGGCATCCGGCCCAGGGACGTCGATGTCGTCGCCATCCCCTTCGCCCCGATCGCCATCACCGAAAAGGCGCGCTGGCACTATGCGAAGCGCTACTGGTACGCCCCCGACCGCGGCCTCGACGCGATCGTGCTGGGCAACCGCCGCTTCCACCGCTACAAGAAGCGCATCGAATGGTGCCTGGCGCAGCTCGGCTTCGACCTCAGGAAGGTGCGCATCGAAGCGGTCGAGCACCACCTCGCCCATGCTTCCAGCGCCTACCACTGCTCGGGCTTCACCGAGAAGACGGCGATCATGGGCATCGACGGCAAGGGCGAGTACGCCACCACCTTCTTCGGCTACGGCGAGAACGGCCGCATCCACAAGATCAAGGAGTTCTACGACCCGGATTCGCTCGGCGGGCTGTACGGTGCGATCACCGAATACCTCGGCTTCGAGATGCTCGACGGCGAATACAAGGTGATGGGCATGGCGCCCTATGGCGACCCGAGCCGCTACGATTTCTCGCGCCTGGCGAAGTTCGAGCACGGCGAGCTCGTCATCAACACCGACTACGCCAACGTGATCGGCTTGCGGCGCTACAAGGAACAGGGCAAGGGCTACTACTTCTCGCCCAAGCTGATCGACTGGCTGGGGCCGATGCGCCACGGCGACATCGCCGACGACCCCTATATCCACTACGCGGCGAGCATGCAGAAGCTGTTCGAGGACCTCGCCCTGCAGATGATGGACTACTACCTCGGCGACATCCTGCGCGAGACCGGGCGGCTCGCCTTCGCCGGCGGCGGCGCGCTCAACGTCAAGCTCAACCAGAAGATCATCGCCCGCCCGGAAGTGAAGGAGCTGTTCGTGCAGCCGGCCTCGGGCGATTCCGGCACCGCGGTGGGGGCGGCGTCCTACGTCTCGGTGCAGCGCGGGGTGGCGGTGGAGAAGATGGAACACGTCTATCTCGGCCCGCGCTACACCAATGAGGACGTCATCGCCGCCTGCACCAGGCACCCGGCGCGGCCGCAGTGGCAGCGCCTCGAGGACGGCGATGCCGCGGTGCCGCGGCGCATCGCCAAAATCCTCGCCGACGGCCACCCGGTGGCCTGGTTCCAGGGCCGCATGGAGTTCGGCCCGCGTGCGCTCGGCGGCCGCTCCATCCTCGGCTGCCCGAGCGCGCCCGGGGTGGCCGACCGGATCAACGAGCAGATCAAGTTCCGCGAGCGCTGGCGCCCCTTCTGCCCCAGCATGCTCGACACCGTCGGCCCGCAGATGCTGCAGACCGACCATCCGGCGCCGTTCATGACCTTCACCTTCGAGGTCGCGGAAGAGTGGAAGACGCGCGTGCCCGAAGTGGTGCACGAGGACGGCACTTCGCGCGCCCAGGTGCTGCGGCGCGAATTCAACCCGCGCTATTACGACCTGATGAAGGAGCTGGAAACGCTCACCGGCAACGGCGTGGTCCTCAATACTTCGCTCAACCGCCGCGGCGAGCCGATGATCTGCTCGCCGACCGACGCGCTCGACATGTTCTTCGGCTCGGATCTGCAGTACCTGGTGATGGAAGATGTGCTGGTGACAAAAGATGACGTTGGCTGAAGCGGCGCGGCGCACGCGGCTGGCCACCGGGCCGGCGCGGCAGTGGCTGACCGGCCTCGGCCCGGCGTGGCTGGCGTTCATCGGCAGCCTGTTGCTGTCGACGGTCGCGATCTACGGCAGCGCGGGGCCGAATCGGGATGGCATGCTTTACCTCGATACCGCCCGGCTGTTTCTCGACCATGGCTTCGCCGCGGCGAAGGCCAACTTCGACTGGCCCTACCTGGCGATCGGGATCGGGCTGCTTTCCAGGCTGACCGGATTCGGCGTTGAAACTACCGGCTACGCCCTGTGTGCGCTGCTGCTGGCGGGCGTGTGTGCCGTGCTGGTGCTGATCACTCGCCGGCAGTTTCCCGATGCCGCCTGGGCGGCCTGTCTGGTGGTACTGGCGCTACCAGCTTTCAATGCCTATCGCGATCATCTGATCCGTGAGTTCGGCTTCTGGCTGTTTTCCCTCCTGGCATTGCTGCTCGCCCTGCGCTGGTCTGAGCGCTTGCGATGGGCGTCGGCTCTCGCTGTGCTCGGAGCGATTGCCATGGCGTGCCTGTTCCGTCTCGAGGCCGCGATGCTGCTGCCGGCGCTGCTGCTGTGGCAGGCCTTCGCTGCCGGCGGCAGTGAGCGCTGGCGCCGTCTCGTCATGCTGGGCGGCGTGCCGGCAGCGGCGCTGGCGACTGCGGCGGTGCTGGTCGCCAGTGGCACCATCGGCGTTGACGGGCGGATCGAATACTACCTGTCGGCGTCCGATCCGCTGGCCATGCTCGAGCGGTTCGGGGCTGCCGCCGAGCGCATGGCCGGCGCCGTTCTCAACAAGTATTCCGCCGACGAGGCTGGATCGATCCTGTTCTTCGGCCTGTTGTCCACCGTTCCGGCGAAATTTATGGACATGAGCGGGGTGCTGCTGGTGCCGCTGCTGTTCGCCGGACGCTGCCTGCCGCCGGGAACGTTGCTGGGGCGATGGCAGCCGCTGGGGTGGAGTTTCGCCGTCTATGCGGGTGTGCTGGTCGTGTTCCTCATGCACCAGTTCTTTCTTACCAGCCGCTACGTCGGTTTTCTCGCCATCCTGGCGGTGCCGCTGATCGCGTGCGGGCTGGCTTGTCTGCTGCGCCGCCATCGACGGTGGCGGGTGCCGGTGGTGGCGGTCATCGTCTTCTCCGCGCTGGTTGGGGTGATGCCTCCTACATCGGCAAACAACCAGTATCGGCAAGCCGGCGCCTGGCTTGCCGCCAACGTTGCTGATCGCTCGCGGGTCTACAGCGGCAGTCCGCGCACGGCTTACCATGCCGGCTGGCCGTACAGAGAGAGCGTCGACGGCATGATGAGCATGGACGACCTGGCTGCCGCCGTTGCCGCCGGGCGCTATGATCTCGCCGTGCTGGAAAGCGGTCGCGGCGGTGCCGTATCGGAGGAATGGCTACGGTCGGTCGGTGTCGTCGAGATCAAGCGCTTTACCAATGCCAAGGGTACTGCTGCCGTTGTCGTCCTTGCGCGACGCCGGTAGCCGCGACGGTACGTCTCGCACTGGACGTTGCCGTAGTCTCCGTCACAGGCTGGCGAGGGCGGCGGCGATGCGGTTGAAAACCGCGTCGATCGAGTATCGTTCGGCGACCAGCCGTTGTCCGGCCATGCCCAGGCGCTGGCGCAGGCCAGGGTCCGCCGCCAGCCGGGCAATCGCCTGCGCCCATTCTTCGGCGCTGTCGACGAGGAAACCGTTGTTGCCGGGGTGGACGACTTCGGCATTGACGCCGGCATTCGACGACACCACCGGCAGACCCGCGCCCATGTATTGCAATACTTTCAGCGCGCATTTGCCGCGGCTCCAGTCATCGTTGCGCATTGGCGCGATGCCGATGTGGGCGGAGGCCAGTTCGGCGGCTTCGGTGGCCGCCTGCCAGCGCACCGGGAGAATGGCGATGCCAGCCGTCGGCAGATCGAAGTCAGCGATGATCTTGAGCCGCAGCGCGGCGACCCGGCTGGCGGCAAGGCGCAGGGCGGGGAGCGCTTCCTCAAGGTAATTGCGCGTCGAACTGCTGCCGATCCACACCAGGTCCACCGTTGCGGTCGGCTTGTCCACCCTTGTCAGGTACTTGCCGGCGTCGATGCAGGTCGGGATCAGGCTCACCGCCGGGTTGAAGCGTGCGGCGGTGGCAGCGAGGAAGGCGTTGCCGGCGAGGATGTGGTCGCAGGTGCGTGCCATCGCGGCGAAGCGCTTCATCCGTGTTGGTGACGGTGTGCCGTCGCTGTTGCAGAAAATGGCGTCGTCGAAGTCGAATACCAGGCGGCGGGCGCTGCGGCGCAACAGCCACAGCAGCGCGGTAGGGAAGACTTTGCGCTGGACGACGACGATGTCGGCGTGCCGTGCCGCATGCAGCGCCTGCAGGTATGCGGCGGCGCTGCCGGCGATGACGAGGTGGTGGGGGCTGAACCCGGCCTGCTCGAAACGGCTGAAGAACTGGAGTGCCCGGTAGCGGGTGGAAGATGCGTCCTCGCCCTTCGACAGGAAAAGAATTTCTTTCATGCGCGCTCGCCTCCGGGAGTGTCCGCCTCGGCCGCGTCGAGGAAGCGCGTGGGATCGTCCGACAGCAGCAGCGGCAGGTAGGTGCGGATGCGGTCGTCGCTCCAGTGCCACCAGCGCGCCCGGAGCAGGCGCGCGATGATGACCGGATCGAAGCGGTAGCGCACGATGCGTGCCGGGTTGCCGGCGACGATCGCGTAGGGAGGCACATCACGGGTGACGACCGCGCGCGCGCCGACGACCGCGCCGTCGCCGATGGTGACGCCCGACATGATCATGGCCTCGGTGCCCAGCCAGACATCGTTGCCGATGACGACGTCGCCGCGGCTGCGTGGATGGCCGGTGATGTGACCAGCATCGGCGGGCCAGATTGCCGGGAAGGGGAAGGTGGTGACCCAGTCTGCGCGGTGCTCGCCGCCGAGGAAAACCTTTACGCCGGCAGCGATCGAACAATAGGCGCCGATCGTCAGCGTCGTGCCTTCCTTCCAACTGCGCACGGTGAGATCGCCGTAGGAGCCGCGGCCGATCGCGTACTGGGGAAAGCGCTCCTGCAGGGAGCGCTTTTGGCGCCGCCATCTGCGGCGGAATCGATCGAGCAGCCGGACCATGCGCATGCGGTGTCCAGTCAACATCCCGCCGCGCAGTTCAGGGCGGCGGCCGGCGTCGGTTTGCGGCATTCGGCGTGAATGACGTCACCACGCCCGCTGCGCTGTGCGAGCCAGACGTAGGCGCGGGCCAGGGTGCGCCGCCAGCGGATTTTCTTCGACGGCTTGCTGCGGTTGCGCAGGATGTAGTCGAGGCTGTTGAGGAAAATCTTCGGAGTCGTGCCGAGGCGGAGGCGGTCGGGGACGAGGCCGTGGCATGCCAGCAGCAATTCGAGGTTGCGCGGATTGTAGAGGAACAGGTGGCGAGGGATTTCGTTGGCGAACCAGTTCGCGCTCAGCCAGGCGCGGCCGAGGGCGTCGCTGTTCGGCGTTTCCATGATCAGCCGGCCGCCTGGCTTGAGGATGCGGGTGATCTCGGCGACGAAGGCTTGCGGCTCCGGGATGTGCTCGATCACGTGCCGCACGGTAATGACGTCGAAACGGTCGTCGGCGAAGCGCGCCGAGGGGAGATCGCCGTGATGGACCGGCAGTGCGGCCTTGTGGCACGCGCGCACGCCGTCGGGGCTGAACTCGACGCCCTGCACCGTCCACCCGAGTGCGCGCATGGCAGCAAGAAAGCGGCCGTTGCCGCAGCCGACGTCGAGCAGCTGTCCGCCGGGAATGAAGGGCGGCGGATCGAGATCGACGAATGGCGCCGCCAGCCGTGCCAGCAGCGCATCGACCGGCCCGCCTGCCAGGTGGCGGTAGCCGAAGCGATGACTGAGCACCGCCTTCTTCACCCGGCTGGGCGGGCGGGACGCCTTTTCTTCCTCGTAGATGTCGTAGTGGGGCGGATAGAAGCCCGCGATCGTGGCCGCATCCGGCATCGGCTGCTGGAAGATGCAGTCACAGGCGACACAGCGGCAGTAATCGTGACGGCGATGGAGGTCGAACATCAGGTCGCGGCCGCTGAAGTCGTAGCGTGCGGCACCGCTGCAGATCGGGCAGGTAGCGGCCGGTGCGGGATCGGCGAGGTCGTCGTGTGTTGGGTTCATGCAGGCGTGGAGCGGTCGTGGTCAGGTCGGGACAACGGCGTCGGCGATGCGGGTGTCGCCTGCGCCCTCGGCGTAGCCGGCACGGAAGGCGGCGGTGCCGTCGGCAGTGAGCCAGGCGCGGTCGGCTTCGATGCGGAGCAGGTGCTTCATATTGCGCCGCCGGCGGTGGTGGTGCAGGGGCCGGCGGGTGATCCGCAGGTCAGCGACATCGATGAGGCCCAGCTCACCCGCCGGGGTGAGGACGATGTTGCCCAGGTGCAGCGAGCGGAAGTACACGCCGAGTTGGTGCAAGCGGGCGACGAAGCGGCCCAGGCGGTATCGCAGGTCGGCCGGTCCGGCACCGGCGGCAACCAGTTGGCGCAGCGTACTGCCCGCCAGCGGCCGGTAACGTACCGCGTCCCGGGCGATCGACCGGATACGGTACACCGCGACCGGCTCCGGCGAGCGGATACCCAGCGCTGCCAGCCCGCGGGCATTGTCGGCGAAGCGGTTGGCGTAGGGATGCCAGGCCGCCGACGACAACAGCCGCTTGCGGCGGAACAGTTTGAGGAAGCTGCCGTCGCCCAGCGCCAATACCTTGTCGCCGAAGAGATCGGCTTCGATTACCTGGGCATGGGCGCGGATCGCGAGATAGTCGGAGTGGCTGAGCCGGATCACCGTCGGGCCTGTGTATCGAAAGGGCGGATTCTACCGGCCAGGATAGTGGGGGTGTGGCTGGCAGCGCATGGTAACATCGCCCGTTCCTCCAGCGCAGCACCCGCCATGTCCACAACCGGCGCGGAAACCAAAACCGCATCCAGCCTCAAGATCTACCTCCGCCTGCTGGGCTATGTGCGGCCCTATATCGGCACCTTCGCCGTCAGCATTCTGGGCTTCATCATTTTCGCCTCGTCGCAGCCGATGCTGGCCGCGGTGATGAAGTATTTCGTCGACGGCCTCACCGACCCGGCGGCGGCGCTGGACGTGGGCGTGGCGCTGGTCGATGGGGTGGCGTTGATGAAGGCGGTGCCGCTGATGATCGTGCTGATCGCGCTGTGGCAGGGGCTGGGGTCCTATCTCGGCAACTACTTTCTGGCCAAGGTGTCGCTGGGCCTGGTGCACGATCTGCGTGTCCGCCTGTTCGACAGCCTGCTCCGGCTGCCCAACCGCTACTACGACGCGCACAACACCGGCCACCTGATCTCGCGCATCACCTTCAACGTGACCATGGTGACGGGGGCGGCGACCGATGCGATCAAGATCGTGTTCCGCGAGGGGCTGACGGCGATCTTTCTCGTCATCTACCTGCTGTGGATGAACGCGAAGCTTACGCTGGTGATGGTGGCGGTGCTGCCGGTGATCGGCGTGCTGGTGAACATCGCCAGCCGCAAGTTCCGCAAGCAGGCGAAGAAGATCCAGGTGGCGATGGGCGACGTCACCCATGTGGCCTCGGAAACCATCCAGGGCTATCGGGTGGTGCGCAGCTTCGGCGGTGAAGCCTACGAGTCGGGACGCTTCGCCGCGGCGAGCGCAAACAACACCCGCAAACAGCTGCGGATGGTGAGGACCAACGCGATCTTCACCCCGAGCCTGCAGCTGGTGACCTACGCGGCGATGGCGGTGGTGCTGTTCCTGGTGCTGCTGCTGCGCGGCGATTCGAGTGCCGGCGATCTCGTCGCCTACATTACCGCGGCCGGCCTGCTGCCCAAGCCGATCCGCCAGCTCTCCGAAGTAAGCTCGACGATCCAGCGCGGAGTGGCGGGAGCGGAGAGCATTTTCGAGCAACTCGATGAGGTGCCGGAAGTCGACGACGGCACCGTCGAACGCGAGCGGGTGGAGGGGCGGATCAAGGTCCGCGGGCTGGCCTTCCGCTACCCGGGTGCGGAGCGTCCCGTGCTGCACGACATCGCCTTCGACGTCGCGCCCGGGCAGATGGTGGCGCTGGTGGGGCGCTCGGGCAGCGGAAAAACCACGCTGGCGAACCTGATCCCGCGTTTCTACCACTACGAGGACGGCCAGATCCTGATCGACGGGGTCGAGGCGCGCGCCTACCGCCTGCGCAACCTGCGCCGCCACATCGCGCTCGTGACCCAGCAGGTCACCCTGTTCAACGACACCGTGGCGAACAACATCGCCTATGGCGATCTGGCCGGGGCGCCACGCGCGGCGATCGAGGCTGCGGCCGAAGCGGCCTATGCGAAGGAGTTCATCGATCGCCTGCCGCAGGGCTTCGACACCGAAATCGGCGAGAACGGCGTGACCCTCTCCGGCGGCCAGCGTCAGCGCCTGGCGATCGCCCGCGCGCTGCTCAAGGACGCACCGATCCTGATCCTCGACGAGGCCACCTCGGCACTCGACACCGAATCCGAGCGCCATATCCAGGGCGCGCTCGACCATGCCACCGCGGGGCGTACCACGCTGGTCATCGCCCACCGCCTGTCGACGATCGAGAAGGCCGACCTGATCCTGGTAATGGATCAGGGCAGGATCGTCGAACGCGGCACCCACGCCGGGCTGCTGGCGGCGGGCGGAGCGTATGCCCGCCTGCACGCAATGCAGTTCCGCGACGAAGGCTGAGCGCGCTTCAGACCGCCGCCAGGGTGGTCATGGCGGGGACGGCGCAGCCAGGGCGCGCTGGTAATGACAGAGGAGATCCCGCCAGTCGGTGTCGGGCATCGGGCTGCGGTGGCGGTCGAGCTGAGCGAGGTCGCGGCGCGATGCCAGCCGCGGCAGGAGCCGGCGGCGGGCCTTTTCCAGATCGAGCAGGGCGACATCCACCGCGGCGCTGTTTTCGGTGCTGCGCACGAAAATGTGCTTGGGATAGAGGCAGCCGTGCTGCCAGTGGCCGCGATGCATCCGGGCGAGCGTCCGCGCGAGTTCGCGTAACATCGCCGCCCGGGTGGCGGGGTCGTGAGGCTGGTGGTACCAGGCGTCCAGGTTCAGGTAGCCCTCGAGCGCCTCGGTGACGAGGATCGCCTGCCACTGGCCGTCCTGGCTGCGGGCGCCGCAGTAGGTCAGCGTCGGTACATGCACTTCGAGGGCGGCGAGGGCGCGCAGGGCTTCCGCCTCGCGCAGCACCGTGGGGCGGCCGAAAGGATGCCGCAGGGAACGGTGAACATGGCCCGTTTGCCGCTTCACGTACAGCATCGATCCTGTTTCGCCGCGCAGCAACTGCACTCCGCTGTTGCCTCCGCGGCGAACATTCGGCGCCTCGACCCACTCGCCCCGCGTGTTCCACCAGTGGATGAAAGGTTGGGCAGGGTCGGTGCCGGCGCTTAGCGGCATGACGGGGCCGCCCTGCGCAAGACATAGACCCGCCACATCGCATAGCCGGGGAGGAAATCGTGGCGACCGACGATGCCGAAACCGGCACGGACGAATTCATCCTCGATCACGCTGCGGGAGACGACGAAGCGGTTGGCATTGCTGCCGGTTTTGCCCGCCGCGGCGCGGCGCCGTTCGAGGCGGGCACGCTTCCAGGCCTTGTAGTTGCCATCGACCCAGAGCGAGAGGATCACGGTGTCGCGGGTGACCCGGTGGAACTCCTTCAGCATGGTCAGGCGGTGTGCGCTGTCGCTGATGTGATGCAGCAGGCGCATGCAGAAGATGCAGTCGACGGCGCCGTCGGGGAGGTCGATGGCGAAGGCCGAGGTGCGAAAGGCTTGCACGCGGCGGACGATGTCGGCCGGCTGGTTGGCGAGCGCCGTTTCCAGCATCGATTCGGAGTTGTCGGCGGCAAGGATTTCGCGATCCGGACGCTCGGCCAGTAGCGGCCAGAAGCGGCCGGCGCCGCAGGGCAGATCGAGCACCCGCTGCGGATGGCCGGCCTGGGCGAGCGCGCGGCGCGCGAGCTGGACGTCGCGCAGGTGGGAGATACGCCGGGTGAGGCCGTCCTGGTGCTTGGCAAGATACTGAGCCGCGTGGGCGCGGTCGTATTTATGCGAGAACGCCAGGTCGACCGGTGCGTGCTTCATCGGCATTCGTTGTTCCTCTCCATGTCGGGGTGGGGGTGGGCGTGATCGGATTCGGTCCGGACCAGCATGCACGTCCGAGTTTAGGAAAAGCTTAACAAACCGGGTGTCCGCGCGCCATGGACTCTTTGGCCGGGCCCGAGTGCGCACGGTGTCGTCATTGGTCGCCAGCAGCTGGCCGGCGAGGTGCGTTGGCCGCGGCCGTCGTGTGCGTCGTGGTTACTCCGGCCGTGTTTTCGAGCAGGCTGCGGGTTGCCGCGTGGAGGAAGGCTTCCAGCCGGTGCGCCATCGTTTGCTCCCGTGCGGCATCCTCGAACGCGTCCGCTGCGGCAGTCGCGCCGACGCGGTAGCGATAAAGCCTGCCCCGGCGGTTTTCGGACAGCACCAGAGCGGTGTCGCCTTCGAGGATGGCGACGTTCTGGCTGCTGCCGGAGGGCTTGATGACGCCGAAGCCGGGGTCGCCCGCAGGCAGTGCGAGCAGGTCGCGGCCCCAGCATTGGTGGGTGGTCGCGCCGCCGAGCCGGCCCATGATCGTCGGCACGACGTCGACCTGGGTGCCGACGACGTCGCGCGTGGCGCCGAACTTCTCCTGGATGCCGGGGGCGATCAGCAGCAGCGGCACGTGGAAGCGCAGCAGGTCGATGTCGGTGAGCTGTTCCACGCCGCCGAAGCCATGGTCGCCGACGATCACGAACAGCGTGTCCTTGAACGAGGGCAGTTGCCGCGCCTGCTCGAAAAAGCGGCCCAGCGCCCAGTCCGAATAGCGCATCGCGGTCAGGTGCTGGTCGTAGGCACCGTGGCCCGTCACCGGTTCGACCGGCAGCGGATCGGGCAGCGCATAGGGGCTGTGGTTGGATAGCGACTGCAGCAAGGCGTAGAAGGGCTTGTCGCCGCGCGCGCGCAGTTCGGCGATGGCGCGGTCGAACATGTCCTGGTCGGAAACGCCCCAGGTCGGGTCCGAGAACACCGGGTTCACGAAGTCCCTGCGGCCGATGAAGGTCGTCATGCCCTGGTTGCTGAAGAAGCCGGCCTGGTTGTCCCAGGCGAAATCGCCGTTGTAGACGTAGAGGTCGTCGAAGCCGCGGGCGCCGAGCAGCTGCGGCAGGCCGGAAAATTTCTGCGCGCCCTCGGGCGTCTGCATCAGGTACTCGAAGCCGGGCAGGTTGGGAAAGCAGGCCATGGTGGCGAACATGCCTTGGTGAGTGTGCGTGCCGTTCGAGAACATCCGGGTAAACAGCAGGCCTTCGCGTGCCAGGCGGTCGAACTGCGGCGTGATGCGGCTGTTGTCGCCGAGGGCGCCGACGTAACGTCCCGCGAAGCTCTCCAGCAGGATCACGACGACGTTGCGCACCGGCAGGGCAGTGGCCGCGGGTGGCACGTAAGTGCGGCGCACGGCGGCCTGCCCGGCGTCGACCAGCGTGTCGTTCGCTGTCAGCAGCTGTTCGCGGATGACGTGGGCCGCTTCGCCGTCGGCCATTGCGTCCTGCCAGGCGAGCTTGCGCTGGTCCGACCGCGCGTGCTTGGCGGCGTCGTACAGCGTCAGGGCCCCATTGAGACCGAGATGGTTGGCGAACATCGAGTCGGTCGTGAACGCATCGCCCCAGCGTAGCGGCGGCCCCTGGCGAAGTGTGCCGCGTGCGGCTGCCACCGATACCACTACGCACAGCAGCAGTGCCAGCCAGCGCCAGCCCGGGTGTCCCGCGGCCTTTATCGCGTGCGCGGGAGCGGGGTGCGTGGAGCGGTCGAGGCGGTGGAACAGCCAGGCCAGCAGGGCGCTTGCCGCCAGCCAGGCGAGCATGTAGCGGGCTACCGGGAAGCCATGCCAGACCATGCTCAGGACGGTACCTGGATCTTCCTTGAAATATTGGAAGAACAACTTGTTCAGGCGCTGGTGGAATTCGCGGTAGAAGTCGAGCTCGATGACGCCGAGCAGCAGGGCGAGGCTGGCGCAGGCGGTCAGCCACAACCGGTGGGCGCCGCGTGCGGCCATCGCGCGCGTGCTCGCGAGCGACAGCACCAGGGGCAGGCAGATGAACGACACCAGCCGCAGATCGAAGCGCAGGCCATTGAAAAAGGCTTCGGCCAGGATGGCAGGCGCGATGCCGTCGATCAGTTCCCGGTTGTGCACCAGCAGCGCCAGGCGCAGCAGGAAGAACATCGACAGCAGCAGGGCGGCACTGCCGAGGAGGAAGCCGAAGTGGGCGCGCAGGCTGATCGGCGCTGCCGCGTGCGGGGTGGGGCGGTTCATGGGTAGGCCGTAGTCGGGGGCGTGTTAAGACGGATGTCGGCGCGGACAACGATGGCGAGGGTGGTGCTCAGCATCCACGCCAGCCACAGCGTCCACAGCGTGTGAGACAGGAAGTGCGCCCCCTGCAGCATGCGTGCCGTGCCAAGGGTCCCTCCCGCGAGCAGCGCGGCCAGGAGCGCACGGCGTACTGCATGCCGTCCGGTAGGTCTGAGCGCCACGGCCCATACGATCCACAGGAAACCCGTGGATGCATGGCCAGCCGGGAAGCACTGACCGGCCTTGATGCCCTGGGGGGCGGCCTCGAACAGGCGGAGATAGGGCGCATAGCCGCCGAAATCGATGATGTCCCACGGGCAGTAACGCGCCGTCATCAGCTTGATGGTCGCGGTCGCGGCCGGAATCGCCACCATGCCAATCGCCGCGAGCAGGGCATTGCGCGGCGGCAGCCAGCTCAGCCGGCCCTTCCAGCCCTGCCAGCACAGCCAGAGGCTTGCCGCCACCAGGACGTAGGTGGCCTGCTTGGCTGCCCTGTGCATCACGGCCTCGAGAAACCATGCCCGCCGCAACGGGAAGACGCCGAGCTCGGGGTCGAAGAAGGTCCGCGCAAGCCGGCGGTCGAGGTCGGTGCCTTCGAATGCCCAGAACAGCAGCAGTGCGCTCAACGCGAGGAGCGCGTACTGCGACAGCAGCCATCTGCGTGCTGAATCGAATCCTGGCGCGGACATGGTGGCAGCAAGCCCTTTCGTCGGCACGTCGTCAGCTCCGGCAGGGTGCGGTGAGATCCAGCGTCTGGTCATGCACCGAGGTGTTCACATCGAGCAGGCCGAGGACGGTGTGGAAGAGGTTGTCGTGTGAGGTGGGCCTGGTGGCCTGCGCGCGCAGGCAGACCGGGGCGACCCGGTTGCGGGCGGCGAAGCCGGACGACAGCCACATCACCATCGGCACGCGGGTCTGTTCCGCGGGGGCGATCGAGTACGGCAGGCCGTGCAGGTAGAGGCCTTTTTCGCCGAGCGACTCGCCGTGGTCCGAGACGTAGAGCAGCGCGGTGTCGTAGCGCGGGGTCAGCTCCTGCAACAGGTCGATGGTGCGCGCGAGCACATGATCGGTGTACAGCAGGGCGTTGTCGTAGCTGTTGGCGATCTGTTCGCGGCTGCATTGCGACAGGTCCTCGTCGTCGCAGGTGGGCATGAAGCGGCGGAAGGCGTCCGGGTAGCGGCGAAAGTAGGCGGGACCGTGGTTGCCGAGCTGATGCAGGACCAGCACGAGGTTGCCGTCGGCATCGCGCAGCAGGCTGCGACTGCTTTCAAGCAGGGCTGCATCGAGGCAGCGCTCGCCCTGGCACAGCTCCGGCAGGCTGGCCGGCTCCGGACGCATGCTCTCCACGCCTGCGCACACGCCCTTGCAGCCAGACTGGTTGTCGATCCATACCACCCGCAGGCCGGCGTGCCGCAGGGTGTCGAGCAGGGATTCGCTGCTGTGGATGGCGTCCTCGTCGTAGTGTCGCCGTCCCTGCACCGAGAACATGCAGGGGACCGACACCTCGGTGTTGGTGCCGCAACTGGTCACGTCCGGAAAATTGACGACCTGGCGCTCGGCAAGCTCGGGCGTAGTGTCGTGGGCCGGAGACTGCCCGGCCCCGCGGTTCAGCCCCCAGTTGGCCGCGCGCGCGGTCTCGCCGACCACGATCACGAACAGGACCGGCTTTTTTGCCGCGGCCCAACTCGCCCCCAGGCGGGCATCCGCGCCGACCGGCCGGCGCGGCACGCTGGCCGCGTGCGCGTCCCGGGTCAGCACGCGTGCCAGCGACCAGAGCGGAGCGGCCGGCGTGATCAGGTAGCGCAGTTCCTTGTGGTTGCGCATTTCCCCCGAGAAATCCTTGAATACGCTGCCGAGCGCTCCTGCGGTCACGCTCAGTGCGAGCACGACGGATGCGCTGCGGATCGCCAGCGCTCGCCGCAGTGGACGCTGGCGCAGGCGGGCGCGCTGCAGGATGAAGAGCGCTGGCAGGGCCAGCGCGGCGACCTGCAGGAAGAAACCGGCTGTGAGCAGTTCGCGCGCTTCGGCGACATCGGTGCGCAGCGCGTTGCGCAGCATGCTCGGGTCGAAATACACCCCGAAGTGGTCGGCGTAGTAGTGCGTGACGGCGGCCACGAAGATCAGTGCGCCCAGCAGCGGCTTCGCCGTCCAGCGGTTGAGCAGGGGCGCGAGGAGCAGGAAGTTCAGCGCCGTCAGGGCCACCCCGACCGCGAGTGCGTAGGCAGGGGCTTCGCCGCCGCTGCCGTGGCTCGCCAGCAAGGCGTGCCAGAAAGGCCTGTTGCAGGCGAGCGAGAAGTACAGGCTGATGCCGAGCAGCAGGCCTTCGATGGAGACTTCGGGACGCCAGCGCGTTGCGGCCGTCCAGACGGATGAGAATGCGGAAACACCGTACGCGCGAGTCTTCGCGCCGGTCGGAGTGCCGCTGGGTGCGGTGAGGGAGGAAACGAGGGGCTGATGCCGTTCGGGCATGGTCGCGCGGAGCCGGAGAGGATCCGCGCAATCTACGGAAGCGCCCGTGAGGAAAGCGTGATGCGGGTGTGAGGAAAGTGTGAGCGCTGCCCGCCTGCGCCTGCGCCTGCACCTACGCCGACGTCGGGCCTGCGCCGAAGTCGATCGTCAGGCAGGCGCCGCCGTCGGGCCGGTTCGCGGCGTGGACGCTCCAGCCGCAGGCCGTGCAGATGTGCCGGACCAGCGCCAGGCCGAGGCCGTGTCCCGGTTTGCTCCCGCCGCGCCGGAAGCGCTCGAAGCAGCGCATCGGATCTTCCGTCCCGAAGCCCGCGCCGCGGTCGCGCACCTCGAGCCGGCGCCCTTCCAGCACCACCTCGATCGCGTGCCCTTCGCCGTGGCGGAGTGCGTTCTCCAGCAGGTTGTGCAGCACCAGCGCCAGCAGGTTGGGGTCGGTCGCGACTTCGGCCTGGGGGTCGATGCGGATCGTCAGCGCCTCGGCCCCGGCGGGGTGCAGGCGGCTCCATGCGCTGTGTACCGCGGCGCCCAGGTTGACCGGCTCGACGACTTGCGGCCGGGCCTCGCGGGCGAGCAGCAGCAGGCTGTGGGCGAGTGTGGTCGTGCGGTCGGTGGTGGCGATGATGCGCTCGGCACGGCGACGGGCCTTGTCGGACAGGGTGCGGTCGGTGAGCAGCATTTCGGCGTCGCTGCGGATGCCGGCCAGGGGGGTGCGCAGCTCATGCGACAGGTTGGCGCTGAAGTCGCGCTCGCGCGCGAGCACGGCCGCCTGCCGGGCCTCGGCCCGGTCCAGGGCGCGGGCCACGGCAAGGAGTTCGGCGTCGAGACTTTCCTCGGCGAAAGGGGTGCCGTCGCGCTCGCCCTCGACGCGTTCGGCGAGCGTCTCCAGGCCGCGCGTCATCCGGCCCGCGATCGCGTAGGCGAGCACGAAGGACAAGGCGACCAGCATCAGGCCGCCGATCACGACCGCGGTGGTCACCGCGGACTCGCGCGCGCGATGCTCGGATTCGTCATAGACGAGGACGTAGCGCTGGCTGTCGGCCTCGCGGACGGCGACGTGCAGTTCGCGCCCGGAGGACCAGTCCTCGTGGTTGCCGAGCGGAAGCCCGGCCAGTTCCGGGCTCAGCCCTTGCGGCAGTTCCGCCCCCGGGGTGAAACGGTACAGAGCCATGTGCGGCGTCTGCGGCCCGATCAGGATGCCGAGCTGGCGGCTGTGCTCGATGCTGTACTGCAGTTGCTCGTCGAGCGTGCCGTCGATGAACTCTTCTTCCATCTCCTCGTAGAGTCCCACCAGGGCGAGCGACTGCGCGACGATGAGGACGAGCAGCATGGCCGTGACCGACACCGCGATCCGGATGCGCATGCCGCCCGACAGCCAGCGCCGTCCGCCGTGGTGTGCGGCGCTCTCAGCGGTTGACGAGTTTGTAGCCGAGGCCATGGACATTCACCACCTGGGTGGGGGCGTCGTCGCCGAAGGCTCGACGCAGGGTGTGCAGCACGCTGCGCAGATTGTCACTGTTGTCCTGCTCGTGGCCCCAGACCGCGATCTCCAGCTCGCGCCGGGAGAACACGCGCTCGGGCTGCGAGAGCAGTTCGGCGACCAGACGCAGGGCCTTCGGGGGCAGCGCGAGGAGACGGCCCTGCAGCCGTACTTCCTGTGTTGCGGCCTTGAACTCCAGTTCGCCGTGGCGCAGCACCGGATCGGCCGGGCGGGCGGTGCTGCGCCGCGCCAGCGCCAGCAGGCGCACCTCGAGCTCCTGCAGGGCGAAGGGCTTTACCAGGTAATCGTCGCTGCCGGCCTCGAAGCCGAGGAGCTTGTCTTCCAGCGCGTCGCGCGCGGTCAGCACCAGGATCGGGGTCGCGCGGCCCTCGGCCCGCAGCCGGCGGGCGAGCGCGAGGCCGTCGCCGTCGGGGAGGTTGCGGTCGAGGACCAGCGCATCGAACGGGGAGCGTGCGAGCAAGGCCGATGCCGTCGCGATCGAGTCGGCGTAATCGCACTGGTGGCCGCGTGCCTCCAGGTACTCGTAGATGTTCTCGGCGATCGTGCGGTCGTCTTCGATGATGAGCAGGTGCATCGGGGCTCGATGGAATCGGGTGGATGGGGGCGATGCGCGGACCGGGTCCGCTTCGGTGCTTCGGGCGCCGGGTCGAGCGCCGCATCCATTCTCCGCCCCCGCGCAGGATGTTGCGAGAACCGCAGTGCCTGGCGCGGGGTGAGGGCTTTCATCGATTCAGAGGTCTGTCGGTCGGGGGGCGGCGCATCCCAGGGTCTTCAGCAGCACATTGTAAAGACGATGATCCTCTTCCAACCGCCGGACGGCGAGTCGGCGGGCATCGACGTGGGTGGCGTTGCGCATCAGCGACAAGGCATCGCGCATGTCGCTCAGCAGCAGGCTGGCTTGCGCCCGTTGCGTCCGCTGCGCGGGCAGATTCGCCCGCAAGGCGTCGAGGTGCGCGCCGAGTTCGAGGGCCAGCTGCGCTTCGTCAGCGGATGCTACCGCTTGTCCGGCCGGATCGGCCTGCGCCGCCCGCAGATGAGCGCTCACGGCATCGGTCTCGTGGCGAACCGATGTGCAGGTTTCCTGCGGAAGAGATGACGGTTCGTCCGGTGCGGCGTGCGCTTGAAGGACGCTGCCGGCAATCAGCACGGACAGCAGCGAGGAGCGTAAAAAGGCGGTCTTCATGGGAAAGGCTCCGTGGTCAGGAAAGGCGGGAGCGTGGCCCATTCATCCTGAACTGGAGCTGAACCGCGGCTTCCGCCCCTCGCCGCCGCGCGCCCGTCGTGCGTTCAGCTTCGATTCATTCGCGCCCTTGCACACTGGGCACCCGATTCCGGACGAATGGCGGACGAATGGCATCCAGCCTGCCCGTCCGGTCGAGTTTCCGACCCGGATCAAGGAGCGAACCATGAACTGCAAATTCCGCACGATCGCATTGTCGTGCTGCATCGGCGCGAGTGCCGGGGTGCTGGCGGCCCCGCCCGCCGATCTGATCGCCCGCTATGCGGCCGAGGCGCGTGTCGCCGACCCCGCTTTTGCGGGCTTCTCGGCCGCTCGTGGCGAAACCCTGCATCGCACCCCCCACGCCGGTGGCAAGCCCGATACCCCGGCATGTACGTCATGTCACGGCGATGATGCGCGCGCACCCGGCCGGACCCGCACCGGCAAGGCCATCGAGCCGATGGCGGCGTCGGTGGCGGCAACGCGCTACACCGATCCGGCGAAAGTCGAGAAATGGTTCAAGCGCAACTGCACCGAGGTCCTGGGCCGCGAGTGCAGCGCTCGCGAGAAGGGCGACTGGCTCGCCTGGGTGGCAACGCAGTAAGCACCGATCACGGAGATTCCCCCATGAAAACCGTTCCCTTCCGTCCGCTCGCCCTCGGTGTCGCCGTGCTCGCCGTGACCGTACTGCTTTTCGGCCGCGCCCGCGCCGGAGACCAGGATTACTACCCGCCGGTGACCGACAAGATCACGCTGCAGGAGTGTGGCAGCTGTCATATCGCCTTTCCCCCATCGATGCTGCCGGCAGCATCGTGGAAACGCATGATGGGTGAGCTGGCGAACCATTTCGGCGACGACGCCAGCGTCGATGCCGACACCGCCGCCGCGATCACCCGCTACCTGACCGGTCAGGCGGGCGATGCCTCGGGCCGGCCCGGCAAGCTGCTGCGCGGTCTGCGCCCGGGCGAAGCGCCGCTTCGCATCACCGAGTTGCCGAAGTGGGTGCACGAGCACGACGAGGTGCCGAAAGCCGACTGGACGCGCAAGGATGTGGGGAGCAAGGCCAACTGCGGCGCGTGCCACCTCGACGCCCAGCAAGGCTATTTCGAGGACGATTGAGGGGCGGGGCCGTGAAACGCTGGTTGTCTGCCTTCCTCGCCCTGGTGACGCTGGCATGGGGCTGGACGCTGCTGTCGGCGCCGGGGTCCGCCGGCGCGGGTCCGGGCAATCCGTGGGCGGTGCGCGAACATGCGCTGACGCTCACCGGGCTGTGGTCCTTTGCCCTGATGTCCCTGGTGATGGTGCTCGCCACTCGGCCGGTCTGGCTGGAGCGCCCTTTTGGCGGCATGGACCGTATCTACCGTGTCCACAAATGGGCGGGCATCCTGGCGATCGGCTTTGCCGCGCTGCACTGGCTGGTCGAGCTGTCGGCCGGCGTGATCAAGGCGGTCTTCGGCCGTGAAGGCCGCCTGCCCAAGGATCGCGGCGGCGACTTCCTGGAAGCGATGCGCGACGTTGCCGAGGAACTCGGCGAGTTCGCGGTCTATGCGCTGCTGGCGATGCTGGTGCTGACGCTATGGAAGCGCTTCCCGTTCAGGGCCTGGCGTTACCTGCATAAAGCGATGCCGGCGCTGTACCTGGTGCTGGCCTTTCATGCCGCCTTCCTGGCGCCGCTCGATTACTGGGGGCAGCCGGCCGGCGTCCTGCTTGCGCTGCTGATCGCCGCCGGATCGGTTGCCAGCGTGCTGGCCCTGGCGGGCTGGATCGGCCGCCGCCGTCGCGTCGGCGGGGTGGTGGAGTCGGTGCGCGAATCCGGCCCCGGCCTCACCCAGGTCACCTGTCTCCTGGACGAGGGCTGGCGCGGGCATCGCCCTGGGCAATTCGCCTTTGCCACCTTCGACCGCTTCGAGGGCGCCCATCCGTTCACGATCGCCGGCGCCGATCGTGGCGACCGCCGCGTCACCTTCGAGATCAAGGCGCTGGGCGACTACACCCGGGGCTTGGCCCGGCGGCTCGAGGCGGGCCGGGCGGTGGAGGTCGAGGGGCCTTATGGCTGCTTCGAGCTGCCGCGCGGACGAGGCCGGCGGGGCCAGGCGTGGGTCGCCGGCGGGATCGGCGTGACCCCGTTCCTCGCCTGGCTGGAAGCGTTGCAGGCGACGCCGGAGCAGGCCCCCGACGTGGACTTCTATTATTGCGTGCGCGACCGTGCCGCGGACCCATTCGTCGCCCGGCTCGAAATCTTGTGCGCGGCGCTTCCGGCGGTGCGGCTGCACGTCATCAGCAGCATCCACAACGAAAGCTTGAGTGCGGAAGTTCTGGGCACGGAAGTCCTGGGCGATCGCATGGGGAAAAAGGAGGTGCTCGAAGTCTGGTTCTGCGGCCCGCAAGGCCTCGCCGAGCGGCTGCGCCAGGGGTTCCGTGACATGGGCGCGGCCGGCATCCGCTTCCATCAGGAGGTGTTCGAAATGCGCTGAACGCCCGGCGGCGGGCGCGCGCGCCCGCGGCTGAGCGGCGCGGCCCCGGCGTCAGGCGGCGGGCAGTTCGGTGTCCAGCCAGCGGTGCAGGGCGCTGCCCGCCGGCCAGTTGCGCAGCAGACGGGCGCGGTCGCGCCGCCAGGCGCGGGCATGGGCCGCGGCGCTGCGGTGCTGGCGCAGGGCGTCGAGGTCGATGACGACGATGCGGCCTTCGTGCCACAGCAGGTTGGTGGCCTTGAGGTCGCCGTGGGAGATGCGCTCGCGGTGCAGGGTGGCGAACAGCTGGCGCAGGGCCTCGGCTTCGGCCGCGGGTGGACCGCGGTCGACATGCGGGGCGAGATGTTCGAGCAGGTTCCGCCCCGGACACCAGGCATTGACCAGCCAGGCGCGCCGGCGCAGTGGGCCGAAGCGCTCTTCGACCAGGGCCAGCGGTGCCGGCGTGGCGATGCCGAGAAAGGCGAGGCGGTGGCCGGCGACCCAGGAATGGGCGGCGCGGCTCGCACGCCAGGCGCGCGACAGCGCGTGGCCGGCGTTCTTGATGTTGTAGCGCTTGATCACCAGCGCCTGGCCGGCGATTTCGGTGCGCGCCACCGTGCATGTGCCGCCGTCCTTGAGCAGCTGGCCGGCGGCGAGGGCGCGGTCGGGGTCGGCGAGCAGGGGGGCGAGCGCTTCGGCCTGGTCGCGCACTACGGCGCTGAAGCGGTCGAGGCGCTGTTCCACCCGGAACAGGGTGCAGTCGCGCAGGACCTTGCCGAGAAAGGCCTGCAGGCGGGCGCTGCGGGTGGCAGCGATGCGGGCGCGCAGGGCGGGAACGTCGAGTGCGGGCAGGGCATCGTCGGCGCTGCGCCAGGCCTCGATCAGGAGCGGGAGCCGGGCATCCCACCCTGCCGGCAGCTGCGCGGCGAGGATGGCGAAGTTGGCCGCGGCCTGGGCGGCATCGAGCGGCCGTTCGGGGCGGAGGGCGCGCACCGCATCGCCGTCGATCACCAGCAAGCGGTCGCCGTGGACCAGGAAATTGCCCAGATGAAGGTCGTCCTGCACCAGGCCGCAGGCGTGGAGCCGGCCGAGCAGGGTGAACGCGGGGGCGAGCACGGCGAGGGCGCGCGCGCTGCCGGCCGCTTCGGCGGCCTCCGCCTCCCAGCGTGCGGCGAGGCTGTCGGCGCCGTCGAGAAAGGCGGTGAGCAGGGCGTGGCCGCCGTTTTGCAGGGGAGCCGCGGCGAGCAGCGCCGGAGTGGGGATGGCGGCGGCGGCGAGGGCCTCGATGCCGCTGCGTTCGCGCTGCCAGTGGCGGGCGCTGGCGGGGGCGATGAAGAGCTTGGCGAGCACGCGGCGGCCTTCGAACTCGGCCTCGCCGACCAGGCGCTTGCCCGGCAGCACACGCAGCAGGCGGTGCAGCGTGAGGCTGCGGCCGTCGGCCAGCTGCGCGCGCAGCGGCAGGGCCGGGTGGCGGCCTGCCGCACGCAGCGCCGCGGCCGTCTGCAGCGGGGCCGGCGTGCTCACTCGCGTGCCTCCGGCGCGTACTTGCGCAGGTAACGTGCGTGCAGCTTGTCCGCGCGCCGTGCCAGGCTGCGCAGCAGCGCCGCCTCGCGGCGCAGGGTGGCGCGCAGCGGCCCCGGGAAGTAGGCGCGCAGAAAGCGCAGCAGGTCGCGCCGGGTGAGGCCGATCTCGAGCGCGGAGAAGTACAGCCCGGCCAGATCCTTGTCGCGCCAGCGCCGCGGCGTGCGGCGGCGGACCTGGCTGCGGTGGAGGTCGATCAGCGACAGGCGTAAGGCATCGGGAGCGGGCGGCGGCGCGGTGTGGAGGAGAAAATGGCAGAGGTAGAAGTCGCGGTGGTTCATGCCGCCTTCGTGCATGCGCCGGGCCATCTCGGCGACGCGCCCGATCAGGGCGCGCTTGAGCGCGGGCGGCGGTGGGTGGGCGGGCCAGTCGCGGCAGTAGTCTTCCAGGCTCACCGTCGGTGCGAGCGCCTCGGTGATGATGAACGAGTGCTGGCGGGCGGGGTTGCGGCCGCGCTCGCCGAAGGCCACGGCGCGCATCGTGGCGACGCCGACTTCGCCCAGGCGGGCGATGGCGCGCCATTCGTTGCGCGCGCCGAGCACCGGCAGGCGCAGCGAGAACAGGTTCTTGAAGATCTCGCCCCAGCCCACGCCGCGGTGGATCTTGACGAAGTAGGCGCGGTCGCCGACTTCGGTGCGCAGCGTGCGCCGGCCTTCGAGTTCGCGGAACACCTCGCCCTGCAGCGCCTCGACCGCGGCGAACGGGTCGCGCCCCTGCCACAGGCTGCGGAAGGGCTCGTCGACGAAGAGGGTGGTGGTCGCGGCGCGGGCCGTGGCGGAGGCGGGCGGTGTCATCGTTGGGCGGTGGCGTCGGCCGCAGGCTGCAGGATCCGGTCGGCGGCGCGCTCGGGCAGGCTGTAGAGGTCGGCGCGGGCGGCGAAGGCGAGGCCGTTGGCCTGCCAGCGGCGGCGGTCGTCGTCGGCAGAGAGCATTTCGGCGAGGCGGATGTCGAGTGCCCCCTGCTCGAACGGGCTGGGAACGACGCGGCCGGCATCGGCGTCGGTGATGTAGTGGGCGTAGCCGCAGACCGCGGTGGTGAGTACCGGCAGACCGGCGACGATGGCTTCGAGCAGCACGGTGCCGGTGTTCTCGTTGTAGGCGGGGTGGATCAACAGATCGGCGCCGAGCAAAAAGCGCGGCACGTCGCTGCGGCCCTTCAGGAACTGCACATGCTCGGCCAGGCCCAGGGCGATGGCCTGCAGCTTGAACGGCTTGGGATCGTCCTGGCCGATCACCATCAGCCGGGTGCGCCGGCGCAGGGCCTCGGGCAGCGCGGCGAGCGCCTTCAGGCTGCGATCCAGCCCCTTGGTCTTGAACCCGGAGCCGATCTGCACCAGCAGCAGGTCGTCGGTGCCAAGGCCGAACTCCTGGCGGAAGGCGGCGCGGATCTCGCCCGCGTTCGCCGGCGCGCGTCGATCCGGCGCAATGCCGGGCGGCAGCAGATGGAAGCGCCGCTCCGGCGTGCCGTAGTGGTGCACGAACAGCGGCTGCTGCACGGCGGAGATCATCAGGATCTCCGTTCGGCTGTCGGCGCCGAACACCGCGCGCTCGTAGGCGGCGAAGTGGCGGTAGCGCCCGCCGAGGCGGTAGAGCGGGTTGCGCAGGGTCTGCGCCTTGTCCTCGAAGCAGGGGTCGGCGGCGTAATAGACGTCCAGCCCCGGCATCTTGTTGAAGCCGATCACGCGCCCGGCGGGGCGGCGGGCGAGGTCGGCGCGCACCCAGTCGGTGTACTTGCGGTAGCGGAGGTGATTGAACAGTGCGCGCACCGGCACGTGCACGACCTCGAAGGCGGGCGGCACTTCGCCCTGCCATTCGAGCACATAGACCCGGATCGCGTGGCCGCGCGCCTGGCAGGCCTGGGCGATGCGCAGGAAGTCGCGCTGCATGCCGCCGAAGGGGAAGTACTTGTACAGGCAGAAGGCGAGCTGCATCAGGGGGCCTCGCTGCGGTCAAGTACGGCGGCGAGTTCGGCCCACACGCGTTCCGGCGCGACGCGGGTGAAGCACAGCGGCTGTTCTCGGGCGAAATCGGGGCGGGCGCGGTCGACCGCGCTCGGCGTGTAGCGGCAGCGTTTCTGCAGGCAGGGCGCGCAGGGGAAGTCGGACGCCAGGTGGCGCTGGCCGGCACCCCAGGTGCCGGTGAAGCCGGGGTTGGTCGGGCCGTAGACCGAGACCGTGGGCACCGCGAGCGCCGCCGCGAGGTGGCCCAGCCCGGTGTCCACCGCGACGCAGGCGCGCGCGCCGGCGAGCTCGGCGGCGACGCCGGCGAGCGTCAGCCGCGGCAGCACGCAGGCGCCAGCAAGCCCTTCGGCCAGGCGCTCGGCGCGGGCGCGCTCGGTGTCGTTGCCCCAGGGCAGGCGCACCTGCCAGCCTGCGGCGCAGGCGCGCTCGGCGAGGCGGCGCCAGTACAGTTCGGGCCAGTGCTTGGTCGCCCAGGTGGTGCCGTGGAGGAAGAGGAGATAGGGCGCGCTGGCGCCGGCCGCCTGCGCGGCGCCAGCGAGCACACGGGCGCGGTCGAGGCCGTAAGGGTCGGCCGCTGCGGCGGGCCCGTCGGGCAGGGCGTAGCCGAGCGCGGCGGCGAACAGCTCGCGCACGCGCAGCACCGCGTGCCGGCCCCAGGCGACGGCGTGGCGATGGCGGTAGAACAGGCTGGCGAGCGGCTCGCGCGCCGAGCGGCGGTCGAGGCCGTGCACCGGGCCGTGGGCGTGGCGGGCGAGCCAGGCGCTCTTGAGCAGGCCCTGGGCGTCGATCACCGCGTCGTAGCGCCGGGCGCCGATCGCCGCCGTGAACGCGCGCCACTCGCCGCTGCGCCAGGCCCGCAGCGGATGCTTGCGCCAGCGCCGCAGCGCGACCGGGATGACCCGGTCGACCGCCGGGTGCCAGCGCGGGATCTCGGCGAAGCCTTCCTCCACCACCCAGTCGAAGCGGATGTCGGGCAGCACGCGCGCGGCGTCGGTGAGCGCCGGCAGGGTGTGGATGACGTCGCCGAGCGAGGACGTCTTGACGATCAGCACATGCATCGCCGCGTCAGGCCCGCCCGGTGAAATGGACGGTTTCCGCCCCGCTCCGGCCGCCGGCGTGCTCGAGCCCGGCGAGGCCGAGGCCGCCGAGCGCGGCGAGGATGCGCTCGGGGGCGATGTCGGTGAGGCAGCGGGTGTGGCCGAGCGGGCAGGTGCGCTGGAAGCAGGGCGAACATTCCAGGCGCAGGGTCTGGATGGCGATGCGCTCCGACAGCGGCGGCGTGTGCTCCGGGCTGGACGAGCCGTAGATCGCCACCAGCGGCAGTTCGAGCGCGGCGGCGACGTGCATCAGGCCGGAGTCGTTGCTCACCGCGGCGGCGCACATCGCCAGCAGGTCGACGGCGTCGCCGAGGGCGGTGAGGCCGGCGAGGTTGGTCACCGCCGGGTTGCCCGCGGCGATTGCTTCGCCGGCGGCGCGGTCCTTGTTCGAGCCCAGCACCCAGACCTGGTAGCCGCGCGCGCCCAGCGCACGCGCGAGCGTGGCGAAGTGCGGGATCGGCCACTGCTTGGCGGGGCCGTATTCGGCGCCGGGCATGAAGGCCACCGCAGGCCGTTCGGCGGGCAGCTCGAACCGTGCGCGCAGCACCGGCTGGTTGGCGGCCTGGGCCACCAGACGCGGCAGCGGCAGGGGGTCGGGCAGCGGCGTGGCGGCCGGTGCGGCCAGCGCGACGAAGCGCTGCACCGTCATCGGCAGCGCGGCCTTGTCGAGGCGGCGCAGGTCGTTGAGCAGCAGGTAGCGCATCTCGCCGCGAAAGCCGGTGCGCTGCGGAATGCGGGCGAAAAAGGGCACCAGCGCGGACTTCAGCGAGCCGGGGAGCACGATCGCCTGGTCGTAGCCTTCGCCGGCGAGCGAGCGGCCCAGCGCACGGCGCGTGCCGAGACCGAACTCGCCGTGGCCGAGCGGCATCACGATGCCGCGGCGCACTTCGGGCATGCGTTCGAGGATCGGCAGCGACCAGCCCGGCGCGAGCACGTCGATGGCGCATGCGCCGCGCTGTTTGAGCGCCTTGAACAGGCTCTGCGCCATCACCATGTCGCCGACCCAGGACGGGCCGACGACGAGGATGCGGCGGGCGCGGGCCTGGCCGGGGTGGGCCGGCGTGGTGGGCGAGGTCATCGGTTTCGGTTCAGGGCGTCGGTCCGCGGCGGCGCCTCAGCCGTGCGCCGCCAGCCAGTCGAGGTAAGCGGGCACGCCGCTCTCCACGTCCATGAACGGGCGCGCGTAGCCGGCGGCGCGCAGGGCGCCGATGTCGGCCTCGGTGAAGCTCTGGTAGCGGCCCTTGAGGTGCTCGGGGAAGGGGATGTAGTCGATGCCGCCGCCTTCCTCGCCGCGGGCGCGCATCCAGCGCAGCGCGGCGTGGGCGACGTCGTTGAAGCTTTGCGCGCGCCCGGTGCCGAGGTTGAAGATGCCCGACACCTGCGGGTTGTCGAGCAGCCACAGGTTCACCGCGACGATGTCGTCGACGTGGATGAAGTCGCGCCGCTGCTCGCCCGGGCCGTAGCCATCCGAGCCCTCGAACAGGCGCACCCGGCCGGATTCCTTCAGCTGGTTGTGGAAGTGGAAGGCGACGCTCGCCATCCCGCCCTTGTGCTGCTCGCGCGGGCCGTAGACGTTGAAGTAGCGCAGGCCCACGACCTGGCTGTCGAGGCCGGCGAGTTGCGGGCGCAGGTGGCAGTCGAACAGGAACTTGGAGTAGGCGTACATGTTCAGCGGATGCTCGAACTCGCGCCCCTCGCGGAACACCGGCCCCATGCCGTACACCGAGGCCGACGAGGCATAGATCAGCGGCGTCCGGCGCGCGACGCACCAGGCGAGCAAGGCCTTGGTGTATTCGTAATTCACCTTCATGACGAAGCGGCCGTCCCACTCGGTGGTCGAGGAGCAGGCGCCTTCGTGGAACACCGCGTCCACCTGGCCGAAGCCTTCGTCGGCCCGGATGCGGGCGAGGAAGTCATCCTTGTCCACATAGTCGAGGATGTCGGCGTCGGCGAGGTTGAGGCACTTGCGCCCGTCGCTGAGATCGTCGACGACGAGGATGTCGCGGATGTCGCGGGCGTTGAGGCCGTGGACGATGTTGCTGCCGATGAAGCCGGCGCCGCCGGTGACGATGATCATGGTGCGTTCCTCATGGTTTCAGGCGGCGGCGCCGGGCTCTACCGCGCGCTGGAGCGCCTCGGCGAGCTCGTCCGCGCCGACGGTGGCGGTGCCGAGCTTGCCGACGACGATGCCGGCGGCGACGTTGGCCACCGCGGTGGCCTCGGCCAGCGCCAGCCCGCAGGCCAGCCCGGCGCCGAGTACGGCGACCACGGTGTCGCCCGCGCCGGTGACGTCGAACACGTCGCGCGCGCGGGTGGGCAGGTCGAGCGGAGCCCGGCCCTTTTGCAGCAGGGTCATGCCGCGCTCGGAGCGGGTGATCAGCACCGCTTCGAGTTCGAGCGCCTCGCGCAGGGCCTCGCCGCGGCTGCGCAGGGTCGGCTCGTCGGCGCAGTGGCCGACCACGGCCTCGAATTCGCTCAGGTTGGGAGTGATCACGGTGGCGCCGCAGTAGCGGCCGAAGTCCGTGCCCTTCGGGTCGACCACCACCGGCACGCCGGCCTCGCGGGCGACGCGGATCAGGCTGCCGACCTGGGCCAGGGTGCCCTTGCCGTAGTCGGACAGCACCACCGCGCCGGCGCCGGGCAGGGCGTCTTCGAAGGCGCGCTCGATGCCGGCCGACTCGAGCACGGCGAAGTTGTCCTCGAAGTCGAGCCGGATCAGCTGCTGGTGGCGGCTGATGATGCGCAGCTTGGTGATCGTCGGGTGCTGCGGCGCTTCGAGCAGGCGGCACACCACCCGGCCGGCCTCCAGGCGCTGGCGCAGGCGCGCGGCGGCCTCGTCGCGGCCGACGAGCGCCACCAGTTCGGTGCGCGCGCCCAGCTCGGCGGCATTGAGGGCGACGTTGCCGGCGCCGCCGGCGCGGACCTCGTCGGCCTCCACCTTCACCACCGGCACCGGCGCCTCGGGCGAGATGCGGGTGGTCGAGCCGTGCCAATAGCGGTCGAGCATCACGTCGCCGACGATGACGAGGCGGCCGCGGGAGAATTCGGGCAGGGAAAGCGACATGATGTGGGTGGGCACGGACGGTCAGTCGCGGATTATCCCATGAAGCCGGGCGCGGCTGGGAGCGGTGGCGCACCGCGCGCGGGATGCGCCCGGGCGGTGCGCGCCGGCGCGGCGACGGCGCTCAGCGATTGAACCAGCGCAGGGTCGTGCCCCAGCTTTCGAGGTCGAGCCGGGTGGCCTGGCCGCACTGGAAGTCCAGCCCCAGCCAGCGCTCGGCGGGCAGGCCGAGGAGATGGCCGGCGAGCACGCGCAGCGGGCCGCCGTGGGCGACGACCACGACCGGCTGCGCCGGCGCGGCCTGCTGCAGCGCCGCGAGCCAGTCGAGCACGCGCGCCGCCATCTCGCGCGCCGACTCGCCGCCGGGGGCGCGAAAGCCGAGCGGGTCGGTCGCCCAGGCGTCGATCGCGGGGCCGATGGAAGCGAAGCTGCGCCCTTCCCAGTCGCCGAAATGCATTTCCTTCAGGCGGGCGTCGAGCGTCGGCGCGCCGAGCTCCTCGGCGAGCAGGCGGGCGCGGGCGAGCGGGCTGGCGTACAGCGCGTAATCCGGCGGCAGCAGCGGACGCAGGCGGGTGGCGACCGCGGCGGCGGATTCGGCGAGGCCGACATCGTGCTGGCCGTAGCAAATGCCGGGCTCGACCGCGGGGCGCGGGTGGCGGATCAGGTGGAGTTCCATGGGCTTCGGCGGGTGGGGGGTGATGCCTGGGGTGGGTTGATGGTTCGTGGTGCCGGCGGTTCGTGCCGCTCGATCTGTGTCTGTGGTACGGATCTTAGATAAAACGTTCGATCTGCAAAATCACGCCGAGGACGGCGCTTTCTGCGCGCTGCCGGCTTCCGGCATGGCAAGCCTCATTTCGCCGCATCTTTGTGGCGCGATTCGGCGTTGCGCGCCAAATAAAATGGCGTGATACTGAGTTATCGCGCCAAATAAAGTCGATTCATGCCAAAAAAAATCCGCACCGAGGCATTTCAACCCATCCTCGACGTGATCGCCCGACATCCGGGAGGCATCGGCGTCGACGGCCTGCTGCAGCAAATCGGCCCCGGCCTGTCCCGCCGCACCCTGCAGCGCCGCCTGTCCGCACTGATTGCGCAGCAACGGGTCCGCGCCGAAGGCGAAGGCCGCGCGCTCAAATACCGGCTGTCGCCGGTCACCGCCACGTCGAATGTCCTGCTGCCGGGCGTCGATGCCACCGGCAGCGGCGAAACCTACGTTCCCCTGTCGGCCGAAGGCGCTGCTGTCAGAGCCTACGTCCGCCAGCCGTACCAGCAGCGCCGACCGGTCGGCTACAACATCGAATTTCTCGAGCGCTACTATCCGAACCAGACCGCCTACCTGCCCGCCGACTTGCGCGCGCAGCTGCACAGCATCGGCCGCTCGCCAGCCGAACAGGCCGCCGCCGGAACCTTCGCGCGCGACATCCTGAACCGCCTGCTGATCGATCTCTCCTGGGCCTCGTCGCGCCTCGAAGGCAACACCTACAGCCGCCTCGACACCGAACGTCTGATCGAGTTCGGCCAGGCCGCCGAAGGCAAGGATGCGCTCGAAACCCAGATGATCCTGAACCACAAGGCGGCGATCGAATACCTGGTCCGCGAGGCCGGGCAGGACAAATCCGCGCCCTTGCCGGAAACGATCATCGCGCTGCACGCCTTCCTCTCCGACGGCCTGCTGCCCGACCCCCTCGGCTGTGGCCGCCTGCGCGCGTATCCGGTCGAGATCGGCGGCAGTGTCTATCTTCCGGTCGCGCTGCCACAGCGCCTCGCAGAGCTGTTCGGCATCGTGCTCGAGATCGCCGGTGAAATCGACGACCCCTTCGAGCAGGCCTTCTTCCTGATGGTGCACCTGCCTTACCTGCAACCCTTCGAAGACGTGAATAAACGTGTTTCGCGCCTCGCCGCCAACATTCCGCTGGTCCGCCACAATCTCTGCCCGCTGTCCTTCATCGACGCGCCGGCACAGGCTTACGTCGATGCGATGCTGGGGGTGTATGAACTCAATGACGTCGCCCTGCTGCGCGACGTATTCGTCTGGGCCTACGAGCGTTCGTGCCAGCAATACGTCGCCGTGCAGCAGCAGCTCGTGCCGCCCGATACGTTCCGCCTGCGCTACCGCAACGAACTCGCCGAAGCCGTCGCTGCCATCGTGCGCGGCGGACAAGCCGCCGACGAAGCAGCGATCCGCGCCGTGTTGCCGGTAACGGTGGCCGAGGAGGACCGGGTACGTTTCGTGACCTTGACGCTGGCCGAATTCAAGACGCTTCACCCCGGCAATGCGATCCGCTTCGGGCTCAGGCCGCTGGAGTTTTCGGCGTGGTTGGAGCGGGAGGCTGGGCGTGATTGAGGCTGGAAAAATGCCAATGCGAAGGCATGGATCCAGGAGAGCGGGGAGGACCCGCGATGCTGCCCGCACTGCGGGGTCGGGCGTTGGCTCACGGTCGAGATCGTCATGGCTCGCCGGTACGATCCGCCCGCGCCTGCGCCGCGCTGTCGGGATGGGCCGGCATGAACACTCACGCGATCCGGCCTCGCTTGTCGGTGGCCGCGAATGTGCTGGATCGCCGCTTCGCGCCCGACGCCCCGAATCGCGTGTGGACGGGCGACATCACCTACATCGCCACCGCCGGGCTGGCTGTATCTGGCAGTCGTGATCGATCTGTTCAACCGTGAGGTGATCGGCTGGTCGATCAAGCCGAGGATGACGACTGACCTGGTCCTCGATGCGCTGTTGATGGCGTGGTTCCGCCGTCGGCCGGAACCCGGGATGCTGTTTCATTCTGACCGGGGAAGCCAATACGCCAGTCATGCTTACCAGGCCCGCCTGGCCAAATACGACATGCGCGGATCGATGTCGCGCAAGGGCAACTGTTGGGACAACGCCCCGACCGAGAGCTTCTTCAACAGCCTCAAGAACGAGCGGGTTCATGGCGTGCGCTACGCGACCCGCAACGAGGCGACGAGCGATCTGTTCCAATACATCGCCGTGTTCTACAACCGGAGCCGCCGCCACTCCACCTTGGGATATCTGTCCCCGACCACGTTCCTGCAGAACTGGATTGAACGACAGGATCAGCAAGAAATGGCAGCATGAGGACGACCGGCTGGAAGGCGGAAAACGTAGGGCACCTCAGCTCCCTCTGCGCTACGAGCTACGCGTTCCGGTACCGCTGATTTCCAACGTCAGGTTTCGGTGAGCGCGGATCGGAGGCCAAGGTGCTCTACAAACGGATCAAAATCCCTGTCGCTGTATAGCAGAGCCAGTCCGCTTTCTATGCATCGAGTCGCAATCACGGTATCGATGGTCTTTCGCACGGTCACGCCCAACGCCCGCAGCGAACGAAAATTCCTGGCAGCCTGAATGGCTATCTCTTGTCCGCCCAGATCAATCATGACCAACGAGGTCATCAGTTTCTTGGCTTGGTTGAAGTCGCGCTCACTCGAAAAGCCCTGCAGCACCTCGGCCAAAATCAGATCGCCCGTTGCAACGGGTTCTACTCCAAGCAGGGAGTCCAGCTTTTCAGCCTGTGGCGTTACGGTTCCTCGGAAATAGTCGATCCAAACGCTGGAATCGACCAAAATCATTTGTCAGTCCTCATCTCCTCGAGGTCGCCCTGCCAGTCGAGCTTGCCGCGAAACTGACGAATTTCTTCCTGCTGCCGAAGGCGAAGTAGTGTCTTAAGACCGAGTTCTACCGCCTCACGCTTGGTCTTCAATCCGGTCGCCCGGAGCGCTTCGTTCATGAGGTTGTCGTCAATCACAATGTTGGTGCGCACGATGTGTATCCTTTGTTTTCATCATACACATCATAGTCTTTGGCGACCAGGCGCGCAACCTTGCGGTCAACCGGCACTGCGCCAAAAAGCGGCGCAGTGCCTGTTACCTTGAACGTTGAACGACAGCTATTCCTAATAGCTCAACAGCGGCAATGGGTCGGCAGAAGACGGTGAGCCGCTCAATGACCGACCCCTCGCGCTCGCGCGCAGCCGTCTTGGTCACGACGCGATCGCGATGCGCGCAGCGTGGATGAGGACCTTGCCGGTGCGTGCTGCTACAGGGCGGTCATCCGCGCGCCTGCGAGCAGGCCGACATAGCAGGCGAGTTCCGCCGCCTGCTGCAGCGCGCCGAGCAGGTCGCCGGTGTAGCCGCCGAGGCGGCGCACGAACATGCGCGCGGCCCAGGCGGTGACGCCGGCCACCGCGGCCAGCACGGCGAGGGCCTGGGCCGGCGCCAGCCAGGCCAGCGGGAGCAGGCCGAAGACGGCGGCGATGGCGAGCTCGGCCGGAGTCAGGCGCTTGGCGAGCGGCTTCGACTTGGCGGTTTCGTCCTCGCGTACGTAGGGCAGCAGGTGGATCAGGCTGGTCGAGGCGAGGCGCGACAGCGGGTGGGCGACGAAGAGCGCGAGCGCCACCGCGGGCCCGCCGCCGGCCGCCGCCAGTTCGAGCAGGGCCGCGGCCTTGGCGAGCAGCATCAGCACGATGCCGACGGTGCCGTAGCTGCCGATGCGCGAGTCCTTCATGATCGTCAGCACCTGCGCCTTGTCCCAGCCCCCGCCCAGCCCGTCGCAGGCGTCGGCGAAGCCGTCCTCGTGGAAGGCGCCGGTGGCGCGGATGGTCACCGCCATCGACAGGATCACGGCGAGCGCGGGCGGCAGCGCGAGGGCGAAGACGAGGTAGCTGACCGCGCCGAGCGCGCCCACCACCCAGCCCACGAGCGGGAAGTAGCGCGCGGCGTGGTTCAGGCGCTCGGTCGACCACGGCACCCAGGCCGGCACCGGCAGGCGGGTGAAGAAGCCGAGCGCGGTGAAGAAGAGTTCGAGCTGGTAGCGCATCAGGGTGTGTATCGGCGGGCCACCCATGGGCGGCGTATGCTGCGCATTGCAGGTGCGCATGGTTTATGGGGGAGTGTCATGTTGAATCAGGGTCTGTCGCCGGGCTTGAGCGTCATGCAGCGGCCTCTTTCTCTTTGATCCTCTTTGATGCTTTCAGCTTCAAAGAGGATCATATTGTTGATTTCAAACAGATATGCTTGACAGCCTCTTTGCTGGCTCTCTATTTCTCTGCCAGCTTCCAGCAAGATGCGGTGTCGGAGCCGACGTTCACAATGGTCCCCTTGCGCCGGAGCTTGGTAAGCAACGAGCTTATCTTGATGGCCTTCTGCTTTTCACTAAGCGCTTCGCTGAGTTTATCCAGTAGCAACTTGTTGAGATCGGCCCGGGATGCCCCGTCCTTCATCGCCAGATAGTCGGTAATCAGCTTGAGATAGAAGGCGTCATCCTGCCCGCGAGTTCGGAGGTAATCCTCCAGGCTTGCCGTGGCCTTGGCGATCGAGGCTGAGACGAAAAGGTTCGGCTTCCGCCCCTCGATCAGACCGGCCTTGCGCAATCGGGCGGCTGCCGTGTCCGGCACCGGCAGCTTCTTCTGCACGCGATCCAGAGCCAGCACATCGACCAGCGGCAGCTCGGTCTTCTGGATCAGCAAGCGGCTGTAGGCAGGGTCCACCACGCTGCCATAGATGGTCAGCCTGACTACCCCGGCCTCGCTCAGGTCATAGTCGGGCATGGGGAAATAGCGCCGCGCCTGGCGTGCGTGCATGTCGTGAATGCCGTAGCCCATGGTGTCGATCATGTTCAGCTCGGCCATGGCCTGCGCCAGGAACGGGTTGCGGTAGCGCCGGGGTACCTTGTTGCCTTCCAGGTAATCCTCGGGCTGGCCTTCGAAAAAGCTCCCTTCGCTTTCGAAGATCAGCTTGTCCGGCTGCTCGATCACTACCACCCGGCCGTTTCGGGTGTAATCCTGGTGCGCGATGCAGTTGTGCAGTGCCTCCAGCACGATCTTCTGGTCGTACTTCGACACCTCCACCGGCAACAACTCGTCCTGCGGCAACAGACGGAGCTGGATGTTGCGGATGCGTCGGTAGAGCTGGGTCGTACTCAACAGGAACGGTGGCCCGAAGTGCTCATAGGCCCGCTCCGGACCGTCCAGTTTCCAGGTCAGCTGCGCGGGGTGCGGCGATAAGCGCCAGGCGGACTCAGGCTTGCCGAGCAGCAACAAGGTGGTGCGCGTGATCGCACCATTCTGGGTCGCATGGGCGCGGTCCAGAAACGTGGCCAGCGGCCAGTTCATCACCTCTGTGGCATCGAAACGGTTGGCGTACTTCTTGGCAAATGACTCCCGCGCCTTGCCCAGTGCCGTTTCATCTAGATCGGCAAGGCTGGCGTCGGCAATGATCTGCGCGCTCCAATCCGCCTGCAGCGTTTGCTGGCGGATCTCATCGAGCTTGTCCAGCCCTAGTGGAGCGCGGCTTTCTCCCGCACGCGCGTAGTAATGCCCCTTCCAGGCGATCGGAATGCCGCGCGGTGCAGGCGGGACCTCGAACAAGATCACCCGTCCGGCCGGATGCTTCAGGACATGGATCTCGCGAAAGGTGATGCTCGGTTCGGTGCTCTGGGCAATCTGGCCCTTCAGGCCTTGTAGGCGTTCAGGCTCCGGACGGTAGTCCGAACCCGCCACGGTGCGGGACTTGTTGTGCACGCCGAACACCAGCCAGGCTCGGTCCGCCCCGCGCAGGTTGGCTTCGTTGCTCAGTGCCGAGAAATACTCCCCGATCTTGTCGGTGTCGTAGTCGTTGCCTGCCTGCTTGAACTCCACCACCTCGTTTTCCCAGGTGACCATCAGTCCATCGAGCAAGGTAGAAAGCGCCGCCTGATTCATGCCCACCCCCTTGATGCACTTCACTTCAGTGGACGACGAGAGCGGTTTGAAGATCTGCTCCACGTTGATCTTGACCGCGCTGTTCTTGAATCCGGTTCCGCCTCAGCCCTTCTCGCTGACCCCGGCCGACTCGAAGCTCGCCATCTCGTTGAGGAAGTTCACCGCCGCCTGGACGAGGGGGTAGGCGAGTGCGGCGCCGGTGCCTTCGCCCAGGCGCAGGTCGAGCTCCATCAGCGGTTCGGCGCCGAGGAAGGCGAGCTGCACGCGGTGGCCGGGCTCCTGCGAGCGGTGGGCGAACACGCAGTAGGGCAGGATGGCGGGGGCGAGGGCGTGGGCGACGAGCAGGGCCGAGGTGACGATGAAGCCGTCGATCAGTAGCACCATGCGCTTTTCCGCGGCGCCGAGCATGGCGCCGGCCATCATCGCGATCTCCAGCCCGCCGTATTCGGCGAGCGCTTCGAGGGCGTCGGTCGGGTAGCCGCCGCGCGCCAGCGCCTGGCGCAGCAGGGCGCGCTTGCGCGCCAGGCCGGCGTCGTCCAGGCCGGTGCCGCGGCCGGTGACGGTGTCGAGGTCGGCGTCGCGCTCGGCGCCGATCAGGCAGTGGGTCAGCAGCGAGGCGGCGGCGGTGTTGCCGATGCCCATCTCGCCGAAGCCGATGCAGTTGCAGCCGTTGTCCGCCAGCGCGTGGGCGAGGCGGCGCCCGCGCGCGAGCGCGGCGTCGCGCTGTTCGGCGCTCATCGCCGGGCGTTCGAGGTAGTTGGCCGTGCCCGCGGCGATCTTGGCGTCGATCAGCGCGGGGCGGGGGGCGAACGCGTGATTGACGCCGGCATCGACGACGCTGAGGTTGAGGCCGAGCTGACGGCTGAAGACGTTGATCGCGGCGCCGCCGGCGAGGAAGTTCTCCACCATCTGCCAGGTCACGTCCTGGGGAAAGGCCGACACGCCGGCGCGCGCCGCGCCGTGGTCGGCGGCGAAGACGGCGAGGTGGGGCTGGCGCAGTGCGGGGGTCAGCGTCTGCTGGATCAGGCCGATCTGCAGCGCGAGCGCTTCCAGCCGGCCGAGCGCGCCGGGGGGCTTGGTCTTCTGGTCGATCTTGTGCTGGAGGGCAGGGGCGAGAGCGGAGTCGGGCGCGGCGATGTCGAAGTTCATGAGGGGGTGTCGGTGGTGGCGGAGTCGTCGGGAAGGTCGCGGTAGAGTTCGGCCAGCGCCAGCTCGAAGCCGAGCGCCGGAAGGTTGAGGGCAGCGCGGCCGCCGCTGGCTTCGCTCAGCAGCCAGCCGCCGTCGTCGCGGCGCGTGTAGCACTCGACGTGGGCGTGGTCCTGCGACAGGAAGAGCACCGTGCGCAGGCCGGGAAAACGGCGGTAGGCCTCGAACTTGCGGCCGCGGTCGTAGGCTTCGGTGGACGGCGACAGCACTTCGGCGATCAGCGCCGGGTCTTCCTTGACCTGGCGGCGGGCGCGGTCGGCATCCGCGCAGCTGACGAAGACGTCGGGGTAGAACAGGCTGTCGTCCGCGGCCAGGCGTAGGCGCACGTCGGTCATGAACACGCTGCAGCGGGTGCCGGCCAATGCGTTGCGCAGAGCGAAGGCCGTGTTCAGGCAGATCGTGTTGTGCACGTCGGTGCCGCCGGCCATGGCGAAGGCCTCGCCGTCGACGAATTCCCAGCGCTCGGGCTGTTGCCCCTCCCAGGCGAGGAATTCGTCCAGGTTCATGGCGCGCTTTGCGGCGGGCAGGCTCAAGTCGTGCTCCTCGGTTGGCGTCCAGGGCGCAGTTTAGCCCTGCTTGAGCACCAGCGGCAGGCCGGCGGCGACGAACACCACCTGGGCGCAGCACGCCGCCACCGCCTGGTTGAGCCGCCCGGCCTCGTCGCGGAACAGGCGCCCGAGCGGGGTTTCCGGCACCAGGCCGAGGCCGACCTCGTTCGCCACCAGGATCACCCGCCCGGGCAGGGTGGGGAGGACGGCAAGGAGCGCGCCGCGCTCGTCGCGAAAGCGCGGCAGGGCCTCGGCTTCGGCGCCGGGGGGCAGGGCCTCGGCACCGGCGAGGAGGTTGGCGAGCCACAGCGTCAGGCAGTCGACGACCAGGCAGCGTCCGGGTGCGGCCTCGCGGCGCAGCGTGGCGGCGAGCGCCAGCGGCGCTTCGACGGTGCGCCAGGCGGCGGGACGGTCGGCGCGGTGGCGGCGGATGCGCGCCGCCATCTCGTCGTCGAGCGCCTCGGCGGTGGCGATGACGGTGACGGCGAGGCCGGAGGCGGCGGCGCGGCGCTCGGCCTCGCCGCTCTTGCCCGAGCGCGCGCCGCCCAGGATCAGTTCGGCGCTCATCGGATCAAGGGCTTGGGTTGTGCTTGAGGTGTGGCCGTACGGCCTCGTTCGGTGGCATGTGCGGGTGGGCAGGTTCGATGGCTCTGCAGGATTGCGTCCGGGACGGTATCATCCATTCCCATTGCCCCGGAAGGGGCAACGCGTTATCGGTGCCCGCGGGCGGTTCTCGCCCCGGGTTAAACGGGAAACAGGTGCGCGGCCCATCGCTGGAACGATGGCCGCAATGCCTGTGCTGCCCCCGCAACGGTAAGTGCGCGCAAGGCGGATCACGCAGCCACTGGGACACCCTCCCGGGAAGGCGATCCGCTGCGACCGGCCCATCGGCCGGTACAGCGCCCGAGCCCGGAGACCGGCCGAACGCGATTTGGCGGATGTGCCGCGGGGTGGTGGCGACGGGCGCGGGTTTTCCTGCTCGGTTCGGTGCGCTCTCGCTCCCGGTACGTCCATGTGCAGCTGCCATGACGTGCGGGGACGCGCGGCATGGCGAATGGAGTCCCCCGTTCAAATGAAAACCCGCCTTTCCGCGCTCGTTTCGGCGTGCGCGCTCGCTTACCCGTTTGTCCCGGCCCAGGCCGACGACCCCCAGCTCGACCACGTCGTGGTCACCGCGACCCGCCAGGAAAGCAAGGTCGACGACTTGCTCGCCGACGTCACCGTGGTCACCCGTGAGCAGATCGAGCGCCTGGGCGACACCACCTTGGCGCAAGTGCTGTCCCGCACCGCCGGGGTGTTCGTCACCGACGGCGGCCTGCCGGGCAAATCCGCTTCGGTGCTGATCCGCGGTACCGACAGCGGGCACGCGTTGCTGCTCATCGACGGCATGCCGGTCACCTCGGCCACCCTCGGGCAGGCGCCGTTCGAGACCCTGAATGCGGCCGAAATCGAGCGCATCGAGATCCTGCGCGGCCCGGCCTCGTCGCTGTACGGCTCGGAGGCGATCGGCGGCGTGGTCCAGGTGTTCACCCGCCGCGGCCAGGGCCCGGCCCGGCCGCGGCTGGCGCTGCGCTACGGCAGCCACGACACGCGCGACCTGCAGGCCGGCGTTGCGGGTGGAACCGAGCAATGGTCATACGCGCTGTCGGCCAGCCGGCTCCAGACCGATGGCATCTCGGCGACGCGCGGCCCGAGCGCCAATCCCGACCGCGACGGCTACAAGAACAGCGCCGCTTCGGGCAGCCTGCAGTGGCGCCCGGCCGAGGGCCATGAGCTCGGCGTGCACGTGCTGCGCTCCGCCGACGAGAACCACACCGACGGCGACTTCGATTTCGACAACCACACCGACAACGACATCCTGAGCTGGAACGCCTACACGCGAAACCGGCTGGGCGAGCGGTGGACGTCCACGCTGCGGGTGGGGGCGATGGAATACGCTTCCGACAACTTCCGTCCCGGGGCCAAGGACCGCTTCGTCACCGATACCGGGCTCGTCTCCTGGCAGAACGACATCCGCACGGCGTGGGGCACCTGGCTCGCCGGCATCGAGCAGCAGCGCCAGGAGGTCGATACCAGCGGTGCCCTGGTGGTCGATTCGCGGACCACCGATTCGGCTTTCCTGGGCTGGACCGCCGCGTTCGGCGCGCACGGCGTGCAGGTCAACCTCCGCCACGACGACATCGAACGCTTCGGCAGCGAGAAGACCTGGTCGGCCGCCTACGGCTACCAGCTCACCGAGGCACTGCGCGCCTTCGCCTCGCTGGGGACGGCGTTCAAGGCGCCCAGTTTCAACGACCTGTACTATCCGGTGAGCTGCTTTTCCTTCGGCTGTTTCGGCGGCAATCCGGACCTCGCGCCGGAGTCGGCGCGCAACCGTGAGGTCGGCCTCGCCTGGGAGCGTGCCGGCGAGGAAGTGCGCGTGGTCTACTTCGACAACCGGATCTCCGACCTCATCGACTGGGGCTTCACCCCGGAGAACATCGGCAAGGCCAGGATCCGCGGCCTGACCGCCAGCTACCGCGGCCGCGCGCAGGCCTGGCAGTGGAACGTGGTGGCCGATCTCCTCGATCCGCGCGACGAGCAGACCGACAATGTGCTGCGCCGGCGCGCCCGCCAGCGCCTGCTCGCCGGAGTCGATTACAGCGTCGGTGCGTGGACCGTCGGCGGCCAGTGGACCGCGGTCGGTGCGCGCTACGAGGATTCCGCCAACGATCAACGGATGGGCGGCTATGGCCTGGTCGATCTGTTCGCCCGTTACCGCTTCGACAAGGAGTGGACGCTGGAAGCGCAGCTCAAGAATGCGGGCGACAAGGACTACGTGCTCGAGCGCGGCTACCAGAACACGGTGTTCGCGACCGAAGGGCGTACCGCCTTCGTCGGCCTGCGCTACACCCCGCGCTGAGCCCCGGTGGCCGTGTTCCGCCCGCCTTCAGTCCACGGCCCCGCGCTTGCCGGACGGCGGGCGCGGGTCGTCATCGCCGGGCTTGCGCTGTCGGCGGTGCTGGCCCTGCTGTGGGCCTTGTCGGCGGGTGAGCTCGACATTCCGGCGGGCACCGTGTTCGGCGCCCTGTTCGGCAGTGAGCAGGGCATGTCCGCCGCGATCATCCGCGAACTGCGCCTGCCGCGCGCGGTCGCCGCCTTCGTCTGCGGCGGCCTGCTCGCCACCGCCGGCGCGCTGATGCAGGTGCTGCTGCGCAATCCGCTCGCCGACCCCTACATCCTGGGCATTTCCGGCGGTGCGGCGGTGGGGGCGCTGGGCGCGATCACGCTCGGCGCGGCGAGCTTCTGGATCGATGCCTCGGCCTTCGCGGGCGCACTCACCGCGATGCTGCTGGTGTTCGGGCTGGCGCACGGCGACGGCAGCTGGACGCAGACCCGGCTGCTGCTGACCGGGGTCATCGTCGCCGCTGGCTGCGGCGCGGCGGTGTCGCTGATGCTCGCGCTGGCGTCCGATACGCGGGTGAAGTCGATGCTGTTCTGGTTGATGGGGGACGCCAGCGCGGCGGTGCGGCCGTGGCCGGCGCTGGTGGTGTTGGTGGGGGCGCTGGCGCTGGTGGCGCCCTGTGCGCGCGACCTCAACGTGCTCGCGCGCGGCGAGCTCGGCGCGCGCGCGCTCGGGGTGGCGGTGCCCCGCCTGCGCGTCGGCCTGTACGTGCTCGCTTCGCTGCTGACCGCGACCGCGGTGACGCTGGTGGGCTCGGTCGGCTTCGTCGGCCTGATCGTGCCTCACCTGGTGCGGCTGGCGCTGGGCAACGACCAGCGCGTGCTGATTCCGGCCGCGGCGCTCGCCGGCGGCACCTTGCTGACCCTGGCCGACACCGCGGCGCGCACGGTGATCGCGCCCCAGCAGCTGCCGGTGGGGGTGCTGACCGCGCTGATCGGCGTCCCGGTCTTTCTGTTCCTGCTCTCGCGCAGCCCGCGATGAACGCGCTCCACCGCCCCGCCGCCGACGCTCCCCTGCTCGAGGCCGAGCGCCTCGCGCTGCAGGTGGGCGAGCGCTGGCTGTGCTGCGAGTTCAGCCTGCGCCTGGCGGCGGGGGAGTGCCTGGTGCTGCTCGGCCCCAATGGCGCCGGCAAGACCACCTTGCTGCACACCCTGGCCGGACTGCGCCCCCCCACGGCGGGCGCGGTGCGGCTGGGCGGGCGGCCCTACGCGGCGTGGCCGACGCTGGAGGCGGCGCGTTTCCGCGGCCTGCTGGTGCAGCAGCAGCCGGACCATTTTGCCGCGAGCGTGCTCGAGACGGTGCTGATCGGCCGCCATCCCCACCTCGGCCGCTGGGGCTGGGAGGGCGCCGACGATGTCGCCATCGCCCGCCGGGCGCTGGCTGACGCCGGCCTCGCCGGGTTCGAGGGGCGCGACGTGCTGACCCTGTCCGGCGGCGAGCGCCAGCGCGTGGCGATCGCCGCCCTGCTCGCGCAGGCGCCGCGCCTGTTCCTGCTCGACGAGCCGCTGAACCACCTCGACCTGCACCACCAGATCGCCACCCTGGAGCTGTTCCGCCGCATCGCCCGCACCGATCCGGCCGGCCGCGGCGTGGTCATGGTGATGCACGACCTCAACCTCGCCGCGCGCTTTGCCGACCAGGTGATCCTGCTCGACGGCCGTGGCGGGGTGACCGCGGGCGAGCGCGATCAGGTGTTGCGCGCCGAGCTGTTGAGCGAGGCCTTCGGCCACCCGCTGCGGCGCTGCGAGCTCGACGGCAGGGTGATTTTCGTGCCGGACTGAACGCACGCCGGCAGATCGGGGACAATGAGCATCGTGCGCGCTGGCGTGCGCGATGCAGCTAATCGAGGAAGGACAGCATGACCGAAAGCGAGGAACGCGACGCCCGCCACAACGCGCGCATGGCGCACAAGAAGGCGGTGATCGACGAGCGGATCGCGCACGCCCAGGCCGAGCGCGGCGTGCTGCTGGTCAACACCGGCAACGGCAAGGGCAAGTCGAGCGCCGGCTTCGGCCTGGTAGCGCGCGCCCTCGGCCATGGCCTGCAGGTGGGCGTGGTGCAGTTCATCAAGGGCCGCGCCGACACCGGCGAGGAGGCCTTCTTCCGCGCCCAGCCCGGCGTGCGCTGGCTCGTGATGGGCGAAGGCTTCACCTGGGATACCCAGGACCGCGCGCGCGACGTCGCCCGCGCACAGGCGGCGTGGGCGCTGGCACGCGAGATGCTTCAGGATCCGGGCATCGGCCTGGTGGTGCTCGACGAGCTCAACATCGCGCTCAAGCACCGTTACCTCGAGGTGGACGCGGTGCTCGCCGACCTGCGCGCGCGTCCGCTGCGCCAACACGTGGTGGTCACCGGCCGCGGCGCGCCGTCCGCACTGCTTGAAGCCGCCGATACCGTCACCGACATGACGCCGGTCAAGCATGCCTTCGCCGCCGGGGTGAAGGCGATGCCCGGCATGGAGTGGTAAAGATGGCACTGCCCGATCTCGCGGTCTATCGCCCCGGCCCGCTGCCGGGACACGTCTACCTGGTGGGCGCCGGCCCCGGCGACCCGGAACTGTTCACCCTGCGCGGCGCCCGCCTGGTGGCGGGGGCGGATGTGGTCGTCCATGACAACCTCGTCAGCCCGGCGATCGTCGACCTCGCCCCGGCGGCGGCCGAGCGCATCTACGTCGGCAAGAAGGCCGCCGACCACACCCTGCCGCAGGACGAGATCAACCGCCTGCTGTTGCGCCTGGCGCAGGCCGGCAAGCGCGTGGTGCGGCTCAAGGGCGGCGACCCCTTCATCTTCGGCCGCGGCGGCGAGGAGATGGAGGTGCTGGTCGAGGCCGGGATCACCGTCGAGGTCGTCCCCGGCGTCACCGCCGCGGCCGGGGTGGCGGCCTATGCCGGCATTCCGCTCACCCACCGCGACCATGCGCAATCGGTGGTGTTCACCACCGGTTTCCTCAAGAACGGCGCGCTCGATCTGGACTGGGTGATGCTCGCCCGCCCGCAGCAGACGGTGGTGATCTACATGGGCATTTCGCGCCTGGCCGAGATCTGCCGCCAGTTCATCGCCCACGGCCTGGCGCCGGACACGCCGGCGGGGGTCATCGAGCGCGGCACCACCCATGCGCAGCGGGTGGTGGTGGCGGACCTGGCGACCCTCGCCGCGCGCGTCCATCAGGAAGGGGTGCGCCCGCCCTCGCTGACCGTGATCGGCAGCGTGGTCGGCCTCTACCCGAAGCTGTCGTGGTTCGAGCCCGCCGCCCAGCCCCAGGCTTCGCCGCTGCCGCACGCCGGCTGTGCGGTGGTGCATGAGGAGGGCCGGAAGTGAGCACCATTGTGGTACGCCATGCTGCGGCGATTTCCCCGGAGGCGCCCGCGGCGGTGCGCTGCCCGGCGCTGTTCGTCGCCGCACCGGCTTCGGGCCAGGGCAAGACCACGATCACCGCCGCGCTCGCCCGCCTCCACACCCGGCTCGGGCGCCGCGTGCGGGTGTTCAAGTGCGGGCCCGACTTCCTCGACCCGCAGATCCACGCGGTGGCCAGCGGCGCGCCGGTGGATAACGTCGATCTCGGCATGTGCGGCGAGGCCGACATCGCCTGGCGCCTGCACCGGGCGGCGGGCGAGGCCGATCTGATCCTGGTCGAAGGGGTGATGGGGCTGTACGACGGCGCCCCTTCGGGGGCCGATATCGCCCGCCGCTTCGGCATTCCGGTGATGGCGGTGATCGACGCGCGGGCGATGGCGCAGACCTTCGGCGCCGTCGCCCATGGCCTCGCCCACTACCGGCCCGGGCTGCCGTTTGCCGGCGTGCTCGCCAACCACGTCGGCAGCGCGCGCCACGCCGAGCTGCTGCGCGTATCGCTGCCCGCCGGCATGCGCTGGTTCGGCGCGGTGATGCGCGATGCGGCCGCGGCGCTGCCCGAACGCCATCTCGGCCTGTTGCAGGCGGCCGAGATCGAAGACCTCGACGCCCGCCTCGAGCGCCTCGCCGACCATCTGCAGCACACCGGTGCGGCGGCGTTGCCGCCGGCGGTTGAATTTCCCGCGGTGCCGGCGCCGGTGATTCCGCCCCTGCTCGCCGGGCGGCGGGTGGCGGTGGCGCGCGATGCGGCCTACGGCTTCATCTACCCGGCCAACCTCGACACCCTGCGCGCGCTCGGCGCCGAGCTGGTGTTCTTCTCCCCCCTCGCCGGCGAGCTCCTGCCGCCCGCCAGTGACGCGGTGTGGCTGCCCGGCGGCTACCCGGAACTCCATGCCGCCGCGCTCGCCGCCAACACCGGCCTGTGGTCGGCGCTGCGCGCCCACGTTGCCGCCGGCAAGCCGCTGCTGGCCGAATGCGGGGGGCTGATGAGCCTGCTCGAAACGGTGGTGGACCGCGACGGCGCGGCCCACGCCTTCGCCGGCCTGCTGCCCGGGTGCGCCGTGATGCAGAAACGCCTGGTGGCGCTCGGGATGCAGGAAGCAGCGCTGCCCGAGGGCCGGCTCAGCGGCCACACTTTCCATTATTCGAAGACCGAAACCGCGCTCGTGCCGGCGCTGCGCGCGCGCCGCCCCGACGGCGACGAGGGCGAGGCGATCTACCGCTGCGGCGCGCTCACCGCGTCCTACGTGCATTTCTGGTTTCCGTCGAACCCGGCGGCGGTCGCGGCCCTGTTCGGCGCCGCCGGCGGGTGCGCGGCTCAGCTGGGTGCGGCGCCCGGGGGGGGCGTCAGCGCGGCGGCGACGTAGTCTTCCGGCAGCCGGTATTCGGCGGCGAGCTCGGCGGCGCTGCGGCCGCTCGCACGGATCGTCTCCAGCCAGCCGGCAAGGCCGGTCGACAGCGAGCGCCCGGCCTGCTCGCCCCCCAGCGTGGCGCGCTCGCCGGCGGCGACCTCGTACTTGTTGGCGTAGCCGCGCGGCGTCACCATCAGACCGTCGCGCACGAAGGTGTTGGAGTTACCGATCAGCACCGTGCTCAGCATGCCGATGTCGGCCTCGGCCAGGTGTTCCAGGGTGGTGAACGCGATGTGTTGCTTGGGCCGGTAGGCCGACTTGACGATCGCCACCGGGGTGTCGGCGCGGCGGTGGCGCAGGAAGATGCGCTGGGCCTCGACGATCTGCTGGGCGCGGCGGCCGCTTTTGGGGTTGTACAGGGCGACGACGAAGTCGGCGTAGGCGACGGCGTCGAGCCGGCGCGCGATCGTCGGCCACGGGGTGAGCAGGTCGGACAGCGAGATTGCGCAGAAGTCGTGGGTCAGCGGCGCGCCGACCAGTGCGGCGCAGGTGTTGAGCGCCGAGGCGCCGGGCACGATCTCGACCTCGATCTCCGCATCCGGCGTCCACCCGGCCTGGAACAGAACCTCGAAAGTCGGCCCGGCCATGCCGTACACGCCGGCGTCGCCCGAGGAAATCAGCGCCACCTTGCGCCCCTGGCGGGCGCGCTCGAGCGCTTCGAGGGCGCGGTCGAGCTCCTCGGTCATCGACTTGCGGATGATCTCCTTGCCTTCGAGCAACTCGGCGACGAGGCGGATGTAGGTGACGTAGCCGATCACGGTGTCGGCTTCGGCGATCGCGGCGCGCGCGCGTGCGGTGAGGTGGGCCTGGCTGCCGGGGCCAAGGCCCACCAGCATGATCTTGCCGGCGGTGGGGGCGGGCGGGCTGGAAACGGGAATCGCGGCGCTCAGCATGAAGGGGGCTCCGAAGGGAAGGCCTGTCCTGGGGGCAGGCGGGGGGGATGGGCGGGGGCAGGCGGGCGATCGACACCGTGGCGTTGCGCCCGTCGGCGCCGCGCAGCTTGTGCTTCTCGACCAGCAGCGCACCGGGGTCGGTGGCGAGGTCGGTGCCGGCGGCGAGCAGCGCGGCGGCCTCGGACACCGAGGGTGTGCCGGTGTAGCGGCGCACGGTTTCCGATGGGTTGGGCACGGCGACGTCCGCGAGCACTTCAGGCGGGTGGAAGGCGATCCGCCAGCGGTGACGGCGGGCGAGCGCGAGCAGGCCGGGCTCGTCGGCCTTCAGCGCGATGCTGGCGACGGCGGCGACGTCTTCGAGGCGCACGCCGGCCTGCGCGAGCGCTTCGTCCACCGCGTGCGCGATCGTCGCCTCGGGCGTGCCGCGGTCGCAGCCGAGGCCGAGCGCGACCCGGCTCACGCTGCCTCCTGGGGCGGGCGGTAGATCACGCGCTTGCCGGCGAGGCGCGCCGCCCAGCCCGGGGGCAGCGCGCGGTGGCTGATCCACAGCACCGCACCGAAGCGCGCCGGGTCGATGTCCTCAAGGCGCGCGAAGCGCTGCAGGTTGGCCGGCAGCGGGCCGCTGCGGCCGTTGGCGTGGCCGGCCCACCAGTCGGGGCTGCCGGCTTCCTGCACGAGGGCGACCGGCTCGTCGTTTACCACTGCGGTGCTGGCGCGCACGATCTCGTCGTGGCTGGCCTCGAAGGTCCAGCCGAACTCGCGCCCGAGCAGGTCGATGGCGAGCGTCGCGCGCGCGTCGGAGGCGGTGGTCAGCACCGGGGTGGCACCCACCGCCTGCTGCAGCGCGGCGGCGATGGCGTTGGCGCCGCCGAGGTGGCCTGACAGCACCGGGATCGCCCAGCGCCCGGCCTCGTCGACGACGACGACGCCGGGGTCGGTCTCCTTGTTCTTCAGGTGGGGCGCGATCAGGCGCACGACGGCGCCGAGCGAGACGATCGCGACGATGCCGTCGAAGGCAGCGAACAGCGTCGGGATCTGGTCGCCGGTCTTGCCGGCGAAGCAGGCGCAGGCGCCGGGGGCGGCGGCCTCGGCCGTGGCGCGGAACTTCTCCGGCGCGAACAGCGTGGCGCCGGGCAGGGCGGTGAGCATGCGCCCGGCGAGGGCGATGCCGTGGCGGGTGATGGCGACGACGGCGAGGCGGCCGTTGGGGAAGGGGAGGTGTTGCCGGGGCATCGGATGCTGTTCTTGTCGGCGGGGGATGTTCAGGCGTCGATTGCGGCGGCGGGCGATCCGGCGGCTGGCGCAGCGCGCTCGCGGCAGCCGCGGCGCAGTTCGCCGCGGGCGCGTTTCGGGTTCTGCACCAGCAGCAGCGAGAGATAATTGACCTTCTCGCCGCGCAGGCGGGTGAGGTCGTGCACCACGCGCTCCTCGGGGGCACCGACCTTCTCGACGAAGCAGCTGGTGGCGGTGAGGCCGCGGCGCTCGAGCAGCTCGAGGATCTCGTCCACCAGCGGCTTCACCTTCATCAGCACCAGGGTGTCGAACTCGTCGAGCAGGCGGTCGATCACTTCCACGCCGTAGGCGGCGGGAATCACCGCCATCGTCTCGTCCTCCTCGGCGAGCGCGAGGTCGGCGACCGCGGCCGCGGCGGCGAAGGAGCTGACCCCGGCAATGGTGTCGACGGTGATCTCGGGCACGAGCTCGCGCACCGCACGCGCGAGGTGGCGGAAGGTGGAGTAGGTGGAGGCGTCGCCCTCGACGAGGAAGGCGAGGTCGCGCCCCTCGGCGAGCAGCTGCACGGTCTGCGCCGCGGCGCGCGCCCAGGCCCTGGCCAGGGCGACGGCGTCGCGCGTCATCGGGAACACCAGCTCGACGGCGTCGGCGGGAATCGCCAGGCCGCCGCGGCGGGCGATGTCGAGGGCGTAGGAGGATTCCTCCGCCTTCTTCACCGGGTAGGCCCAGCGCGCGCCCGAGTGCAGCGCGGCCCAGCCGCGGCGGGTGATCAGCTCGGGGTCGCCGGGGCCGAGGGAGACGCCGATCAGGCGGCCGAAGCGGGCGGGGGTGGGGGCGGCGGGGGGCGGGTTCATGGAGCTTCCTTGCGGGCGGTGACGATCCACACCGGGTTCTGCGCGGCGAGCCGGTGCAGGTCGAGGATGGGCTGGCTGCGCGCGGCCGACAGCATGGTGACTTCCCAGCCGGCACCGGCCGCGGCCAGTGCGGTGGTGGCGGTGGCGAGGTTTTCCAGGGTGACGAAGTTCATCACCAGGCGGCCGCCCGGCCTCAGGCGGCCGAGCACGAGGGCGATCAGCTCGGCGAGCTCGCCGCCCGAGCCGCCGATGAAGACGGCGTCGGGGGCCGGCCAGTGTTCCAGCCCGGCGGGAGCCTTGCCTTCGACCAGGCTGTAGTTGGTGGCGCGCAGCCGGCGGGCGTTGGCGCGGGCGTTGGCGGCGTCGGCGGCGTTCTTCTCGATCGCCCAGACGTGACCGTGGCGGGCGAGGCGGCTCGCCTCCAGCCCGACCGAGCCGGCGCCGGCGCCGATGTCCCAGACCACGCTGTCGGTGCGCAGCGCGAGCCTCGCCAGTGACAGCGCGCGCGCCTCGAGCTTGGTGATCAGGCCCTTTTCCGGTGTGCGCTGGACGTAGTCGAGGTCGTCGAAGCCGAACAGCGGCGCGCTGGCCGGCAGCGGGTGGGCGGCCGGCGCGGCGGCGACGTCGGCCGGGGCGTCGTGGGTGGAGGCCGGCAGGCGCTCGACGATGACGACGTTGGGCTCGGGGAAGCGGCGCTGCGCAGCTTCGGCAAGCGCCAGCCGGGGGAACACCGCTTCGTCGGCGAGGCACAGGCGGGCGACGACCGACAGGCGAACCTCCTCGCCGCTGCCGGCTTCGCCGTAGCCGGCCGCGAGCAGGGCGCGGGCGAGGCGGTCGGGGCCGTTGGCCGGGCTGGTGAAGGCGGCCACCAGCGGCTGCTCGGCCACCGCACGCACGATCCGGTACAGACCATGGGCGGGGCCGGGTGCCGGCTGCAGCGGGTCGGGCTGCCATTCGCCGGCGTCGGCGCCGTGGCAGGAGGCGAGGCGGGCGTCCTGCCATGGCAGGCGCAGGCGGGCGAAGGCCAGTTGCAGCGTCGACGGCGCGGGCAGGACCTCCACCGCGTGCGCGCCGAGCTTGTCGATCAGGGTGGTGGCGATGCCATGACAAAGCGGGTCGCCGGTGGCGAGCACGACGGCGCGGCCGCCGGCGGCCTGCGCCTCGGCGATCCAGCCCGGCAGGCGCGCGAAGGCGCCGTCGAGGGCGTGGCGGCGGGCGGCCGGGGGCAGGAAGTCGGCCACCAGCTCGAGCGTGCGGCCGGCGCCGATGACGCAGGCGGCACCGGCGAGGCGGGCGCGGGCGAGGTCGGGCAGACCCGGCCAGCCGTCGTCGAGGATGCCGACGATGGTGCAGGAAGGGAGTGCGCTCGGTGTCGTCATCGATCAGCTGCGGCAGGCATGCCGGTGCAAAAGCGGGAACAGGGGGCGGCTGGGCACGGGGGCGGAGGTGGCGTGTCGGCTCACGGCGTGTCCTCGTCGACGGTCACGATCGGCGCGCCCTCGAAGTTGCAGGCGAGCACGGTGAGGCGGTGCGGGCCGGGGTAGCGCTGGCGCAGGCTGCGCAGCGCACGCTCGGCCAGGGCGCGGTGGAAGGCGAGCGCGAGGCCCAGCTCGGCCAGGCGTTCGGCGGCGAAGCGGGCGGTCTCGGCGGCGCGGATCTCGGCCACCAGGGCTGGCGGAGCACCGACCTCGGCAGCGGCGCCGGCGATCAGCGCGCGATCGATCTCGCCGCGCCAGGCGTGGGTCACCGACAGGCCCTGGGCGATCTTGGTCAGCTTGCCGACCATCGCGCCGAGCACGATATGGCGCATGCCCAGCTTGACTGCGGTGGTGAACGCGGCCTTGACGAAGTCGCCGAACTCGACGAAGCAGGCCGGGTCGAGCTGGGGGAAGACGCGCATCGCGCCTTTCTCGGTGCGTCCGCCGGTGGTCAGCACCAGCGTGGTCTGCCCCTGCGCCGCGGCGACTTCGATCGCCTGCACCACGCTGGCACGCCAGGCTGCGGTGGAGAACGGGCGCACGATGCCGGTGGTGCCGAGGATGCTGATGCCGCCGAGGATGCCGAGACGGGCGTTGAGGGTCCTCTTCGCCATCTCCTCGCCACCGGGCACCGAGATCCTCACCGCCAGGCTGTCACCGGCCTGCAGGATGGCCGCGCCGGCGGCGGCGACGTTGGCGACGATGTTGCGCCGCGGCACCGGGTTGATCGCCGGCCCTCCCACCTCGAGGCCCAGCCCCGGCCGGGTCACGACGCCGACGCCAGGGCCGCCCTCGAGCACGACTTCGCCGCCCCCGCCGGGGATGCGGCGGACCTCCACGGTGATGTGCGCACCGTGGGTGGCGTCGGGGTCGTCGCCGCCATCCTTGATCGCCACTGCATGGGCGCAGTCGGTGGCGTCGATCCGTTCCACCCGACCGTCGAGGATGGCGAACTCGACCCGCATGCCGTTGGGCAGCGCGCACGCCACCCGCTCGGGCACTGTCCCGCGCACCAGCCCGAGCGTGGCCGCGGCGGCCGCGGCGGCGGCGGTGGCGCCGGTGGTGAAGCCGGTACGGTTGCCGCGCTGGCGACGACGGTCGCCTTTGCGGATCTTGTCGGGGGGCGCTGCGGTGGTGTCCATCGGGTAGGGCAGGAGGAGGTTGCGGGCGGTCGGATATCCGTGCGTGGTGGCATCCGGGCTTAGGCCCGCGAGGTTTGCAGCTGGCGGCTTTCGGCGAGGCCGAGCAACGCGTGGAGGGCGGCGACGACCAGGGTGGAGCCGCCCTTGCGGCCGCGGATCGTGATCCACGGCACCGCGTCCACCGCGGCGAGCAGCGCCTTGGACTCGGCCGCCGAGACGAAGCCGACCGGCATGCCGATGACCAGCGCCGGGCGCACGCCGTCGTCGCGGATCAGGCGCACGAGTTCGATCAGCGCGGTGGGTGCGTTGCCGATGCCGACGATGGCGCCGTCGAGCAGGCCGAGGCGCTGCGCCTTCTTCATCGCCTGCACCGCGCGCGTGGTGTCGGCGGTGCGCGCGGCCTCGATCACGTCGGGGTCGGAGATGAACTCGTGGGGGGTGAGGCCGAAATGCGCGAGCCGGCTCTTCGACAGCCCGACGCAGATCATCTCGACGTCGGCGACGATCGGCGTGCCGCCGGCAAGGATCGCCGCCAGCCCGGCCTCGACCGCATGCGGGTGGAATTCGGTGAGGCCGTTGAACTCGAAGTCGGCGTTGGCGTGGATCATGCGGCGCACGACCGGCCATTGCCCCGCGGTGTAGGCGTGCGCCCCGGCCTCGGCGTCGATGATGGAAAAGGAATCGTGCTCGATTGCACGGCCGGCGGCGGTGAGCTGCTCGGTGACGGTGTTGGCGTGCAGGTTGCTGGCGTGCATGGGCGAATGCCTCCGTGCTCAGGCGTGGGCGGAATGGGGATGAGGGTGGGCGTGCGCGTGAGGGGCGTGCCCGGCCGTGCAGCCAGGGTCGGCGTGCGGGTCGCCGTGATCGCAGGCGGTGTGGCGGTGGTCGTGCAGGTGCTCGTCCTCGGCGGCGAGGCGGTAGCGGCAGCCGTCGCACTCGAGCAGGCCGTGGCCGGCGCCCCCGCCGTCGGCGTCCGCGCAACCCTCGGCCACGCGCGCGTCGACCAGGGTGAAGATGCCCTCGTCGAAGCCGAAGTGGGTGCCGAGGGCGAAGGCGAGCTGCGGGTACTGGCGCTGCAGGCGCTCGACCTGGGCGCGGATGCGCTCCATCAGCACGCCGGTGAAGAGATACACCGGCACGATGCAGATCTGCGTCATGCCGAGCCGGGCCTGGCGCTGGACCACGGTTTCGAGCCGCGGCCAGGTCACGCCGGTGAAGGCGAGATCGACCAGCTCGTGGTCGCCGTCCTCGAACAGCCAGCGCGCCATCTTGGCGAGCTCGCCGTTGGCGCCGGCGTCCGAGGAGCCGCGGCCGAGCAGCACCACGCCGGTGGTGCGCGGGTCGGGCTGGTCGAGCCGGCGCATCAGGCGATCGAGCTGGCCGCGCAGCACGGCGAAGAGCTCGCGCCCCATGCCGAGGTGGCGGGTGCAGGCGAAGTCGACGCCGGGGTGGCGCGCGCGGGCGCGCTCGAGCGCGGCCGGCAGCTCCATCTTGACGTGGCCGGCGGCGTTGAGGATGAAGGGGATCGCGAGCACGCGGCGGGTGTCATGCGCGGCGCGGTCGAGGCCTTCGTCGAGCAGCACCTCGGCGTGCTCGATGAAGCAGGTCTCGATGCGCCAGCCGGGATGGCGTTCGCGCCATTGCGCGGCGAAGTGCAGGATCTCCTGGTTGCCCTCGCGCTTGCGCGAGCCGTGGCCGACGAGGAGCAGGGCGGTGTCGTTCATGCGGGATTTCCGGTGGGCGCGCTGGTCTCTGCGGCTGCGGCCGCCTTGCGGAAGCGGTGGCCGAAGCCGGGGTCGTAGAGCTTCGAGCGCGCGATGTCGGGCCACAGGCGCGCACCGAGCGCGGGGCTGGCGAGGATCATGGCCTGGCTGGCGATCTTCTCGTCCTGGCAGCGGCGCTTGATGTCGGCCAGCGTGCCGCGCACGATCTTCTCCGCGCCCGGCCAGCTCGCCTTGTGCACCACCACGATGGGCGCCTCCTCCGGCCAGCCGGCGGCGCGCAGCGCGCGCTGCACCTCGTGCAGCAGGGTGATCGACAAGAAGATGCACAGCGTCGTGCGGTGGGCGGCGAGCGCCTCCAGCTCCTCGCCCGCAGGCATCGGGGTGCGGCCGGCGACGCGGGTGAGGATGACGGTCTGGGTGAGCTCGGGCAGGGTCAGGGTCTCGCCGGCCGCCGCGGCCGCGGCCATCGCCGAGGACACGCCCGGCACCACCCGCCAGGGGATGCCGGCAGCGTCGAGCGGGCGGGTCATCTCGACCAGCGCGCCGTACAGGCCGGGGTCGCCAGTCTGCAGGCGCACCACGGTCTCGTGGCGGGCGCAGGCCTCGGCCAGCCAGGCGCTCATCTCTTCGAGCGTCATGTCTTTCGAGTCGCGGACCTCGCAGCCCGGCGGCGCGTACTGCGTGGCCGTGCGATCGACGAGCGAGCCGGCGAACAGAATTGCGCCCGCCTGCTCGAGCAGGCGGCGACCCTTCACCGTGATCAGGTCCGGGTCGCCGGGGCCGGCGCCGACGAACCAGACCGTGCCGGGCCGGCCGCTCATCAGCCGCGCGCCGGGACGGCGAAGCAGAGCTGGACCAGCGGACGGTGGGCCTGCGACTGCAGCAGCCTGACCACCGCCACCGTCAGCACCGGCTCGATCAGCACCACCGGCAGGTAGGCGGCGGCGAAGCTCATCCACGCCGCGAAGGGTGTGGCGGTTTCCCCCATCGCCAGCCAGAAGCCGACCATCAGCGCGACGCCGGCGTAGTAGCTGGCATCGAGCTTCAGCACCGAGCCGATCTCGGTGGCGGCGCCGGCGGCGAGCTTGCGGCCCAGCGTGGCGTGCAGCGCGAGCAGCGGCACGGCGAGCGACAGGAAGTTCACCCCCAGGTGGAGCAGGTCGGCGGGCTCGAAGATCACGCCCTGCAGCAGCAGGCCGAGGCCGAAGCCGAGCAGGGTGGGGACGAAGCCGAGGGCGAGGTAGATCGGCATCGCGCCGATGAAGTGCAGCTCCGACGCGCCCGCGGGCAGGTGGAAGCTCTGCATGAAGACGGAGAAGAACAGCGCCGCGAGCAGCGTGCGCAGGATGTGCTGCGGTTTCCTGAGCAGCTGCGGCGCCTGGGCGGCGATGAGTGAAGCGGCGGCGAGGTTGGCGGCGGCGATCTTGGCGCCGGAAAGGATGCCCGGTTCGATGTGCATGGTGACTCCCCACGAGTGCGTCGATAAGGATGCGGACACCGGTGTGGGGGTATGCGGACGGAACCGTGGCGCGGCAGGGTCGCGACCAGGCGGACAGCATGTACAGCGGATTCGGCTGGAAGCCGGACGCATGCGGCCGGCGGCAGACCAGTCGGATCGAACCCTCACCCCGGGGTCACACATCACGAAACTCGATCGGGCCGGTCTTCTGGCTTGCCTTCTTCCTCGTCCACCGGCCTTCCCGAGCGCAAGGCTCAGTGGCGTGTTGGCGGAGTCGTCAGGCTCACAGCAGCGGGGGCTGCGCCGGACTGGCTGAAACGCGCGGGTTTCAGCGTCACCGGACTTCCCGTTTCACTCCGTCCTGCGGCTGCAGGGCGGAGCACCCGGATCGAATGCGGATGCAGCTTAATCGAGAGGGGCGATGTTGCGCAAGCGGGGGCGCGGGCTTGCGCGGCGGCGGCGCGCTCCCCGGGGAGGCGGTTCAGTGCCTGCTGCCGTTGTGGCGCACCAGGCTGACCGCCAGGGTGATCACGGTGAGCGGCATCACGTAGCCGAGCATGATGCTGGAGAACGTGGGCAGGCTGTCGTGCTGCTGGGCCTGGAGTGCCAGCCAGGCGGTGTAGGCGGCGTAGTAGCCGAGGAAGACACCGCCTTCCCAGCGTGCGATCTCGCGCCCGGTGATCATGATCGGCAGGCAGGCGAAGGCGACTGCGAGCATCACCCACAGGTCGAAGTTGCGCGCCGCCTCCGAGACCGGCAGGCCGGCGCCCGAGGCGATGCCGGCGGCGCCGAGCACGGCGAGGATGTTGAAGACGTTGCTGCCGACGACGTTGCCCACGGCGATGTCGCGCTGGCCGCGCATCGCGGCGACGATCGAGGTGGCGATTTCGGGCATCGACGTGCCGACGGCGACGATGGTGAGGCCGATCACCAGGTCGCTGACGCCGAAGGCGCGGGCGAAGGCGACCGCGGCGTCGACCAGCCAGTCGGCGCCCACCACCAGCATCGCCAGGCCGATCGCGATCAGCGCCAGCTGCACGCTCCAGTGGCGGTCCCAGGTCGAGGTCGGAATCCCGGTTTCGAATTCGTCCTGGACGCCTTTCGAGGCACGCCGCGACTGCACCACCAGGAACAGGGTGTAGGCGAGCACGAGGCCGAAGAGGATGACCGATTCGAGCAGGCTCAGCCGGCCGTCGAGGGCCATCACCACGAGCAGCACCGAGACCCCGATCATGATCGGGATTTCCTGGCGGATGATCTGCTCGTCCACCAGCAGCGGCGTGATCAGCGCCGAAATGCCGAGGATCAGCAGGATGTTGGCGATGTTGCTGCCGACCACGTTGCCGATCGCCAGGTCGGGACTACCGGCCAGCGCCGATCCGACCGATACCGCCATTTCCGGTGCGCTGGTGCCGAACGCGACCACGGTCAGGCCCACCACCAGCGGTGACACGCCGAAGGATGTGGCCAGCCGCGAGGCGCCGCGCACCAGCAGTTCCGCGCCGGCGACGAGGACGACGAGACCGAGGATGAACATCAGGACTTGCTGGAGCATGGGCTGTACGAAAGAAGATCGATGAAGGTCTGGATGCAGCCGGCGGTGGCGATTCGCCGTGCCAGGGGCGGCCCCGGGCGCAGGCGATGTGCGGTCCCGCCTGCGCCCGGGGTCATGCGTGCGTGCAGCTTACAGCCCGGCGTCGGCGCGCAGCGCGGCGGCCTTGTCGGTCTGCTCCCAGGTGAACTCCGGCTCGTCGCGGCCGAAGTGGCCGTAGGCGGCGGTCTTGCCGTAGATCGGGCGCAGCAGGTCGAGGGTCTGGATGATCGCCTTCGGGCGCAGGTCGAAGTGCTTGCCGATCAGGGCGGCGATGCGGTCGTCGGCGATCCTGCCGGTGCCGAAGGTGTCGACCATCAGCGACACCGGGCGCGCCACGCCGATCGCGTAGGCGACCTGCACCTCGCACTTGTCGGCGAGCCCGGCGGCGACCACGTTCTTGGCCACGTAGCGGCCGGCGTAGGCGGCCGAGCGGTCGACCTTCGACGGGTCCTTGCCCGAGAACGCGCCGCCACCGTGGTGGGCGGCGCCGCCGTAGGTGTCGACGATGATCTTGCGCCCGGTGAGGCCGCAGTCGCCGTGCGGGCCGCCGATGACGAAGCGCCCGGTGGGGTTGATCAGGTAGCGGACGTCGCCGCCCATCAGCTCCTTCGGCAGCACCGGCTTGATGATCTCCTCGATCACCGCTTCGGAGATCTGCGCGTGCGACACGTCGGGGTGGTGCTGGGTCGATACCACCACGGTGTCGATCGCGACCGGCCTGCCGTCGACGTACTTCACCGTGAGCTGGCTCTTCGCGTCCGGGCGCAGCCACGGCAGGCGGCCGTCCTTACGCACTTCGGCCTGGCGCTGCATGATGCGGTGGGCGTAGTAGATCGGCAGCGGCATCAGGCTCGGGGTCTCGTTGCAGGCGTAGCCGAACATCAGCCCCTGGTCGCCGGCGCCCTGGTCGAGATCGAGGCCTTCGCCTTCGTTCACCCCCTGGGCGATGTCGGGCGACTGGCGGTTGATCGCCGCCAGCACCGCGCAGCTCTTGTAGTCGAAGCCGATGTCGGAGTTGTCGTAGCCGATGCGGCGGATGACTTCCTGCGCGATCTCGCGGTAGTTGGGGTGGGCGGTGGTGGTGATCTCGCCCGAGATCACGACGAGGCCGGTCGACACCAGGGTCTCGCAGGCCACGCGCGCCTTCGGGTCCTCGGCGAGGATGGCGTCGAGGACGCCGTCGGAGACCTGGTCGGCGACCTTGTCGGGATGGCCTTCGGAGACCGATTCGGAGGTAAACAGAAATTCAGCCATGGTGCCACTCCTTGAAAGCAAAAATCCCCGTGCTGTCGGCCTTGCGTCTGCGGCCAGCTCCGGGGATTTCGTCGAGCAGCCGACGCTTTAGCAGTATTTTTGCCGGCGGCCTGCGCCTGCCGTACCGCCCTGCAAGTTGTCGAGTTAACTCGGCGGTGGGGACGGATTATAGACCGGGATCGCCGGCTGTGTAAGCATGCGGGTCCTGCAACCCGCTCCCCCTGCCGCCGACCGTGCTGCTCGACCTTCTCTTCCGCCTGCTTTCCCGCCTGCCCCTGGCCGGGCTGCACCGCCTCGGCGGCTGGATGGGCTGGCTCGCCTACTGGGCGTCGCCGTCCTATGCCCGCCGCCTGCGCGCCAACCTGGCCAACGCCCTTGGCCGCGAGGACGAGGCGGTGCGCCGGGCGGCGATTGCCGAGGCCGGGCGCCAGGCGCTGGAGCTGCCCTTCATCTGGCTGCGCCCGGCGCAGGAAGTGGTGGCCGCTGCGGTGCGCACCGAAGGCTGGGAACTGGTCGAGCAGGCGCGCGCCGAAGGCGCCGGGATCCTGTTCATCACGCCCCACCTGGGTTGCTTCGAGATCACCGCGCAATGCATCGCGGCGCGGATCCCGATCACCGTGCTCTATCGACCGCCACGCAAGGCCGCGCTCCAGCCGCTGATGGAAGCCGGCCGCGCGCGTGGCCGCCTGCGCACCGCGCCGGCCGACGTGTCGGGCGTGCGCAGGCTGGTGAAGACCCTGCGCAGCCACGAGGCGGTGGGGATGCTGCCCGACCAGGTGCCGGGGGCCGGCGAAGGGGTGTGGGCGCCATTCTTCGGCAAACCGGCGTGGACCATGACGCTCGCCGCGCGCCTGGCCGCAGTCAAGGGGGTGCGGGTGATCTACACCTGGGCCGAGCGCCTGCCGCGCGGCGCAGGCTACGTGTTCCGCCTGCAGGCCCCCACCGAGCCGCTGTCGGGCGAGCTGGAGGCCGATGTGGCGACCATCAACCGCGAGGTCGAGCGCCTCGTCCTGCAGTGTCCGCAGCAGTACCTGTGGGGCTACAATCGCTACAAGCAGCCGCGCAAGGCGCGCGAAGACGCAGCGGACGCAGCGGCGCCGCGGGAGCCGCAGCAATGAGCCGCCTCGTGATCGCCGTGTTCTGGCTGCTGCACTGGCTGCCGCTGGCCGTGCTCGCGCCGCTCGGCCAGGCCTTCGGCCTGCTGCTGTACGTGCTCGTGGCGCCGCGGCGCAAGGTGGTGCTGACCAACCTGCGGCTGTGCTTTCCGGAGCTGTCCGAGGGCGAGCGCCGCACCCTCGCCCGGCGCAACTTCGCCATCACCGGGCGCAGCATGCTCGAGCGCGGCCTGGCGTGGTGGGCGGGCCCCGCGCGGCTGCGGGCGATGGTGCGCATCGAAGGGCTGGAGCGGCTGAATGCGCTGAAGGCCGCCGGTCGTCCGGTGATCCTGCTCGCACCGCACTTCGTCGGCCTCGACATGGCCGGCACCCGGCTGTCGATGGAGGGTGACTTCGTCAGCGTCTATGCGCGGCAGAAGGACCGGGTCTTCGACCGCTGGCTGTATCACGGCCGCAGCCGCTTCAACGACCAGCTGCTGCTGTCGCGCCACGACGGCGTGCGCGCGACGGTGAAGGCGATGAAGGCGGGGCGCCCGTTCTACTACCTGCCCGATCTCGACTACGGGCGCAAGGAATCGATCTTCGTGCCTTTCTTCGGCGTCCCCGCGGCGACCATCACCGGCCTGCCGCGCCTGGCGCGCCTGGCGGGGGCGGCGGTGGTGCCGTGCGTCACCCGCATCCTGCCCGGCGGCGCGGGTTACGTGCTGGAGCTGGGGGGGCCGTGGGCGGACTACCCGTCCGACGACGTCGAGGCCGACACCCGGCGCATGAACGCCTGGCTCGAAGAGGTGATCCGCACCATGCCCGAGCAGTATTATTGGGTCCATCGCCGGTTCAAGACGCGGCCCGAAGGCGAGCCGCGCATTTACTGACCGACTGCATTGACCGACCCCTGCCCCGGAACGAATCGATGAAACTGCGCTTCACCAAGATGCACGGCCTCGGCAACGATTTCGTCGTCATCGACGCCACCCGCGCGCCGGTCGAGCTCACCCCGGCGCGGGTGAAGGCGATCGCCGACCGCCATTTCGGCGTCGGCTGCGACCAGCTGCTGGTGGTCGAGCCGGCGCGCCGGGCGGACGCCGACTTCCGCTATCGCATCTTCAACGCCGACGGCGGCGAGGTCGAGCAGTGCGGCAACGGCGCGCGCTGCTTCGTGCGCTTCGTCCACGACCGGGGCCTCACCGCGAAGCGCGAGATCCGTGTCGAGACCCGATCCGGCCTCATCGTGCCGCGCCTGCGCGAGGACGGCCTGGTCACGGTGGATATGGGCGTGCCCGAGCTGGCGCCGGCGAAGATCCCCTTCGTCTCCGACGCCGATGCGGTGGTGCAGCCGCTGCAGGTGGGCGAGGCCACGCTGGCGATCACCGCGGTGTCGATGGGCAACCCCCATGCGGTGCAGGTGGTGGCCGACGTCGATGCCGCGCCGGTGGCCGCGCAGGGCGCGCTGATCGAGCGCCATGAGCGCTTTCCGGCGCGGGTCAATGCCGGCTTCCTGCAGGTGGTCGATACGCACCGCGCGCGCCTGCGGGTGTTCGAACGCGGTGCCGGCGAGACCCTGGCCTGCGGCACCGGCGCCTGCGCGGCAGTGGTGGCCGGCATCCTGCGCGGCCTGCTGGTATCGCCGGTGCGGGTCGAGACCCGCGGCGGCGAGCTCGAAATCGCCTGGGACGGCCCCGGTACGAGCGTGCGGATGACCGGGCCGGCCGTCACCGTGTTCGACGGCGAGATGACACTCGACTGAGGAGGGGCGCCCGCCCGGTCCGGGCGCGGCCCTCCGATTGCAAACCGGACGAAGGAGGATCAGCGGGAGCATGCGCCGCCGGCGCACGCTGCGGTTCCCGTCGCGGGAATGCCGCGGCCGGCACAACGGAACAGACTTCGGGCCGCCCGGCGGCCCCCCAGGAGTGGAAGCGATGAATGCCGAAGATCTCGCGCGCTACCTGCGCGAACACCCCGACTTCCTCTGTGAGCACGGCGAGGTGTTCGCCGGCCTGACCGTGCCACATCCGCAGCACGGCGGACAGGCGATCTCGCTCGCGGAGCGCCAGCTGCACACCCTGCGCGAGCGCATCCGCCAGCTCGAGCTCAAGCTCGCCGAGCTGATCCGGTTCGGTGCGGACAACGACGACATCAGTGCCAAGGTCCATCGCCTGTCGCTGGCGCTGCTCGAAGCCGGCAGCGCCGAAGGTGTGCGCCAGGCGCTGAGCGACAGCCTGCAGGGCGACTTCGCCGTGCCCTATGTCGCGCTCAAGCTGTGGGGGGGCGAGGCCGCGGCGGCGGACGAGGTCGGCGAGGCGCTGCGGTACCAGCTCGACGGCCTGCGCCAGCCCTACTGTGGCGCCCCGGAACATGCCGAAATGGCGGGCTGGTTCGGCGAATCCGGCAGCCACATCCGTTCCCTCGCGCTGATGGCGCTGCGCCGGCAGGGGGGCTGCTTCGGCCTGCTCGCGCTCGGCAGCGCCGAACCCGAGCGGTTCTACCCCGGGATGGGCACGCTGTACCTGGAGCGCATCGGCGAGCTGGTTGCCGCGGCGCTGGGGCGATGCCCGGCCTGAGCCCGCTGCCCGCTGTTCGCCGGTCTGCGGCGGCAGGCGCGGTCCCCGGCCGGGGAGGGGCGGCGCGATGAAGGCGTGCACACCGCTGGAGGCGGCGCTGCCGGCCGAAGTCGAGGCCTGGCTGGGGTGGCTGGCGACCCAGCGCCGCGTCGCGGCGCTGACGCTGAAGGCCTACCGCGCCGGCGCGCAGGCGCTGTTGCGTCTGGCCGGTGGGCGGGCGCTGTCCGCGCTCGACGTGCAGGACATCCGCCGCTTCGTCGCCCGCCTCCACGGCGAAGGCCTGGCCGGACGCTCGATCGCGCTCCACCTCGCGGCCTGGCGCGGGCTGTATCGCTGGCTGATCCGCCACCACGGAGTGCGTGCCAATCCGGCGCTCGGGGTGCGCCCGCCGAAATCGCCTGCGCTGCTGCCGCGCGCGCTGTCGCCCGATCAGGCCGCGGCGCTGCTCGATCCGGCGGCGGAAAGCGCGCTCGAAGTGCGCGATGTGGCGCTGTTCGAGCTGATCTATTCGTCCGGTCTGCGGGTCGCCGAAGCCGCGGCGCTCGACGTGGACCGCGGCATCGATTTTGCCGAGGCCATGCTTACCGTCACCGGCAAGCGCAATCGCACGCGCAGCGTGCCGGTGGGCGGCAAGGCGCTCGCCGCGCTCGCGCAGTGGCTGGCGGTGCGCGCGCAGTTCGCGCGGGCTGGCGAGCGCGCGCTGTTCGTCACCCGCCACGGCACCCGCCTGTCGCCGAGCGGCATCGCCAGCCGCCTGGCGCGGCGGGCACGGGCGCTGGGGCTGGGAGTCCATGTCCATCCGCACATGCTGCGCCACAGCTTCGCCAGCCACCTGCTGCAATCGAGCGGCGATCTGCGCGCGGTGCAGGAGCTGCTCGGCCACGCCAGCATCCGCAGCACCCAGGTCTACACCCACCTGGATTTCCAGCACCTGGCCAAAGTCTATGATCGCGCCCACCCGCGCGCGCGCAAGCCCGACCCGGCGCGCAAGGGCTCCCCGGCTGCGGGCGGGGATGGGGACAGCGAGGGCTGAAACCGGCCGGCGCAGGGCCGGCGCCCTGCGCCGTGCTGCGGCCGAGCCGCCCGGTGCCGGGGTTGCCCTTACGCGCCGAACAGGTCTCCGGCCTGCCCGCTGCGCGGCGGGGCGAGGCCGAAGTGCTGCCAGATCGAGTGCGTCGCCATGCGCCCGCGCGGGGTACGCTGCAGGTAGCCCTGCTGGATCAGGTAGGGCTCGATGACGTCCTCGATGGTGTCGGTCGATTCGCCGATCGCGGCGGCGAGGTTGTCCAGGCCAACCGGGCCGCCGCCGAACTTCTCCAGCATCGCGCCGAGCAGCTTGCGGTCCATCAGGTCGAGGCCGAGATGGTCGACGTCGAGCATCTTCAGCGCCGCGTCCGCCACCGCGGCGCTGATGTGGCCGCCGGCCTTCACTTCGGCGTAGTCGCGCACGCGGCGCAGCAGGCGGTTGGCGATGCGCGGGGTGCCGCGCGCGCGGCGGGCGATTTCGAGCGCGCCGGCGTCGTCGATGGCGACGTTCAACAGCCGTGCCGAGCGGCCGACGATGAAGGCGAGCTCGTCCGCGGTGTAGAACTCGAGCCGCGAGACGATGCCGAAGCGGTCACGCAGCGGATTGGTGAGCATGCCGGCGCGGGTGGTGGCGCCGACCAGGGTGAACGGCGGCAGGTCGAGCTTCACCGAGCGCGCCGCCGGGCCTTCGCCGATCATGATGTCGATCTGGAAGTCTTCGAGGGCCGGGTAGAGGATTTCCTCCACCACCGGCGACAGGCGGTGGATTTCGTCGATGAAGAGGACGTCGTGCGGCTCGAGGTTGGTCAAGAGCGCGGCGAGATCCCCGGCGCGCTCGAGCACCGGCCCCGAGGTCTGGCGCAGGTTCACCCCCATCTCGGCGGCGACGATGTGGGCGAGGGTGGTCTTGCCCAGGCCGGGGGGGCCGAACAGCAGCACGTGGTCGAGCGCCTCGCTGCGGTTGCGGGCGGCGGTGATGAAGATCTCGAGCTGCTCGCGGATCTTGGCCTGGCCGACGTATTCGGCCAGGCGCTTGGGGCGCAGCGCGCGCTCGACGGCGTCTTCCTGGCGGTCGGCGGGGCGCGGCGAGATCAGCCGTTCGGCGGGAGCGGCCTGCAGCTTGTCGGTTTCGATCATGGCGTGAGTGTAGCCGTTCCGGTGCGGCCCGGTGCGCTCCGGACTGTGGATTCGTTCAGGCCCTGGACAGCGCCTTCAGCGCCTGGCGGATGCCCTCGGAGACGCCCGTGTCCGCGGCCAGCCCCTTCATCGCGCCGAGCGCCTCGCGTTCGTTGTAGCCGAGCGCGAGGAGCGCGTTGAGGATGTCGCTCTTGGCATCGGGCGGTGTGCCGGGGGCGGCGGCGAGTTTGGCGCCAGCCAGGTTCGGCAGGGCTTTGCCGAGCTTGTCGCGCAGCTCGAGCAGGAGGCGCTCGGCGGTCTTCTTGCCGATGCCGGGAATCTTCACCAGGCGGCCGGCTTCCTGCAGCGCCACGGCCTGGGCGAGGTCGTTCACCGAAAGTCCCGACAGCACCGCGAGCGCCATGCGTGCGCCGACACCGGACACCTTCAGCAGCTGGCGGAAGGTGGTGCGCTCTTCCGCGGTGGCGAAACCGAACAGGAAGTGGCCGTCCTCGCGCACGACGAAGTGGGTGTGCAGGCTCACCGCCGCGCCGGTGGCCGGCAGGCCGTAGAACGTGCTCATCGGCACGTCGACTTCGTAGCCGACGCCATGGACGTCGATGAGGATCTGGGGAGGGGTCTTTTCCAGCAGGGTGCCGGTGAGGCGGCCGATCATCGGGAGGCGTCCGGGAGGTGAGACGCCGAGTGTACCAGCCTGGCCGCGGCAGGGCGGCATCGCCCCGGTCAGAACAACGCCAGCGCGGCGGCGAGGAGCAGGCCGTGGACCAGGGTGGCGGCGATGGTGCGCCGGATCGCGGGGGCGAGTTCGGCCGGGGTGGCGGCGTATTCGAGCAGGTCGCGCGCGGCGGGAAAGGAAATCGCCACCGTCAGCGCGGCGGCGGCGGTTTTCTGCGGCAGCTGGTGGGCGGTGACCATGGCGATCAACCAGGCATAGGCGGTGATCGCGATCAGCAGGTAGCCCCATTTTGCGACCTGCGGGCCGAGGCGCACGACCAGGGTGCGCTTGCCGGCGGCGGCATCGCCGTCATGGTCGGGGAACTGGTTGATGAACAGCAGGTTGGCCACCAGCAGGGCGTAGGACAGGCCGGCGGCGGCCGGCAGCATGGCGAAGGCGCCGCGCTGGACGTAGTCGGCGCCGACCACGACCAGCAGCCAGCAGGCGGTGATCACCACTTCGCCGCAGCCGCGATGGACCAGTTGCAGCGGCGGGGCGGAATACGCCCAGCCGAGGACGAGTCCGGCGGCGCCGACCAGCACCAGGCCGGGGCCGGCCTGGGCGGCGAGCCACAATCCCGCGGGGACTACCGCGGCGAGCAGGCCGTAGCCGAAGCGCGCGCTCTGGCGCGCACTGAGGACGCCGTTCTGGATGAAGCGGCTGCCTCCGGTGAACGGAAACAGGCGCCCGCGGTTGGCGTCGTCGGCCCCGTTGACGGCATCGTGGTAGTCGTTGATGACGTTGCCGCCGGCATGGGCGGCGAGGGTAGCGAGCAGGGTCGGCAGGGCCGTCCATGGGTCGATGGCGACGCCGCCGGCGTGGGCGCTGGCGAGGCCGATCAGGCAGGCGACCAGGGTGACGGCGAGGAAGGCCGGGCGGGTGGCGGCGAAATGGCGGGTGAGCGCGCTGCGGTAGCGTTCCGGGCGGGGTTCGGCGGGATGGGGCGGGGCGGCGTTCACGGGGCTGCAGGCGGGCGTTGCGTGCCGGGGGGAGCCGGCGCGTGGACGATCAGAGCCGGCAGGGTATCAGTGGCGGCCGGCGCATGCACGAAAATGCGCCGGCCGGCGCCCTCGTCCGCGGGGCTCAGCCGGCGGACAGGGCACGCCGGGGCGGCAGGGCGGCGCGCGGCGCAGCGCCGTCCAGGGTGTGGGGCAGCGCTCCCGGGGTGGAGACTGCGGGGTGCCCGGCCGCAGAGGTGGCGGCGTCCCCGAGCACGAAGGCGCGGATCAGGTGGTTCAGGTGCTCGGCATGGGCGCGCATGGTGCTGGCGGTGGCGGCGTTCTGTTCGACCATCGCGGCGTTCTGCTGGGTCATGGTGTCCATCTGGGTGACTGCGGTGTTGACTTCGCCGATGCCCACGCTTTGCTCGCGTGAGCCGGCGCTGATTTCGGCGATGGCGCTGGTCACTTCGGTGACGCGCTGCACGATCAGCTGCATCGTCCTGCCGGCCTGCTGGACGATTTCGGCGCCGCTCCGGGAGTGCTCGACGGACTCCCCGATCAGGGTCTTGATCTGCTTTGCCGCATCGGCCGAGCGCTGCGCCAGCATGCGGACTTCCTGGGCGACGACGGCGAAGCCGCGGCCGTGATCGCCGGCGCGGGCAGCCTCCACCGAGGCGTTGAGGGCGAGGATGTTGGTCTGGAAGGCGATCGCGTCGATCATCGAGAGGATGTCGCCGATCTGCGTCGACGAACGGCTGATGTCGGCCATGGTCTTCTCCACCTTCTCCATCGCCTCCCTGCCCTGGTGCGCCACCTGGGCGGCGGACTGGACGAGGCGGTCGGCCTCCTGGGCGTGTTCGGCGTTGTTGCCGACGGTGGAGGTGATCTGCTCCATCGCCGAGGAGGTCTGCTGCAGGCTGGCGGCGGCCTGGTCGGTGCGCGAGGCGAGTTCCTCGCTGCTCTGGGCGATCTCGGTGGAGGCCTGGTAGACGTCGGACGCGCTCTGGCGGACTTCGATCAGGGTCGCCTGGATGCGGGCCAGGAAACCGTTGAACTGGGTGGCGAGTTCGCCGATCTCGTCGCTGCTGGTGATGCGGAGGCGGCGGGTGAGGTCGCCCCTGCCGTCGGCCACCTCGTGGGCGATCTTTTCCATGGTGGTGGCGGTGTCGCGGATCTGGCGCACGATCCGGCGGGTGACGAGGACGGTGAGCACCGTGATGGCGAGCAGTAGCGCCGAGGAAATGAGGAAGAAGCGCAGCAGCGTCGCGCTCAGGTTTTCCTGCGCGACCTGCTCGATCGCGGTCATCGCGGCGTCGATGTCGGTGACATAGACGCCGGCGCCGATCACCCAGCCCCACTCCGGCAGGTTGGCGACGTAGGAGTATTTCGGCTCCTGCCTGCCGGTGCCCGGGTGGGGCCAGGCGTACTGATAGTGGCCGCCGCCGTTGCGGGCGACGTCGATCATGTCGCGGATCAGCGGCTTGCCGTTGGGGTCGGTGGCATCGATCATCCGGGTGCCTTCCTGGCGCGGCACGGCGGGCTGGACGAGCATGGTGCCCGCATGATCGAAGACGAACACGTAGTTGCCGTCGCCGAAGCGCATGTTGCGCAGCAAGGCCTTGGCGGTTTCCTTGGCGACTTCGGGGTCGGCCGTTCCGGTGGCGACCTGCTGCACCATCGACCTGGCCAGGGCCACGACGTCCTTGACCCCTTGCTGACGGGACTCGGTGAGCAGCGTGCGCTGCTGCGCGAGCTGGGTGCGCATGTCCTCGATCCGCGCCATGTTTTCCATGAGCACCAGGCTGGTGGAGGAGATCACGAGCGGGATCAGCACCAGCAGCAGGATCTTGTTCTGGAGGTTGAGCGAAAGGACGTTCCTCAGGGTGCGGGAAATACCTGCGGGCAAGTCGCGTTTTTGCATCGGTGCCTGTCTCCTGGATGGCGGACCCGGCCTCGGCCGGCTGTCATTACTGCGGATGCGTGCTCGTGGCGGAAGGCACGGTAGCGGTGCCGGCACCACCGCCGCGGCATCTTTTAACGCTACGGCATCCGGAGCTTACCTCGAGCGAATATCCACAAGCAGGGCACGCTATGCTGTTGTTGTTATCCTTTGATCTGGGTCAATGTTTGGGGCGGCCGGCAGAGTGCAGTTCGCTTGGGGCGCGGAGGGCTCACAGCAGGACGATGTCGAACTGCTCCTGGGTGTAGCTGCCCTCGGCGTGGAGTGAGACTTTCTTGTCGATGAAGTCCGACAGCATCGCCAGCGACTGGCTTTCCTCGTCGAGGAAGAGGTCGATGACGTTGGGCGCGGCGAGGACGCGGAACTCCCTGGCGTTGAACTGGCGCGCCTCGCGCAGCAGTTCGCGCAGGATCTCGTAGGCCACCGTGCGCGCGGTCTTGACTTCGCCGCGGCCGCTGCAGGTGGGGCAGGGCTCGCACAGCAGGTGGGCGAGCGATTCGCGGGTGCGCTTTCGCGTCATCTCCACCAGGCCGAGCGCGGTGAAGCCGTTGATGCTCATCTTGGTGTGGTCGCGCGCCAGGGCCTTGCGGAACTCGTCGAGCACCATCTCGCGGTGCTCGGCGTTTTCCATGTCGATGAAGTCGATGATGATGATGCCGCCGAGGTTCCTGAGGCGCAGCTGGCGGGCGATGGTCTGGGTCGCCTCGAGGTTGGTCTTGAAGATGGTGTCGTCGAAGTTGCGCGCGCCGACGAAGCCGCCGGTGTTGACGTCGACGGTGGTCATCGCTTCGGTCTGGTCGATGATCAGGTAGCCGCCGGACTTCAGGTCCACGCGGCGGGCGAGCGCCTTCTGGATTTCCTCTTCGACGTTGTAGAGCTCGAACAGCGGGCGTTCGCCACTGTAGTGCTCGAGCAGGGGCAGGACCTTGGGGGTGTATTCGGCGGCGAAGGCGGAAAGCTTCTGGAAGTTTTCCCGCGAATCGATGCGGATGCGGGTGGTCTCGTCGTTGGCCAGGTCGCGCAGGGTGCGCTGGCCCAGGCCGAGGTCCTCGTGCACCAGCTTGGGCGGGAACGCGCCGCGGGTGCTGCCGGAGACCTCGCTCCACAGCTTGCGCAGGTAGGCGATGTCGGCGGCGAGCTCGGCGTCGGAGGCGGATTCGGCCATCGTCCGGACGATGAAGCCGCCGGCTTCGTCCTCCGGCACCAGGGCGGCGAGGCGACCGCGCAGGGCTTCGCGCTCGGCCTCATCCTCGATCCGCTGTGAAATGCCGATGTGTTTTTCCTGAGGGAGGTAGACGAGCAGGCGCCCGGCGAGGCTGATCTGGGTGGACAGGCGCGCGCCCTTGGTCCCGATCGGGTCCTTGAGCACCTGCACCATCAGGCTCTGGCCTTCGGCGAGGATGCGCTCGATCGGGCGTGCCGGCTCGCCGTGGGGGCGGTCGGTCCAGATGTCGGCGACGTGGAGGAAGGCGGTGCGCTCGAGGCCGATGTCGATGAAGGCCGACTGCATGCCGGGCAGCACCCGCACCACCTTGCCGAGGTAGATGTTGCCGACGATGCCGCGACAGGTGGTGCGCTCGATGTGCAGTTCCTGCACCACGCCCTGCTCGACGATCGCCACCCGGGTTTCCTGCGGGGTGCAGTTGATGAGGAATTCGATGCTCATGATGTCGTTTCGAATGGGATCAGGTCTTGCTTCTGCGCTTCCGCGGACGGCGGCGGGGAGGCGCGAATTCAAGACCTGATCCCACTGCCGATGACGCCGCAGCCGAAGGCATCGAGCAGCTGCGCGGTCTCGAACAGCGGCAGCCCCATGATGCCCGAGTAGCTGCCGCGGATCTCCTCGACGAACACCGCGGCGCGCCCCTGGATGCCGTAGGCGCCGGCCTTGTCCATCGGTTCACCGCAGGCGATGTAGTGGCGGATGTCGTCTTCGCCGAGGGGGCGGAAGCGCACTTCGCTGACCGACAGCCGGCTGCGGATGCGCCGGCCGTCGCCGACCGCCACCGCGGTCAGCACCCGGTGGCTGCGCCCGGACAGGCGGGACAGGATGGCGTGGGCGTCGGCGGCGTCGACCGGCTTGCCGATGATGTCGCCGTCGACTTCGAGCGCGGTGTCGGCGGCGAGCACCGGGCGCTGCGGCAGCTTGCGCCACAGCACGCGGCGCACGCCGGCTTCGGCCTTGGCGAGGGCGAGGCGTTCGACGTAGCGCTCGACTGTCTCGCCGGGCAGCGGCGTCTCGTCGACGTCGGCGTCCTCGCCGCGCTCGCCGCTACGGAAGGCGAGGACGTCGAAGCCCACGCCGATCTGGCGCAGCAGTTCGCGGCGGCGCGGGCTGGTGGAGGCGAGATAGATGCGCGGACTGATGGGCATGGGCGAGGCCTCATTCGCGGTGATAGGGGTGCTTGCGCAGTACCGTCCAGGCGCGGTACAGCGCCTCGGCCAGCAGCGGGCGCACCAGCGCGTGCGGCAGGGTCAGGCTGGAGAGGCGGATCGCCTCGTCGGCGCCGGCCTTGAGCGCCGGCGCGAGGCCGTCGGGGCCGCCGACGATCAGGGCGATGTCGGTGCCGCCGGCCTGCCAGGCTTCGAGCCGGCGGGCGAGGGCCGGCGTCGTCAGGTCGGCGCCGTGCTCGTCGAGGATCACCCGCCGGCAGCGCGGCGGCAGCGCGGCTTCGATACGGGCGGCTTCGGCGGCCATCAGCGCATCGACGGTCTTGCCGCTGGTGCGCGGCTCGGCTTTCACTTCGACGAGCTGCAGCGGCAGCTCGCGCGGCATGCGGCGGGCGAATTCGTCGAAGCCGGCCTGCACCCAGCCGGGCATGCGGTGGCCGACGGCAACGATGGTGAGGCGCACGTCAGCGGTCGGCGGCGGCAGGGCGGCGGGCAGCCGGGGCGTGGCCCCACAGTTCCTCGAGCTTGTAGTAGCTGCGCACCGCGGGCTGCATGATGTGCACGACGATGCTGCCGAGGTCGACGAGGACCCATTCGCCGCTTTCCTCGCCTTCGGTGCTGAGCACTTCGCCGCCGGCGGATTTCACCTTGTCCTGGACGTTGTGGGCGAGGGCGCGAGTCTGGCGCCCGGAGTCGGCGCTGGCGATGACGATGCGGTCGAACAGCGGGGTGTGGCGGGCGGTGTCGATGACTTCGATGTCGCGCGCCTTGATGTCCTCGAGCGCTTGAACGACGATTTTCTGCAGGGCGGGGATGTCCATTCAGGTCCTGGTGGGGCTGGGTTCGGTTGGGGGCGGCCCGGTGCAAGCGGCTTGACCGGTGGTGCCGGGCTGCAGGGCCAGGCGATGGCCCGGATGGTCCGCGCCGGCGCATGCCGGGTGTGCCGCTGGCGGGCTCGGTCAGCGATACAGACGGTGCGCGGCAATATAGTCGAGAACCGGATCGGGCAGCAAATAGCGCACGCTATGGCCGTTCTTCACCAGGTCGCGGATCAGCGAGGCGGAAATCGCGAGCGGAGTCATGTCGAACGGAACGATCCGGCCGGCCGGGGCGGTGCGCAGGTCGGCCGGGTCGGCGCTGTGGCGGCCGCGGCAGGCGGCGTCGAGCGCCGGCGACAGGGTGGCGGGCCAGCGCCGGCCGTGCGGCGCGTAGCCGGGGCGGTTGGCGACGGCGATGTGGGCGAGCTCGAACAGCGCCTCCCAGCGATGCCAGGCCGGCAGGCCGGCGAAGGCGTCGGCGCCGAGGATCAGCACCAGCGGGCGCTGTGCGCCGAGCTCGGCGCGCAGGCGCTGGAGGGTGAGCACGGTGTAGCTCTTCTGTGCCGAGCGTACTTCGCCGTCGTCCACCGTGAGGGCGGGGTTGGCGGCGGTGGCCAGCCGCGCCATCGCCAGGCGGTCTTCCGCGGTGCTGTGCGGGGTGCCGCGATGTGGCGGCTGGCCGGCGGGAATCAGGCGCACACCGGCGAGGGCGAGCGCTTCGCGGGCCTCTTCGGCGAGGCGCAGGTGGCCGAGGTGGATCGGGTCGAAGGTGCCGCCGAGGACGCCGAGCGGGGTGTTCGCCCCGCCCCCGCTCCCGGCCTCAGCCGCCATCGCCGCCGTCCGCGGCGGTGTCGATCGCCGGCAGGGTGCTGCCGTCGGGCAGCCCGAAGACGTCGCGCGCGCAGGTGTAGAAGCTGGCGAAGATCACCGGCACGATCAGCAGCGGGATCGGCAGCGAGGCCAGGGTGCCGAGCGCGGGCGAGATCAGGCCGAGCACGCCGATGACGATGCCCGGCAGGATCGCGCCGAAGATCGCCAGGCCGATGGCGTAGGCGAGGAAGGGGCGCCAGTTGCGCAGGCAGGCATAAAAGCTGAAGAACAGCGCCTTCGGCGCGGACACCCGCCACCACGCCGCGAGCATCGGGGCGAACCAGTAGGCCATCATCACCGGGGTCGACAGCGCGACGGCGACGACCAGGGTGAAGCCGAGCGTCGAGTCGCCCGCCGTCTGCGGGTCGACTTCGCCGCCGCGCAGGATCTCGAACAGGGTGCCGTCGTCGACCGCGGTGAGGATCAGCAGCACCGCCATGGTGGCGATCAGGTAGAGGCCGCCGATCGCCACCAGCGCCTGGAGGTTGATCCTGAACCCCGAAAACAGCACGTCGGGGCCGGCCTTGCGGCGGGCGTCGATGGCGCGGCAGGCGTTGAGTACGCCCACCGACAGCGCCGGCATGATCAGCGAGGCGGCAAGCTGGCCGATCAGCGGTACCACGCTCAGCACCACCAGGGTCAGCAGGTAGCCGAAGGTGGCGAAGGTGATCAGCGCCGGGTTGCGGCGCCACAGCTGCACGCCGTCGCGCAGCCAGGCCCAGCCGCGCTGCATCGGGAGTTGGTTCGCTTGCATGGGTCTTTTCAGGGTCGAGGGGGTTCGGAGGGGGGTGGGGCGGGTTGCGAATCGCCGCCGGCAGGGCTCGTCGGCAGCCCGAGCAGGGGGGAGAAGGTTTCCTTCCACGCCGCGTACAGCGCCCCGGCGATCACCGGGATCAGGATCAGCATGCCGAGCCCGGCGGGCAGCATCGCCACCCACAGCAGCACGTACAGCAGCACCGCCAGCACGATGAAGGCGAGCAGGTTGTGGACGCAGGCGCGCGCCGACAGCTTCATCGCATCGAGCGGAGCCACGCCGTGCAGCATCACCAGCGCGGGGGCGAACCAGAGCGCCATCATCAGCAGCGCCCACAGCACGGTAAACACCAGCATCCCGAGCATCATCCCGCCGGCGGCCATGCCCATGCCGGCGAAGGCGCCGATCGCCGCGCCGGTGAGCATCGCGCTGCCGCCGCTGGCCGCCGCCACCATCGCCGCCAGCAGCAGGCCGAGCAGATGGAAGACGCCCACCAGCAGGAGGTTGCCGGGGTGGCGGCGGAGGCCCTCGAACAAGTGGTCGACGCGCAGCGCCTGGCCGCGGTCGAGCGCCTGTGCGCCCGCCAGCATCCCGGCCACCAGCACCGGCAGCGCGATCGGCGCCGCCGCCCAGCCGAGGACGGGGAGAAAGCCGAGGGCGGTGATGACGATGATGAAGATCAGCGCCTGCACCGCCCAGGTGCCGGGGGCCTGCATGAACAGGCGCCAGCCGGCGCTGATCCACTGCAGGGCGTGGCCGGGGGCGACATCGCCCGGTGCGGGCGGCGGCGGGAGGGGGCGGGGGGTGTTCATCGTGGCAGGGGGGGCACGTTGGCGATGCGCAGGCGCAGGATGTCGCGGTATTCGTCGGGGTTCTTCACCAGCACCAGCTCGCCGCTGCGCGGCAGGTGGAAGTCGGCGGCGCGCGACAGCCAGAAGCGCAGCGCGGCGGCGCGCAGCATCGCCGGCCAGGCGCCGGCTTCCTCCGCGGTGAATGGGCGCTCGGCGTGGTAGGCGGCGAGCAGGGCGGCGCTGCGGGCGGGGTCGAGGCGGCCGTCGGGGGTGGAGCACCAGTCGTTGACGGTGACGGCGACGTCGAACAGCAGGGCGTCGAAGCCGGCGAAGTAGAAGTCGATGACGCCGCCGATGTGCATTTCGCCGTCGTCACCCGCCTCCCACAGCACGTTGTCGCGGAAGAGGTCGGCGTGGATCGCGCCGGCAGGCAGGCGGGCGAGGTCCACCGTGGCCTGGAAGGCGATTTCGGCATCGAGCAGGCGGCGTTCGTCGGCGGGCAGGAAGTCGCGCACCGCGCGTGCGGTTTCGCTGCGCCAGGCCGGACCGCGCGGATTGTCCTGGCGGCGGCCGTAGGACTGGCCGGCCAGGTGCAGGCCGGCGAGCATGGCGCCGACCTTTGCGCAGTGGTTCGTGCCGGGCGCCATCTCGGAGGCGCCCGACAGGCGCATCACCAGCGCCGCGGGGCGCTCCTGCAAGGTGCCGAGGTATTCGTTGTGGCGGTTGGCGATCGGCCCCGGCACCGGCAGGCCGTGGCGCGACAGGTGGGCCATCAGGTGCAGGTAATAGGGCAGCTCGGCGCGGGTCATGCCTTCGAACAGGGTCAGCACGTAGCGCCCGAGCGTGGTGGTGACAAAGAAGTTGCTGTTCTGGACCCCGGCGGAAATGCCTTTCAGCACGACCAGGCGGCCGATGGCATAGTCCTTCAGCCACTCGGCGAGCGCGGGTTCGGGAACGGGGGTGAAAACGGACATGCGGGCTCCGGGGTGGGCGGCGGTCGGCTCAGGCGGCGAGGGCGCGTGCGGCCTTGGGCGAGGTGCCGCCGCGGGCCGGTGCGCGGGTCGGCGCCGGGTCATCGCCGGCCGCCGCGGCCCGCAGCGTCTGCCAGGCTTCGAGCTTGGCCTCGAAGCCGCGCGCGGCATGGGCCGGACTGGTCGACGGCAGGCGGGCAAGGCGCAGGGGTGGGGTGGCAGCAGCACGCTGGACGTGGCGGCGGAAAGCGGCCTCGGCGGCGGCGCCGTTGAAAAAGACCGCGCTGAGCTGCGGGCAGGCCGCGAACAGGGCGACGAAATCGTTGGGCACGACGCTGTCGGGGGCGATCGCGCTGTCGAGGCTGCCGGCACGCGCGCAGCTGCCGATCACATCCCACAGGGCGACCCCCGCGGCGACCAGCCGCTCCAGCCGGTCGGTGTAGGGCAGCTGCGGCCCGGCGCCGAACAGGGCGCCCATGATCGACCAGAAGGCATTGCGCGGGTGGGCATAGTACTGCGCCGCCGCCAGCGAGGCCGCGCCCGGCATGCTGCCGAGCACCAGGACCCGGGCGTCGGCGCGGAACACCGGGGCGAAGCTGCGCACGCGCCCTGCCTCCCCGCGGGGGACGGCGGCGGTGCGGGGGGACGTGCTCACCAGGACTTGACCACCCACATCGGCACCGCCAGCGTCGGCGCGCTGTCGTCGCGCACCATCTGGCCGTTGCCTTCCCTGTCGATCAGGTAGTAGGGCACGCCGTGCGGCGGCGTGACCTTGACCATGTAGAGCCTGCCGCGGATGCGGTATTCGGTGACGGTGTCCTCGCCGCGCTTGACGATGGTGACTTCGGGCTCGTCGATGGCTTCGCTGTCGGCCGGCATCGGCGGCGGTTCGGGAATCGGTTCGAGGGCCGGGGGCTGCTGGGCGAACGCGGGCAGGGCAGCGGCGAGCAGCAGGGCGGTCAGGGTGCGGCGCATGGTGTTCTCCTGGATATGGCTGGATTCTAGCCGTTTCGCGGGCGCTTTCGGCGCCCGGGGCCGCGTGCCGACGATTTGCCGGCCGCGCGCCGGTGCTGCGCCGCTCAAAGATTGAGCATCATCTCGTGCTCTGCCGGCAGGGGCTGGAAACCGCGGCGCTCGTAATGCTTGAAGATCGCCTCGACCACCTCTTCGGGTTTGTCGATGACCTGCACCAGGTCGAGGTCTTCGCGGTTGATCATGCCTTCGATGACGAGGCGGTCGCGCAGCCAGTCGAGCAGGCCTTTCCAGAACGGGCCGTGGACCAGGATGATCGGGATGCGCCGGCTCTTCTTGGTCTGGATCAGCGTCATCGCTTCGAGCAGCTCGTCGAGCGTGCCGAAACCGCCCGGCATCACCACGTAGGCCGCGGCGAACTTCACGAACATGAACTTGCGTGCGAAGAAGTGCTGGAAGGTCTGCGAGATGTCCTGGTAGGGGTTGGCGCCCTGCTCGAGCGGGAGCTGGATGTTGAGCCCCACCGAGGGGCTCTTGCCGAAGAAGGCGCCCTTGTTCGCCGCTTCCATGATCCCGGGGCCGCCGCCCGAGATCACCGCGAAGCCCGAGTCCGACAGCAGGCGGGCGATTTTCTCGGTGAGCATGTAGTACATGTGGTCCGGCGGCGTGCGTGCGCTGCCGAAGATCGATACCGCCGGGCGGATCGCCGACAGGCGTTCGGTGGCCTCGACGAACTCTGCCATAATTCCAAAGATTCGCCAGGACTCGCGCGCGTTGTAGCGCGGCGCGGTGCCGTCCGGCACGCTGCGGGGGAGTTTTTCTTTCGCGGTCATGTTGTTCTCGTGTGGTGGGGACTGGCTCTTCGCGCGTGCCCGCCGGATGCGCTGTCCGTGCGCCGATCAGCGCCGGCTGCGGGGTGCGGTCCGGGGCGGTGCGCCGATGTTCCGTGCCGCCTCACCCTGTTGACCCTGCTTCGATCGCCCGGTTTTCCCGCAAGGACTTTTCCAGCATGCCCACTTTGCTTCTTGTCGATGGTTCCAGCTACCTCTACCGCGCCTTCCATGCGCTGCCCGACCTGCGCAACTCGCAGGGCGAGCCGACGGGGGCGATCCGGGGCGTGCTGTCGATGCTACGTCGGCTCGAAAGCGACTACAAGGCCGAATTCCGCGCCTGCGTGTTCGATGCCAAGGGGAAGACCTTCCGCGACGACTGGTATCCCGACTACAAGGCGCACCGTCCGCCGATGCCCGACGACCTGCGCGCCCAGATCGAACCGCTGCACGCGGCGGTGCAGGCCGAGGGCTGGCCGCTGCTGGCGGTCGATGGGGTCGAGGCCGACGATGTCATCGGCACGCTGACCCGCCAGGCGCTCGAGCGCGGCTGGGAGGTGGTGATCTCGACCGGCGACAAGGACCTCACCCAGCTCGTGCGCCCGGGGGTGCGCTGGGTCAACACGATGAGCGAGGAAGTGCTCGACGAAGCCGGGGTCACCGCCAAGTTCGGCGTGCCGCCCGAGCGCATCGTCGACTATCTGGCGCTGGTCGGCGACACGGTGGACAACGTGCCCGGGGTCGAGAAGTGCGGGCCGAAGACGGCGGTGAAGTGGCTCACCGAGTACGGCAGCCTCGACGCCCTGGTGGCCAACGCCGCCAAGGTCGGCGGCAAGGTCGGCGACAACCTGCGCCGGCACCTGGATTTTCTGCCCCTGGGGCGGCGCCTGGTGACGGTGGCGACCGACGTCGCCCTGCCGCTGACGCTCGATGAGCTGCCTGCGCGCGACGACGACAAGGCGGCGTTGCGCGCGCTGTACGAGCGCTTCGAGTTCCGTGGCTGGCTGAAGGACCTCGATGGTGCAGTGGCGGGTGCGGCGAGCGTCGCCGACGCCAAGGCGGCGACCGAGGCGCGCCGCTTCGCCGCTGAGCCCGCTGAGCCCGCTGAGCCCGCTGAGCCCGCTGACGCGGCGGACGATCCGCCGTGCGCCCCCGGCGCCCACCGCAGCGGCTACGTCGCGATCCTCGACTGGCCCACGTTCGATGCCTGGCTGGCGAAGATCGGCGCCGCCGGGCTCACCGCCTTCGACACCGAGACCACCAGCCTCGACCCGATGGCGGCAAAGCTGGTCGGGATGTCGTTCGCGATCGCCCCGGGCGAGGCCGCCTACCTGCCGCTGGCGCATCGTGGCCAGGACGTGTCGGCGCAGCTGGTGCTCGCCGACGTGCTGGACAAGCTCCGGCCCTGGCTCGAGTCCGATGCGCACCCCAAGCTCGGCCAGAACCTGAAGTACGACGCCCACGTGCTCGCCAACCACGGCATCACCCTGCGCGGCATCGCCCACGACACCCTGCTTGAATCCTACGTGCTCGAAAGCGACAAGACCCACGACCTCGATTCGCTCGCCCGTCGCCACCTCGGCCTGACGGCGATTCCCTACACCGAGGTCTGCGGCAAGGGCGCCAAACAGATCGGCTTCGACGAGGTCGCGATCGAGCGCGCCACCGAGTACGCCGCCGAAGATGCCGACCTCACCCTGCGCCTGCACCGCAAGCTGTGGCCGCAGCTCGAGGCTGCGCCGCGGCTGGCCGCGCTGTATCGCGACCTCGAGCTGCCGGTGCTGTCGGTGCTGCTCGAGATGGAACGGACCGGGGTGCTGATCGACCCCTTCCTCCTCGCCCAACACGGCGAGGAGCTCGGCCGCCGCCTGCATGCGCTCGAACGCGAGGCGCACGCCCTCGCCGGCCAGCCCTTCAACCTCGGCTCGCCCAAGCAGCTCGGCGAGATCCTGTTCGCCAAGCTCGGCCTGCCGGTGGTGAAGAAGACCGCCACCGGCCAGCCGTCCACCGACGAGGACGTGCTCACCCAGCTCGCCGAGGACTACCCGCTGCCGAAGCTGCTGCTCGAACACCGCAGCTTGTCCAAGCTCAAGAGCACCTACGCCGACAAGCTGCCGCGCATGGTCGATCCGCACACCGGCCGCGTGCACACCAGCTTCTCGCAGGCCACCGCGGTCACCGGGCGGTTGTCGAGTTCCGAGCCCAACCTGCAGAACATCCCGATCCGCACGCCCGAGGGCCGCCGCATCCGCGCCGCCTTCATCGCCCCGCGCGAGCACCTGATCGTCTCCGCCGACTATTCGCAGATCGAGCTGCGGATCATGGCCCACCTGTCGGGCGACGCCCGCCTGCTCGAAGCCTTCGCCCACGGCGAGGACGTGCACCGCGCCACCGCCGCCGAGGTCTTCGGCTGCACCCCGGCCGAAGTCACGAGCGAGCAGCGCCGCTACGCCAAGGTGATCAACTTCGGCCTCATCTACGGCATGAGCGCGCACGGCCTGGCGAAGAACCTCGGCATCGAGCGCGCCGCCGCGCAGGGCTGGATCGACCGCTACTTCGCGCGCTACCCCGGGGTGGCCGACTACATGGAACGGATCAAGGCCGAGGCCAAGGCGCAGGGCTACGTCGAGACCGTGTTCGGCCGCCGGCTCTACCTGCCCGAGATCCGCGCCCAGCAGGCCGGCCGCCGCCAGGCCGCCGAGCGTGCGGCGATCAACGCGCCGATGCAGGGCACCGCGGCCGACCTGATCAAGAAGGCGATGATCGCGGTCAGCCGCTGGCTGGCGGGGTCGGCGCTGAAGTCGAAACTGGTTCTCCAGGTCCATGACGAACTGGTGCTGGAAGTGCCGAAGGCCGAGCTCGAGCTGGTCCGCGCCGAGCTGCCGCGGCTGATGGGCGAGGTTGCGGTGCTGGAGGTGCCGCTGCTGGTGGAGGTCGGTGCGGGGGAGAACTGGGACGAGGCGCATTGAGCCTGCCCCGGGCGGGAGAGGGGGCAGGCGCTGCTTGGTCTGTGTGCGAGTGGTTGGCTGATGCTGCGGGCGGCGTGGATGTTGGTCGATACGGGGATCACGAGGCCTGGTCGAGGAGGTCGTTGACCGCGGCCTGGATGCGGCGGATCACCTGCGCGTGGTCGATCCCGGGATTGCGGATGCTGCGTAGCAGCAGGCCTTCGAACAGCGTCGCCAGGACCTCGACCATGCTCGCGATCGCGGCCTCGTCGTCGGCGTGGCCGGCGGCGCGGCGGATGTCGCGGATGGTGTCGGCGAGCCCGCGCCGGCAGGCGATGTCGGCATCGCGCACGATCTGCGCCACGCGCGGGTTGCGTGCCGCTTCGGCGACGATTTCCAGCTTCAGCCCGGCGCGCAGCGGATCGAGCTGATCGAGCACGCCCTCGGCCACGCGCTCGATCATCGCTGCGCGCACGTTGCTGGCCGAACGAAGCTCTGCCGTCAGGGTCAGCAGATCTTCCAGATCCTGCGCCACGATCGCGGCGATGATCGCTTCCTTGTTCTCGAAGTAGTGATAGATATGGCCCGCGCTCATGCCCGCGGTCTTGGAAATCTGCGCGATGCTGGCGCCGTGGAAGCCGTGCTCGCGAAAGCACTGGGCGGCGGCGCACAGGATCTGCTGACGGCGCGCTTCGGCGCGTGGCTGCTCGGTGGCGGAATGGGGCGGGACGGGCATCGCGGGTTCTCCTGGGCGCGCGGCGGGCGCACGCGTATCTTGCATTACAGCAAAGGCTAACATAGAATGAGCGTTCAATCTAGAATGACCATTCGAGTGATCTGGTTTGTCGCTGCCGGTCCCGAGCCGGCAGCGTCGCCTGGTCCTCGTGCGGAGAGGCCCTTATGCAGACCCGTCGCACCCCGCTTCTCGATTCCCTTGCCGTCGCCGCGCTGAGCGCGACCCTGCTCGCCGCCTGCAGCGGCGGTGAACCCGGTGCCGCGGCCCGCTCGGCGCCGCCGCCGGCGCCGATGGTCACCGTCGTCACGGTGCAGGCCGAGGCCGTGCCGATGGTGGCGGAGCTTCCTGGCCGTACCGCGCCCTACCTGATCGCCGAACTGCGTCCCCAGGTCACCGGCATTGTCAAGGAGCGCCCGTTTACCGAGGGCAGCGAGGTCAAGGCCGGGCAGGTCTTGTACCAGATCGACCCCGCTCCCTACCAGGCCGCGCATGCCAGCGCCGCGGCCGACCTCGCCCGCGCCGAGGCCAACCTCCATGCCGCGCGCCTGAAGGCCGAGCGCTACGCCGAGCTGGTCAGGATCGAGGCCGTCAGCCGCCAGGCCAACGACGACGCTGCCGCCGCGCTCGGCCAGGCGCGCGCCGAGGTCGCGGCGGCGAAGGCGGCGCTGGAGAAGGCGAAGATCGATCTCGACTACACCCGGGTGAAGTCGCCGATCACGGGGCGCATCGGCCGCTCGGCGGTGACCCCGGGCGCGCTCGTCACCGCCAACCAGGACGCCGTGCTCGCCACCGTGCAGCAACTCGATCCGATCTACGTCGACCTCACCCAGTCGAGCGTTGAGCTGCTGCGCCTGCGCCGTGAAATCGCCGCCGGCCGCCTGCAGGCGGGGGCGAAGGGAGAGGTGCCGGTGAAGCTCATTCTCGAAGACGGCAGCGAGTACGCCGCCGAAGGCCGTCTCGCGGTGGCCGAAGTCACCGTCGACGAGGGCACCGGCAGCGTCACCTTGCGGGCGCGCTTTCCCAACCCGAAGGGCGAGCTGCTGCCCGGCATGTACGTGCGCGCACGCCTGCCGCAGGGCGTGCGCAGCGACGCGATCCTGGTGCCGCACGCGGCGCTGTCGCGCGATGCGCGCGGCACCGCGCTGGTGATGGTGGTCGATGGCGAAGGCAAGGCCGAGGCGCGCCCGGTGACGGTCGCGCAGTCGTTCGGCGAACGCTGGGTGATCACCGGCGGCCTCGCCGGCGGCGAGCGTGTCATCGTCGAAGGCCTGCAGAAGATCCGTCCCGGTGCGCCGGTGCAGGCCCAGGAAGCGGGGGCGGCGCCGGCCGCCCCGGCGCGGTGAGGTCGGCGCCATGGCCCGTTTCTTCATCGACCGACCCATCTTCGCCTGGGTCATCGCGATCGTCATCATGCTGGCGGGAGCGCTCTCGATCCAGCAGCTGCCGGTGTCCCAGTACCCGTCGATCGCGCCCCCGGCGATCGTCATCAACGCCAAGTACCCGGGCGCTTCGGCGAAGGCGGTGGAAGACTCGGTGACGCAGATCATCGAGCAGAAGCTGACCGGCCTCGACGGCCTGCTGTACATGAAGTCGACCAGCGACGCCTATGGCAACGCCTCGACCACGCTGACCTTCTCCGCCGACACCGACCCGGACATCGCCCAGGTCCAGGTGCAGAACAAGATCCAGACCGCGCTGCCGCTGCTGCCGCAGGCGGTGCAGCAGCAGGGGGTGACGGTCGCCAAGTCGGCGATGAACTTCCTCATGGTGGTCGGCTTCGTGTCGGAGGACAACACCCTGTCGGGCACCGACCTGTCGGACTTCCTCGTGTCCTCGGTGCAGGACCCGCTGTCGCGCGTCGACGGCGTCGGCGAAGTGACCGTGTTCGGCGCCCAGTACGCGATGCGGGTGTGGGTCGATCCGGCAAAACTGACCAACTACCGCCTCACTCCGGGTGATGTGCGCAGCGCGCTGCTGGCGCAGAACACCCAGGTGTCGGCGGGCCAGCTCGGCGGCACGCCGGCGCTTCCGGGCCAGGGCTTCACCGCCACGATCACCGCGCAGAGCCGGCTGCAGACCGCGGCCGAGTTCGAGGACATCCTGCTGCGCAGCAGCACGCAGGGCGGCGAAGTGCGCCTGAAGGACGTCGCCCGCGTCGAGATCGGCGCCGAGAACTACGGCACCGTGGCGCGCTTCAACGGCCAGCCCGCCGCCGGCGTCGGCATCCGCCTCGCGTCGGGGGCCAACGCGCTCGATACCGCGACCGCGGTGCGCACCCGCCTTGACGAGATGCAGCGCTACTTCCCCGCCGGGGTGAAGTACGTCGTGCCCTACGACACCACGCCCTTCGTCAAGATCTCGATCGAATCGGTGGTGATGACGCTGATCGAGGCGGTGGCGCTGGTGTTCCTGGTGATGTACCTGTTCCTGCAGAACTTCCGCGCCACGCTGATCCCGACGATGGCGATCCCGGTGGTGCTGCTCGGCACGTTCGGCCTGATGGCGGCGTTCGGCTTCTCGATCAACACCCTGACCATGTTCGGCATGGTGCTGGCGATCGGCCTGCTGGTGGATGACGCCATCGTCGTGGTCGAGAACGTCGAGCGGGTGATGAGCGAGGAGGGGCTGCCGCCCAAGGAGGCGACCAAGCGCTCGATGGACCAGATCACCAGCGCGCTGATCGGGATCGGCCTGGTGCTCTCCGCGGTGTTCGTGCCGATGGCCTTCTTCGGCGGCTCGACCGGCGTCATCTACCGCCAGTTCTCGATCACCATCGTCTCGGCGATGGCGCTGTCGGTGCTGGTGGCGATCGTGTTCACCCCGGCGCTGTGCGCGACCCTGCTGAAGGCGGTGGAAAAGGGCCACGAGCATGGCGAAGGCGGCCTGTTCGGCCGCTTCTTCCACTGGTTCAACGTCAAGTTCGAGCGCAGCACGCGGCGCTACGAATCCGCCGTCGGCGGCATCGTCAAGCGCAGCGTGCGCTTCCTCGCGATCTACGTCGCCATCGTCGCCGTGCTCGGCCTGCTGTTCGCCCGCATGCCGACCTCCTTCCTGCCCGAGGAGGACCAGGGGGTGATGTTCACCCAGGTGGTGCTGCCTGCCGGCGCTACCCAGGAGCGCACGCTGGACGTGCTGAAGAAGGTCGAACACCACTTCCTCGAGAACGAGAAGGACACCGTGCGCGCGCTGTTCACCGTCGCCGGCTTTTCCTTCGGCGGCAGCGGCCAGCACATGGGCATCGGCTTCGTGAACCTCAAGCACTGGGACGAGCGCCAGGCGCCGGGGCTGGACGTGAAGTCGGTCGCCGGGCGGGCGATGGGCGCGTTCGCGCAGATCCGCGAGGCGATGGTGTTCGCCTTCGTGCCGCCGGCGGTGATCGAGCTCGGCACCTCGGGCGGCTTCACCGTGCAGATGCAGGACCGCTCCGGCCTCGGCCACGACGCCCTGCTCGGCGCGCGCAACCAGTTCCTCGGCATGGCGGCGCAGGACCCGCGCCTGACCGGGGTGCGCCCCAACGGCCAGGAGGACATGCCCGAGCTCAAGCTCGACATCGACCACGCCAAGGCCGGCGCGCTCGGGCTGTCGATCGCCGACATCAACGACACCTTGTCGACCGCCTGGGGTGGCAGCTACATCAACGACTTCCTCGACCGCGGCCGGATCAAGAAGGTCTATCTGCAGGGCGACGCGCCGGCGCGGATGACCCCGGAGGATCTCGGCAAGTGGTACGTGCGCAACAAGGCCGGCGAGATGGTGCCGTTCTCGGCCTTCGCCACTTCGCACTGGACCTACGGCTCGCCGCGCCTGGAGCGCTTCAACGGTCAGCCGTCGCTGGAGATCCTCGGCCAGGCCGCGCCCGGACTGTCGTCCGGCGAGGCGATGGCGGCGGTGGAGGAGATCATGGCGAAGCTGCCCGCCGGCATCGGCTACGACTGGTCGGGCACCTCCTACGAGGAACGCCGCTCCGGCTCGCAGGCGCCGGCGCTGTACGCGCTGTCGCTGCTGGTGGTGTTCCTGTGCCTGGCGGCGCTGTACGAGAGCTGGTCGGTGCCGTTCGCGGTGATGCTGGTGGTGCCGCTCGGCGTGCTCGGCGCGCTGCTCGCCGCCAGCGGGCGCGGGCTGTCGAACGACATCTACTTCCAGGTCGGCCTGCTCGCCACCATCGGCCTGTCGTCGAAGAACGCGATCCTGATCGTCGAGTTCGCCAAGGCGCAGATGGAAGAAGGCAAGGACCTGGTCGCCGCCACCCTAGCCGCGGTGCGCATGCGCCTGCGCCCGATCCTGATGACTTCGCTCGCCTTCGGCTTCGGCGTGCTGCCGCTGGCGATCGCCACCGGCGCCGGCGCCGGCAGCCAGAACGCGATCGGCACCGGCGTGCTCGGCGGCACCATCGCCGCGACCGCGCTCGGGATCTTCTTCGTGCCGCTGTTCTACGTCGCGATCAAGCGCGTTTTCCCGGACAAGCCGAGGAAAGAGGCCGCCGCGCCGGCTGCCCAGGAGGAACGTTGAAATGAATGACTTCGCTGCACAAGCCACCGTGTCCGCGCCGCAGGCGTTGCGCGGTGCGCGCCGGGCGTTGCGCGGCGTGGGGCTGGCGCTCGCCGCCGCCATGCTCGGCGCCTGCTCGCTGATTCCCGCCTACGAGCGCCCGGCGGCGCCGGTGGCGGCGAGCTTCCCGCACGCGCCGGCCACCGCTCCTGCCGCGCCCGCGGTCGATGCCATCGCCTGGCGCGACTACTTCGCCGATCCGCGCCTGCGCGAGCTGATCGCGCTCGCGCTGGAGAACAACCGCGACCTGCGCGTCGCCGCGCTCGCCATCGAACGTGCCCGCGCCCAGTACGGCATCCAGCGCGCCGAGCTGTTCCCCTCGATCGCGCTGAGCGGCGGCCAGAACGCGCAGCGCGCGCCGGGCGCGTTCAGCGCCGGCGGCGAATCGACCGTGAGCCGCCAGTACAGCGCCAGCCTCGGCTTCGCCGCCTACGAGCTCGACTTCTTCGGCCGCGTGCGCAGCCTCGAGGAGCAGGCCTTGCAGACCTATCTCGGCACCGAGGAGGCGCGCCGCAGCGCGCACATCAGCCTCGTCGCCGAGGTCGCCGGCGCCTGGCTGCGCCTGGGGGCCGACCGCGAGCGCCTGGCGCTGGCGCGCAACACGGTCGAAACCCGGCAGAAGTCCTACGAGCTGACCCGGCGCAGCTTCGAGCTCGGCGCGGTGTCGGCGCTCGACCTGCACCAGGCCGAGACCCTGCTCCAGGGCGCGCGCGCCGACGCCGCGCGCTACACGGCGCAGGTGGCGCAGGACGAGAATGCGCTCGCCCTCGTGGTCGGCGTCGCGGTGCCGGCCGCACTGCTGCCGCAGGCGCTCGGCGGGGACGTCGCCGCGGTCGCCGAGCTGCCCGCCGGGCTGCCGTCCGAAGTGCTGGCCCGTCGCCCCGACATCCTTCAGGCCGAACGTGCGCTGCAGGCGGCCAACGCCAGCATCGGCGCGGCGCGCGCGGCCTTCTTCCCGCGCATCAGCCTCACCGCCAGCGCCGGCAGCGCCAGCACCGCGCTCGACGGCCTATTCGAGAGCGGCTCGCGGGCGTGGAGCTTCGTGCCGCAGATCCGCCTGCCGATTTTCGAGGCCGGCCGCCTGCAGGCCAGCCTCGACGTGGCCGAAATCCAGCGCGACATCCAGGTCGCCGAGTACGAAAAGGCGATCCAGTCCGCCTTCCGCGAGGTCGCCGACGCCCTTGCCGAGCGCGCCACTCTGGCCGAGCAGCTCGACGCCCGGCGCCGGCTGGCGGCGGCGGCGAGGCGCAGCTTCGAACTGTCCGAGGCGCGTTACCGGGGCGGGGTGGACAGTTACCTGAGCCTGCTCGACGCCCAACGCAGCCTGTATGCCGCCGAGCTGGAACTGATCGCCACCCGCTTGTCGGATGCGACCAACCGCGTCGCACTGTACAAGGCGCTCGGCGGTGGCTGGCAGTAGAACCGTCGTCATCGGCAGGCACCGAATTCGACGCCGATCGTAGTCGGCTGGTATAAAATGCGAAGCATTCTCATTACTAGAGGTGCCCATGCATCCGCGACTGCCTGCCCAGGCGCTGCTCGAACTGATCGAGCAGCGCCGTTTCGGTGTCGAGTACCAGCCCGTCCTTGCGCTCGCCGATGGGGCGATCATCGGCTACGAGGCGCTGGCGCGCTTTTATGACGCGCACGGGCGCGCGCTCGCTCCGCAGCAGGTGTTCGATTCGCTCCACAGCAGCCCGCTGAGCCTGTTCCAGGTCGAGTACGAAATGAAGCGCCTGCAGCTCGCCCACGCGCCGCGGGAGGCGGGGCGCCTGTTCGTCAATCTCGACCCCGACGCCTTCCAGGTCGCCGCCGCCGACGAGTCCCACCCGCTGGTGGCGCTGCTCGCCGCCCGCCCCGGCGTGGTGGTCGAGATCATCGAGAACAGCAGCATCAACGATGCCGATCTCAGCGACGCGATGGTCGCCGCCTTCGCCGGCACCCCGGTCGAGCTCGCCCTCGACGACATCGGCGCGCCGCGCACGATGCTGTCGCTGCCGATCCTGCTCGCGGTCGATTTCCTCAAGTTCGACCGCTCGTGGACCCTGCACCCGGACGATCCGGTGCGCGTCGCCGCACTGCGCCACCTGGTCGCCTTCGCCCGCGAGTGCGGCAAGCAGACGGTGCTGGAAGGCATCGAGCACGAATGGCAGCGCGCGTTCGCCGCCGCGATCGGCTTCGACCACGTCCAGGGCTTCCTCTACCGTCACCTGTTCCGCCGCACCGCTTGCCTGGCCGGCGTGGCGGGGGACGGCGCAGCCGCGCTGCCGGCCGCAGCCTGATACCCTGGCGCTCGCCGGCGCATCGCCCGGAGTGTGAAAATGGCTCTGCGCTCCGCCGGGCCGCCCACCTGGCCTTTGTGCGCACCACCAGGACCCCGGACATGAACGACAACGCCCCCCGCCCCGACGACCGCCGCATTCCCGTCACCGTGCTCACCGGCTTTCTCGGCGCGGGCAAGACCACGCTGCTCAACCACCTGGTGCGCCAGCCGCGGATGGAAGGCTGCGCGGTGCTGATCAACGAGTTCGGCGAAGTCGCCGTCGACCACCATCTGGTGGAAAAGGTCGACGAGACCCTGATCGTGCTCGATTCGGGCTGCCTTTGCTGCAGCGTCCGCGGCGATCTGGTGCGGGCGCTGAAAGGGCTGTTCATGCGCGCGCTGCGGCGCGAGCTGAAAAGCCTGCGCCGGGTGCTGATCGAGACCACCGGACTGGCCGACCCGGCGCCGCTGATCCACACTCTGATGGCCGAGCCCTTCCTCGCCGAGCGCTACCGCATCGACGGCGTGGTCGCCGCGGTGGATGTGACCCATGCCCTGGCCCAGCTCGCCGTGCACAACGAGGCGGTGCGCCAGGTGGCGATGGCCGACCGCCTGCTGCTCACCAAGTGCGACCTCGCCGATGCGGCGGCGCGCGCGGCGGTGGCCGCTCGCCTCGCCCTGCTCAACCCCGGGGCACGCCAGGTGGACGTGCGCGGCGGTGCGGTCGCCGCCGCCGAGCTGTTCGACTGTGGCCTGTACGATGCCGCCGGCAAGGCGCCGGACGTCACCGCCTGGCTGGGGGAGGCGGCGGTGCATGGCGCGCTTCCGGTGCCGGGCGGCGAGGCCGTGTCGCGCCACGGCGGCGGGGTGCACAGCTTCGTCCTGCGCTTCGACGCGCCGCTGCCGTGGTACGAATTTTCCGACGCCCTGGCGCTGCTCCTCCAGCTCCATGGCGGGCGCATCCTGCGCATCAAGGGCCTGCTCGACGTCGCCGGCGACCCGCTGCCGCGGGTGCTGCAGTGCGTGCAGCACAGCGTCTATCCCGCCGCCAGCCTGCCGGCGTGGCCCTCGCAGCCGCCCTACGACGAGCGCTGCAGCCGCCTCGTCTTCATCGTCCGCGACCTGGCGCGGGACGAGGTCGCGGCGATGCTGGCCGCCTTCATCGGGCAGCAGCCGGCGACACCGGGCTGAACCGGTTCCGGCGGGCGGCGGCAGGGGCACCCGCGCCGGTGGCGGCGGTGCTCACTCGCAGGTCGCGCGGCAGGCTCCGGTGCTGCAATCGGCGGCCTGCACGGTGCAGGCCGCCTTGCTGCGCTGCTCCAGGCGGTGGTCGTTGTCGTAGTCGCAGATCAGCCGGGTCAGGTTCTTCTGGCGCTCCACTTTCATGCGCAGCGCCGGCGAGGCGCGGATCTGCTCCGGCGGAACGTTGCACGACAGATAGCCGCTGAAGCCGCCGTCGGCCGATTCCCACAGCGCGATGTTCTTCACCGCGCGGTAATTCTCGAAACTGGCACAGGTCAGCACGTCGCGGCCGTACAGGCGGGCGTTGTCCGAGCAATACCCCATGAAGGTGAAGCGGAGTTCGGCATCGGTCGGGCAGGCGGCGACCTGCACCGCCTCCTTCAGATCGGGGCAGGACAGCTCCGCGGCGTGGACGGCTGTGCCCAGGGCGGCGAACAGCAGCGGGAGGAAGGACGTTTTCAGTCGGGTGCGCATGGCGTCTCGGCAAAGGGCGGGGGTGAGGACAGGGCGTCCGAATCCGGGAGACTAGCCTCTGTTGCCGGCCGAAGAATGATCTCGATCAAGTTCTTTGCGGGCGCTGGCTGTCGCTGCCCGAGCGCGTCCTTCCTGCGCCCCTGTGGCCGCCATCCGTAGTTCGATCGCCGGATCGAATTCTGGTAGCGTAGTACCCCGTCCATCGATTTCTCCGTCGCCCGCCTATGAGTCGTCCGCACCCAGATCGGGGCCAGAGTGAGGCCGAGGTTCTCCGCCTGCGCAAGGCTCTCGACCATGTCGGGGCGCATGTCTTCATCAAGGACCTGGATGGGCGCTACACCTACGTCAACCGGATGGTGTCCGAGCTGTTCGGCGCCGCTGCGGAAGACATCCTCGGCCGCACCGACGAGCGGTTTTTCGACCTTTCGCTCTCGAAAGACCTCCGCGACCACGACCGCCGGGTGATCGAGGAGGCGGTCCGGATCGAAGGCGAGGAGCGCAACGTCGTCGCCCGCAGCGGCGAAACCCGCTATTTCCAGGCCGTCAAGCAGCCCCTGTTCGATGACGACGGCACCGTCGTCGGCGTCCTCGGCGTGTCCACCGACATCACCGCGCGCAAGCGTGTCGAGATCGCGCTCCGGGAGCGCGAATCGCTGCTGAGCGACATCCTCGACACCGCCAGCGTCGCGATCTTCCTCGTCGATCGGGACGGCGTCATCACCCATGCCAACCGCCGGATGGCGGAAATGTTCGGCCATCCGCTGGCGCAGATCATCGGCAGCGAGTATGTCGCCCATATTCATCCGGCCGAGCGCGACACCGGGCGCGAACGGATGCGGGCGTTGCTCGCGAGCAAGATCGCTGCGGTGGACCTCGAGCGGCTCTACCTGCGCGCCGACGGCAGCGAATTCTGGGGGCACCTGACCGGGCGCCGTTTTCAGGATGGGCAGGGGGCGGAGCGCGGCCTCGTCGGCGTGATCGCCGATATCTCCGCCGCCAGGCGTGCCATCGAGCGCCATGCAAGCGTGATCAATCTGGCGATGGATGGATTTCTCGCCGTCGGCGCGGACGGACGGGTGCGCGAATGCAATGCCGCTTTGTGCACGCTGACCGGCTACCTCCGCGAGGAAATCCTCGGCAGCAGCCTGAGCCGCTTCGAGGCGCAGGAGTCCGCGGATGAAGCCGCCGCTCACACCCGGCGCATCTTCGCCACCGGCAACGACCGCTTCGAGACGCACTGGCGGCGCAAGGACGGCAGCGTCGTCGAAGTCGAGGTGACGGCGACCTGCCTGCGCCGTGATGAGGAAATCGGCGTCTTCGTGCGCGACATCGCCCAGCGCAAGGCGCACCAGGACGAACTGCGCTACATCGCCAGCCACGACCTGCTCACCGGTCTGCCCAACCGCGCGCTGCTCTTCGACCGCATGCGGCAGGCCGTGGCCCAGGCCGACCGTGCCGGCACCCTGCTCGCGGTCTGCTATCTGGATCTGGACGGCTTCAAGCCGGTCAACGACCGCTTCGGCCACCAGGAAGGGGATGGCGTGCTGATCGAGGTCGCCCGCCGCCTGAAGGGCTGTGTGCGCGGTGACGACACCGTGGCCCGCATCGGCGGCGACGAGTTCGTGCTGCTGCTGCAGGGGCTGGGCGACACCGGCGCGGTCGAGGCCGCGCTGCGGCGGGTCCTCGTCGCCGTGGCGCAGCCGCTGCGGGTGGGCGGCAGCGAAGTCGCGGTTTCGGCCAGCCTGGGGGCGGCGCTGTATCCGCGCGACGACGCCGATACCGACACCCTGCTGCGCCATGCCGACCAGGCGATGTACCTGGCCAAGCAGGGCGGGCGCAACCGCTTCCACGTCTTCGACACCGAGCACGACCGCTGCGTGCGCGAGCGCACCGAGCGCCAGGCGCGGATTGCCCAGGCCCTGCGCGACCAGGAACTCGTCCTCCACTACCAGCCCCAGGTCGACATGCGTTCCGGGCGCGTGCTCGGCGCCGAAGCGCTGGTGCGCTGGCTGCATCCGCAGCGCGGCCTGCTCGCGCCGGCCGAGTTCCTCCCCCTGATCGAGGACAGCGACCTGATCGTCGAACTCGGCGACTGGGTGATCGCGACCGCGCTTGCCCAGCTCGAAGCCTGGCGGCGCGAGGGGCTCGAGCTGCAGGTCAGCGTCAACATCGCCGCCCGCCACCTGCTGCGCACCGACTTCGTTTCCCGGCTGTGCGCACATCTGGACACCTGCCCGCAGCTGCCGCGCCATGCGCTCAAGCTCGAAGTCGTCGAGACCGCGGCGCTGGAGGATCTGGCGCACGTCTCCGCGCTCATCCGCGAGTGCCGCGAGCTGGGGGTGGCGTTCGCGGTCGACGACTTCGGCACCGGCTATTCCTCGCTGTCCTACCTCAAGGCCTTGCCGGCGCAGGTGCTGAAAATCGACCAGAGCTTCGTGCGCGACATGCTGGTCGATGCCGAGGACCGCGCCATCGTCGAGGGCGTCATCGGCCTGGCGCGGGTGTTCGGCCGCACGGTGATCGCCGAAGGGGTCGAGACCGTCGAGCACGGCACGATGCTGCTGGCGCTGGGGTGCGAACAGGCGCAGGGCTACGGCATCGCCCGGCCGATGCCCGGCGCCGAACTGCAGGCCTGGGTCGGGCACTGGCGCCCCGACCGGGCATGGGAGGGGTGACGCCGGGGCGCACCGCCTGGCGCGCTGGCGCTGCAGCGCAGGGCGCAGGTTGTTATCCTGTCGCCATTGCCCTGCCGCCGTATTGCCTTGACCTTGCCTGCCTCCCCCTCGCCGCCCCTCTCCCCGTTCGAAGCCCGCTGGCTGGCTGAAGTCGTCCGTCGGCACGAAGAACAGCATGGCCTGCTCGAAGATGCGGCCGAGCCGACGGCGGCGCCCGCTGCGGCGCCCGATTTCGAAGGCCGCATCCTGCTCCGCGCCGACCGGATCGGCGCGCGCGAGGGCTGGCGGGCGGCCCTGCTGGCCTGGCAGCGGCGCGCCCGGCTGCTGTTGCTGGCCGCGCTGGCGCTGGCGCTGGTGCTGGGCTTCGGTACTGCGGCGGGCGTGCTCGGGGACGGCTCGCGCCCGGTCAATGTGGTGTGGACGCTGGGCGGGTTGCTCGGGGTGCATGGCCTGAGCCTGCTGTTGTGGCTGTCCGGCATGCTGCTGTCGGGGCGGATGCGGGGAGGCAGCGGCATCCATGCCGGCGGCGTGCTCGGGCGGGGCTGGCTGCGCCTGGTGGCCGTCCTCGACCGCAGCCGGGCGGCGGCGGAGCTGCCGCTGGCGCTCGCCGGCCTGCTCGGGCGCGGCCGGCTGGCGGCCTGGGGCGTCAGCGCGGTCAGCCATGCACTGTGGCTGGCGGCGCTGCTCGGCGCCACGCTCGGCGTGCTGCTGCTGCTGGCGACGCGGCGCTACGGTTTCGTCTGGGAAACGACGATCCTGCCCGCGGACAGCTTCGTCGGCCTGAGCGCGGCGCTCGGCGCCCTGCCCGCGGCGCTCGGCTTTCCGGTGCCGGATGCGGCGATGGTGGCGGCCAGCGGCGAGGCCCCGTTGCTCGAAGAGGGCGGCCGGCGGGCCTGGGCGGGCTGGCTGCTGGGGGCGCTGGTGGTGTATGGCGTGCTGCCGCGGCTGCTGTTCGCCCTCGGCTGCGCCGCGCTGTGGCGCCGCGGCCTGCGCCGGCTGCGGCTGGACCTGTCGCGCCCCGGCTATGCCCGCTTGCGTGCGGTGCTGATGCCCGACAGCGCGCGCATCGGGGTCAGCGACCCCGCGCCCGCGGCCCTGCCCTGTCCGCATCGTCCGCCGCCGCCGGCAGGCCACGGTGCCGCTGCCGTGGCGGTGGCGATCGAGCTCGGCGACGACCTCGCCTGGCCGCCGGCCGTTGCCGAGGCGGCGGAGACGGGGGCCGGGCGCATGCCCGGCGGTGGCTGGGAGGATGGCGGGCGGCTCGACAGCCGCGAGCAGCGCCGCGCCGCCCTCGGCCGGCTGGCGGCGCGGCCGCCGGCGCGCCTGCTGGTTGCGGTCGATGCGCGCCAGACCCCCGATCGCGGCACCCTCGGCCTGGTCGCGGAGCTCGCCGAGCGGGCGGTGGCGACGCGGGTGTGGCTGTGCGCCGGCACAGGCGCGCCGGCCGGGCGTGCCGCGCAGTGGCGTGCGGGGCTCGGCCGCATCGGGCTGGATGCGGCGGCGCTGTTCGAGGACGCGGCCCGCGTGCGAGCCTGGCTGGAGAATCCGGAGGCGGACGAGGCATGAGCGAAATCCTGCGCGTGGCCGTGGTCGGCCACACCAATACCGGCAAGACTTCGCTGTTGCGCACCCTGGCGCGCGACGTCGGCTTCGGTGAAGTGTCCGATGCCGCCGGCACCACCCGCCATGTCGAGGGCCTGCAGCTGATCGCCGACGGGATGCCGGCGCTCGCCCTGTTCGACACCCCGGGCATGGAGGACGCGATCGCCCTGCTCGAATTCATCGACGGCCTGGTGGCCCCCGGCGAGCGCGTCGACGGCCCCGAGCGCATCGCCCGTTTCCTCGCCACCGCGCAGGCCGGCACCCGCTTCGAGCAGGAAGCCAAGGTGCTGCGCCAGCTGCTGGCGAGCGACGCCGCGCTCTACGTGGTCGATGCGCGCGACCCGGTGCTGCCCAAGCACCGCGACGAACTGGAACTGCTCGCCGCCTGTGCCCGGCCATTGCTGCCGGTGCTCAACTTTGTCGCCGCCCCCGCCACCCGGGCCGCCGACTGGCGCGCAGCGCTCGCCCGCCTCGGCCTGCATGCGGTGCTCGGCTTCGACACCGTGGCGCCGCCGCTCGACGGCGAGCGCGAGCTGTTCGACACCCTCGCCACCCTCGTCCACGGCCACCGTGACGCGCTGCAGCGTCTGGTCGAGGCGCGTGCGCGCGAGGCCGGCGAGCGCCGCAGCGCCGCCCGCCGGCTGGTGGCCGAACTGCTGGTGGAGCTCGCGGCGCGGCGCGAGCCGGTCGCCGGCGACCACGAGGCCGCCCTGCAGCAGGCGGTGGCCGCGCTGCGCGACGAGGTCCGCGCGCGCGAGCAGGGCTGTGTCGATGCGCTGCTGCGCCTGTACCGCTTCCGCGCCGACGACGCGCGCGCCGGCGAGCTGCCGCTCACCGACGGGCGCTGGGACGACGACCTGTTCAACCCCGAGGCCCTGCGCCAGATGGGCATCCGCCTGGGCACCGGAGCGGCAGCGGGCGCGGCGGCCGGGCTCGGCATCGACCTGGTGGCCGGCGGCCTGACCCTGGGGGCCGCTGCCGCCCTCGGTGCAGTGGCGGGTGGCCTGTGGCAGGCTTTCGGCCACTACGGCGAGCGCATCGCGGCGAAACTGCGGGGCCATCGTGAGCTCACCGTGGACGACGCCATCCTGCGCCTGGTCGCGCTGCGCCAGCGCACGCTGCTGATCGCGCTCGAAGGGCGGGGCCATGCGGCGATGACGCCGATCGCCCTGGCGCTGCCGAGCGCAGGCAACGCCGCCGCCGGCCCCGGTGCCGTGCAGCGCTGGCGCAGCGGAGCGCTGCCCCCGGCGCTGGTGCGCGCGCGCGCCCACCCGGAGTGGAGCGCGCGCGCGGGCCGCCCCGGCGAGGGCGGCGGGGAACGGGACGCGGCGGTCGAAGCGGTCGCCGAGGTGCTGTGCTGAGCGAGTTGCGCCCGCCGCCGTGCTACAGCCGCCCGCTCGCGCGCAGGCGGTGGAGCACGGCCGTGCGGTACAGCCACGACAGCAGCGGGCGGATCACCGGCAGGCCGATCAGCCAGGCCAGCGGGCGCAGCTGCGGCGTGCGTGCCATCAGCACGATGTAGGCATCGAGCTCGCGGTGGACGCGGCCGTCGGCGTCGGCCACGTGCAGCTCCCGCAGCGCCGCCCGCGGATCGATGCCGCGGCGGCGCAGCTCGTCGTCGCGGCCGCTGATGTCCACCCAGCAGGTGTCTGCGGCGTGCTCGCCGGCCAGCCGTTCGTAGCGCGCGCGGTCGCGCACGCAGCGCGGGCAGGCGCCGTCGTAATAGACGGTGAGCGGGTTCCGCTCGGCAGCCATCGAACGCTCCTCCCCGCCGTGCTCAGGAACCAGTCTCGTGCGCGCGCTCGGCGTCATAGCGCGCGGGCGTGACTCCGGCGTCGGCGAGGAACTCGCGCAGCTGCTTGACCGCCTGGCGGTTGAACTCGTTGCCGTGATGCGGGTGGTGGAGGAGGAACTCGTGGCGGTTGAGGACGACGCGAAAGCGGGCGCCGTGGCCGGGCTCGACGAGGGCGCCGAGGTGGTGGAGGAGGGATTCGACCTCGCGCCACTGGATCCCGGCCGGCGGCGGCTCGCGGAACAGCGCCTCCAGGACATTGCGGTGCTTGTTGCTCATGATGGGCCTCGGTGCGGGAGTTCCGATGCTTCCATCTTAGCTGCTGCGGCGGCGTCCGGCGCGAGCCGGGCGGCGGCGCGCTCCGACGCGACCAGGATCAGCTTCAGCGTCGCCCGGGTGGCGCCGACGAAGAGCTTGCGCAGGGTGGGCTCGTCGATCGCCTCGAAGTCGATTTCGGTGAACAGGATGCAGGGCGCGGACTGGCCCTTGAAGCGGTATACCGAATCGATCCGCAGTTCGCCCGGCGAGTGCTCGGGCTCGCCGAGGAGGTCGTAGCGCCCGGTGAAGGCACGCAGGCGATGCGGGCCGAGCTGCGCGAGCGTGGTGAAGCGCGAGTGTTCGCGGCCGCGGAAGGTCAGCAGCACGATCTCCTCGCGGCGAAAGCCGAGGCCCAGGGCGCGGGTGATCGCGCGCTTGGTGGCCTCCATCAGCCCGGCTTCGTCCCGCCAGGCGAGCACTTCGGGCGCGCTGTCGGTCACCGGGCTGCCGGCGCGCACCGGTGCGGGCAGCGGCAGGCAGGCGTTGAGCAGGGCGAGCACGTCCGTCGGGCTGCGGTAGTTGGTGTCGGCGCTCAGCCCCGCCCAACCCGGCAGCGCCACCGGCGGGCGGCCGTAGAGGTTCTGCAGCGGGTCTTCCAGCCACCAGGCGCGGCCGCCGGGCTGGAGCAGGGCGAGGAGGGCATCGCGCCAGGTTTCGGTGAAGTCCTGGCCCTCGTCGACGATCAGCTCGTCGAACAGCCAGGCGGGGTCGGGCTGGTCGTGCGCGAGTGCGGCGAAGTCGGCTTCCATGCGGCGGAATGCGCCGGGCGCGCCGAACGCGGGCTTGCGCCCGGCGTCGCGCAGGCGGCGGTCGCAGAGCTGGTGGTAGGTCGCCACTTCGCCGCCGGGCGGGGCGATGCGCGCGAAGTGGTCGGCGAGCGGGCGGTTGTAGCACACGTAGAGCGGCCGCCGGCCGGCGGCCAGGGCGTCGGTGTAGGCGGCCAGCGCGAGCTGGGTCTTGCCGCTGCCGGCGGTGGCGGTCACGCGCAGGCGGTGCGGTGCGAGCGTGATCCGGCGCGCCCATTCGGTGAGTCCGCCGGCGAGCCGGGTGGTGAGCGCGTCGGCCTGGCCGGCGTGGGCCTGCACGTCGGGCACCAGTTCCAGCAGGTCGGCGAAGAAGCGGTGCAGGGCCTGGCGCTGGGCGGGGTCGAGCACCGGGTCGCCGTCCTGCGGCCGGGTCAGCGCGGCGACGCGTTCGGGCAAGGCGTCGCGGCGGGCGGCGTCGACGATCCGCGCCGGATCGAGCCCGGCGGTGCCCGGCTGGCGCACGGTGTGGTCGGGGCAGTGCAGCAGCACGTCGAGCACCGGTTCGGCATCGCCGAGCAGCGGGCGCAGGCGGGCGCGCAAGGCGTCGGCGTTGCGTGCCAGCGCCATGCTGATGCTCTGCGTGCGCCGCCGCCCGGAGGGCACCAGGCCGGCGGCGGTTTCGTCGAGAAAGCCGGCGTGCTGCTCGATCAGCAGCACCCGCCCGCCCGCGCCGACGACGGCGAAATCGACCGCGCCGAACACCGCCGTGTCGCCTGCTGCGCGCGTCCAGTGCAGGCCGTGGTAGATCGTGCTGTCGTCGGGCAGCGCCGCGGCGAGGCGGGCGAGAGTGGCGAGTGCGCGTCCGCGCGCGCCTTCGGCGGGAAGCAGGCGCCAGCCTTCGGGGTGGGTGCGGGCCATGGCGGGCTTCAGCGGGTGCGCCTGAACAGGGCGTCGATCCGCTTCTGGTGACTGGCGAGCTTGAAGGCCTCGGGCTGGTACGGGCCGAGCCATTGGAGCAGTTCGCGGCTCTCGGCGCTGCGCGGCGTGCGCTTCGCGTCGAGGATGCGACTGTAGCCGTAAACGCCGCCGCAGTCCTCGGGCGGGCAGGCGCGCGCGCCGTCGATCAGGGCGGCCGGCCTGCGCAGGGGATCGCTCGGCAGGCGTTTTTCGATCGTGATGCGATGGCGCCAGTCGTCGCCGAAGTCGTACACATAGGTGAAGCTTCTGCGGCGGCCGATCACCTGGCCGAGTTCGACTTCTTCGCCGGGCAGGACGGTTTCGCCGTACGGGTTGTCGTATTCGGCGATATTGCCGATGCGGTAGCCGCCGACCTCGAATTCGTGCAGGTGGGCATCCTCCCAGCCCATCGCGGTCTGGATCAGGTTGTGGAGCGCGGCGAAGCTCAGCGTGTTCTCGACCTCGAGGCGGCGCCAGATCGGCGGCTCGATGTCCTCCAGCGCGATGTGCAGCAGCAGGCGGCGTTCCGCGTAGTCCTGCGGCAGCTGCTCGAGCAGGTCGCCGATCGCATCGCCCTCGACCAGGGCGTGCAAGGCCTCGATCAGGGGGCGGTGGTCATAGTCGGGGTCGCGTGCAAGCTTCGCGGACCAGAACTCGACGCGCGCCCGCGCTTCGTCGCGCCGGCCGTCGGCGAGTAGCAACAGCACTTCCAGGTGCGACAGCGTCGGGTCATCCGGGGTGAGGCGCTGCGCTTCCTTGAACGCCTGCCAGGCGCCGGCGTGGTCGCCACGGTCGGAAAGGATCACCGCCTCGCGCTGCAGGGCGGTGCTGCGCAAGATCCGGTCCGGAGCCTTCTTCAGGCGCGCGAGCAGATCGTCGCCCTGTTCGCGCCGCTGCAAGGTGAGGTAGCTGTTGAGCAGGATGTTGGCCGCGTGTTCGGCACGCTCGTCGAGCTTCGCCGGGTCGGCGAAGAGCGGCTCGAGCAAGGCGACGACGTCATCGCAGCGGTGCTCGTCGAACCAGCGTTCGGCGACCAGGCCGAGCACCTGCGGCGGCGCGCCGACGTCGGCGAGGCCTTCCCGGGGCAGATGGCCGAGCACGCGCGCGAGCATCTCGTCGGGCGGCAGGACCAGCGGCGGGGTATCCACGGCGCCGCAGCACTGCTTGTACTTGTGCCCGGAGCCGCAGGGGCAAGGGGCGTTGCGTTCGGGGCGGGCGAGCTTGCGCGGGCGGAAGTGGTTGGCCGGGATCGGGGTCGTGTTCCACAGTTCGAACGCGATGTGGGTGGCCAGGCCGCGGGCGGCGCGCTCCACGTCGCCCGGTGTGGCTTCTTCGGCCTCGGCGGCGAAGGCCGCGGCGAGCGGGCGCAGGGCCTGCTGCAGGTGGGCGAGCAGGGTGGGAAAGTCGTTCGATTCGAGGATCACGCCGACACCGTGATCGAAGATGCGGTTCATCGCCCCGAGCGGATCGATGACGTGCGGGGTGGAAGCGTTCGTTTCGGTCATGGGGTGAGGGAAGCGGGGTTCGTTGATGGAGTGGTCCGCGCGGGTGAACCTTCGGCGGCAAGCCGGATTAAACCCGATTCCCGCCGCGGCAGGGGCATTGTTCACCGCCGTGCCGCCGAAGTCGGGGAGCGATGCGCTATCCTCGCCCGTCGGTCTTGCGCTGGCGCACTCCGCGCCGCCGCAGGCTGCGGCTACAATGACATTAACATTGACGCGAACATTTCCCGCCCATGCCCATCCTCGACTGGCTGAACAAGCGCCAGGCCCTGCAGGCCGCCGCCGCCGTGCCCTGCCGGCATCGCACTGGGCAGCGATGCTCGTCGGCCAACTCTCGCTGATCGCTACGCCGTAGCGATTGTCGCCTGCACGGATTCCGCCGTGCCATGTGGGCAAAACCATCGTCGCATGCACGAAACAGGCCAATCTTCACACACAGGGAGCTGTGCCCTGCGGTGGTCATCTCGCCGACAACGGTCCGCTTCGCATCGGCCACCAGCATCCGCACCATATTTGACCTTGTGAGCATTGGCCTGCACCACAGCGGTGATCGGAACGTCGGGCTACCGGCAAAACCCAATCACTGCGGCCCTGAACTCAGGACCATGCCGGGACCAACGGCGGCGATCCGGCGGTCTCGATGAGTGAAGTGTCCAGGTGTCCTCCTGAAGCTATCCGGACATGAGGCTGTCACCCCAGGCCAGCCGACTCGAGACAGGTTTGCCAGACACATACTGACATCATCGATAACGCCCCTTGCGTTTTTCTTTCGCGCGATTAAGATAGTAAGTAATCACTAGCTTAACGAAGGCGCCATCTTGGATGCGTATTCGAAGCATCTCCCGACGCATGAACGGCGGGCCGTGACCATCAAGGCTGTCATCGAACTGGCCGGTTTGCAGAATCCCAGCGAAATCACGACCGCCGCTATCGCCAAACATATGAATCTGACGCAGGGGGCCTTGTTTCGATATTTCCCGAACAGGGACGCCATCTGGAAAGCCGTCATGGAGTGGATTGTCGAGCACCTCTTGGCGCGCATTGATCGTTCAACCCAGGGGGTTGAATCGCCCCTGGCAGCGATGGAAGCCATGTTCATGAGCCATGTCGATTTCATGGCTGAGTATCCTGGTGTGCCGAGGATGATGTTTGGCGAACTCCAGCGCGCCGAATCAACGCCCGCGAAGCGCATGGTGCAGGCCCTCATCCAGCGCTACGGCGAGCGCCTGAATCAGCTTATCGAGAACGGAAAGGGTGCGGGTTTGATTGGCCAAGAAACCATAGGAGCGGAGACAATGACGAACGACAGCATGAATTGGTCCGGGCAGGAGCACCTCAAGCGGTGGTGGGAAACCACGCGCTACTACCTGCGCGCAGATATGGAATATCTGGCCTCAGTCGGCGCCATAGCCGACGATGGGTGGCCGTCTCCACAGACAGACAGTTGCCGTGGCCGGAAACGGCTCATCGCCAGAGTCAGAGGCCGGCTGTTTCGCTCAGTGAAGTGCGGCGGTGAAGACGACCCGCTACGGGAACTGGAGAGCGTATTGCACCGGCAGTTGAAGTTCATCGCTCGACACCCCGCCGTCCCCTTGCGCCTTTTGTCTTGGCTGGAGCAGGACGGGGAGCTGGGTGTTCAGCGGCGGGTCCGGATGCTTATCAGCTACTACGCTACCCGCCTAGCCCAAATCATCGCACGTGCTCAGCGGCATGGATTGATAAGAGCCGATGCCAAACCGTATGGGGTGGCCTTTTCACTTGTCGGCCTGATCCAGAAACTGGTGCTGGAAACAGGTCCTGCACCCCAGCAAACCGAATCGTTCCTGAAGAAGGCGGCCGACGCTTTCGCCCTTTACTTCGCCGCACTGACGGTTCCTCCGAAAGGAATGAGGGCGGAGGACTTCTGGGGAATGAAAAAAACGTGAGGATAACAATGCGCAATAACAGATTCGGTATCCGGGTGACTTCACTGGTCGCTGTCGGCTTCGGCCTGCTGACCATTAAGGAAGGCGGCGTTACCTTGTTCGGAGGCGAAGCGGCGCAAGTTTCTGCGGGAAACTACGTGCCGTTCGTCCTCTGGTTCAACTTTCTGGCCGGTTTCGCCTACGTTATTGCTGGCATCGGATTGTGGCTGAGACGTCATTGGGCTGCATGGCTGGCAACCGTCATCGCCACAGCGACTGCTTTTGCCTTTACTGCGTTCGGCGCGCACGTTTATGCGGGCGGGGCGTATGAAATCCGCACAGTCATCGCGATGAGCGTCCGAACGCTGGTGTGGCTAATGATCGCATTCATTTCCTGGCGTGCCCTGTCGTGCAGGAGGTCTGTCATAGCAGCAAGAGAAGTGAGATGAGCCTGAAGAAGCGTTTCGTCGCAGTGCCATGGCTCAGTGTGGCATTGACCGCGCCACTTTCACCGGCGCAAGGCCTTGTCGTCGGCGGTGTCGCGAGTTCGATCACTGGGGAGGCGCAGGAGGATGACGGCGTGCCTGCAGCCGAGGCGATCCGCGGCGCTGAAGCGCAGTGTCGATCGGCTGGCACAACTCATTGGGCGTTATATCAGTGCCTTAGGGATCGGAGCACGCCTGTATCACCGCCGAGGCCGAATTTTTCGGGCAATTGGTTCCTCAACACCACGATCAGCGACGACCCGCACGAGAAGGCCAAGGAGGCTACCCAGGCATCAAGACATCCCATGGACAGAGGGCGCGGGATGCCTGACGGCTCCGGACGAATGGGACAGGGCGGCGTGGGTATGGGTGCCGGGCGCCAAGGCCGTATGGATGGGGAGGGAGGAAGCAGTGATCTGTCCTCCGGGGAACTGTCCTTGCTGACCCCTGCGCAAGAACTTCATGTCACCCATCAGGATCCGATGCTGCTGATCGCCGACGAGAGCGATCGACGTCAGCGTCTCTTCACCAATTTTTACGGCGCCAATGTCTCCGCCAGTGGCGGGTTTGAGCAACGAATAGCCGTCGCGGGCTGGGAAGGTGCGGAGTTGGTGGTCGAGACGACCACATTCGGAAGAAAACTCATCCAGAACTATCAGATCGATCACGGGACCGGACAACTCGTCATCTCATGCGCGGCGAAGATTTCGGACGGACAGACAATTTCTTACCGTCTCGTATATGACCGGCTCAAACCTAGTCCAAGCGAGCAACAGGTGAGCCTGACGGCAAGCCCTGGACATGGAGGAAACCGATGAACATGCATCGCATGGAGCACATCACGTTTGCAGGGGGTGAGCGCATTGAGGACAGGACTCAGTGCGTCCGGCAGGAGCTCGGTGCGGCGCAGGCCAGTCGCAGCACGGACTGCGCGAACTCGACCTTCTTCTGCTACGAATGGAGGGTCGGTTTACAACTGCACTCGGAGGAAAACCTGGGCAGCGCACAACGGCCATTCGCTTACGGCGCCAACAACCTCGTCCAGGGCCACAACATCCAGATGTTTCACGAAGTGCATGCAGCCGTAACACGCCTCGACGCCATCAATTGGCTCGCGCGTGACCTGCGCAACGGGCGGGCGGCGGACTCGCCGGATCTGACCAAATATGCGGGCGGGAACACGGAATGAACATCACCTTTCTCGGCGCGGCGCGAGAAGTCACCGGCTCGTGCTACCTGGTGGAGACCGCGGGCACGCGCTTTCTGGTGGACTGCGGCATGGTGCAGGGTGGACGTGAGGCACCAGCGAGAAATCATCAGCCGTTTGCATTCGACCCGAAATCCATCGATTTCGTGCTGCTGACTCATGCGCACATCGACCACAGCGGGCTGCTGCCCAAGCTCACCCGTGCGGGCTTCCAGGGGGCGATTCACACTACGATGGCGACCTCAGATCTGCTCCAAGTGATGCTTCCAGACAGCGCCCACATCCAGGAGGGCGATGCTGAGCGGGCGAGGCATCATGTCAGATCGGCTCCCGATCGAGGTGTGGGACCCATCCCTCTGTACACGCTGGCGGATGCGCAGGACTGTCTGGATCAAGTGCAACCGATCCCATATGACCAGGAATTCATCCCGCACCTCGGAGTGCGCTGCCGCTTCCGGGATGCGGGCCACATCCTCGGTTCAGCCATCATAGAGGTCTGGATCATTGAACACGGCCAAACCACGAAGCTCGTTTTCAGTGGCGATCTTGGCCAGCCGGGGCGTCCGATCCTGCGCGATCCTACGCCAATTGAGGAGGCGGACATCGTGATCATGGAGTCCACCTACGGTGATCGCGCGCACAAGAACATGACATCGAGTGAGGACGAACTGGTCGAGATTATCGACCGCACCTTGCATGAGCAGGGAGGCAACGTGATCGTGCCCGCATTCGCGGTCGGCCGTACCCAGGAGGTCTTGTACCACCTGCACCGTCTCACCCGCGAAGGCCGGTTGCGCGATCTGAAGGTGTTCGTCGATTCGCCCATGGCCACAGCAGCCACGCGCATCACCCGCCAACATCTGGAACTGTTCGACGATGCCGCGAAACATCTCGCAGACTGGCACGCGCTAGGCAAGGGCCTGCCCCATCTCCAGTTCACCGCGAGCACCGATGAGTCCAGGGCCCTGAACCAGATCCGCTCGGGCGCCATCATCATCTCCGCGAGCGGCATGTGCGATGCTGGGCGCATCAAGCACCACCTCCGCCACAACCTACCCCGACGCGAATGCGGAGTGCTGATCACCGGATTCCAGGCGCAAGGCACGCTTGGCCGGCGTCTCGTTGACGGCGCGAAAAGAGTGCGCATTTTCGGCGAAGAAGTCCCCGTACGCGCGGCGGTCCACACCGTGGGCGGGCTGTCGGCGCATGCTGATCAGCCTGCATTGTTGGCTTGGTCGGCCAGCTTCCGTAGGCCTCCAGCCCGAACCTTCATAGTGCATGGCGAGGCCCGTACCGCGTTCGCATTCGCCGAGCGGCTGCGCGCCGAACGCGGTTGGGACGTGGAAGTGCCGGAGCCTGGCACGCGGGTGCAATGGACCAGCGGGGCTGGAGGTGGTGGACATGACCGATCCTGAGCAACGCAAAGCGCTGCGCGGGGCGCTCATGAATGGACGGGCGTATCGGCTGGCGCATGAGGACGTCGACTTTCTCGCCCAGGACGACCTGCGTCCGCTGCGCCTGCAACTGGAGTTGCTCAAGCTCGAACACGAGCTGCGCGAGCAAGGGATTAGGTCGACTGTCGTCGTCCTCGGTAGCGCACGCATCGTTTCTCACGCAGAAGCGCAGTTAGGACTTGCTGGTCTCAAGGCGTGCCCGGCAACCCCACAGTCCGGCCCGAAGCGGGCACACGCTGTTATCGCAGCAAGGCGCCGGTTGGACCATACGCGCGACTACGAAGAGGCGCGGCGCTTTGCCCACCTGTTCTCGTCCCGTTTTCAACAGGAAGGACGCCGCGACTTCGTCGTCGTCACCGGCGGTGGTCCCGGGATCATGGAGGCGGCCAACCGCGGCGCATTCGAGGCCGGTGCGCGTTCCATCGGCCTCAATATCACCCTGCCACAGGAGCAAGAGCCTAATCCCTTCATCAGCCCACAGGATGTGAAACTATTCGCGCGTGCGGATACGGCCGACGAAATCGTGGCCATCCTGGAAACCTTCTATGGCGGCAAGCCGCCAGGCTGCGGATCGATGGATGTGTGATCGAGCATGTACGCACCTCCCCCTTGAGCGTGAAGCGGTTCGTCAAGAATGCCCTGCGACGAACTATGTTGGCGCTGGGGATGAATGCTTTCCTTCTCTCACCGACTCTCGCAGAAGGCGCCAACAAAGGTCCTGCTGATGTCCGGGATTGTGAAATCGAAGAGTCACTCAGATTCCGCGGCGGCACGCTAAGGGTGGAAAACGACCTTTTTACCGGCACTGATCAGAACTACACGAATGGTGTCGCGCTCACCCTGATTTCGCATGACATTCCTGGCAGGCTGCGTCTCGAGTGCATCCCGGCGCCGGTCCGCCTGCACGCGCAACTCATACAATTTGTGAATCCTGGATTCTGGGCCGACACGACCAATTCGGCAGCTACGCAGAACGCGGTGGTCAGATTCGGTCAATCCATGTACACGCCAGGCGATTACACCAGGGCGGACTTGATTCACGATGATCGGCCCTACGCGGGATTGCTCTACATGGGCTTTGCTTGGAACCGACGAAAGCGTGAACCCGAGCCTAATCGTGAAGTGCTCGATACGCGGGAGGTCACTCTCGGCGTGATCGGCCCTTTGTCACTTGCCGAACAATCGCAGAACATTGTGCACGACGTGCGGCGCATCGACAGATTTGATGGCTGGCAGCACCAACTGAAGAATGAGCCGGCCTTTCAATTCGCCTTGGACCGCAAATTCAGGGAGTTTCGTGGGACAGGGGCAACCATCCCTGGATTTTCTGCCGATTCTATACGTTCGCTGGGACTCCGGCTCGGCAACATCGAGACATCGGCCACGTTCGGCGTCGAGGGGCGCATGGGCTGGAATCTACCGAATGATTTCGGAAGCTACCCCCTCAGGCCGGGCGCCGAAAACCGTCCGCCATCAGCGGCGTCTATTCGCAGCAAATCCAACTTTCCTGTTCCGGTCTCCAACCGGCCACGCCCTGGCGTCCATCTTTTCGGAATACTTGAAGCAAAGGCTGTGGCCTACGACTTTTCCCTCGACGGGAACCTTTTCCGCTCCAGCCATGGTGTCTCGCGTCGCCCGTGGGTTGCCCAAGCCGCAGTGGGCGTCAGCGCACAAGGCATTCTGGAAGGACACGGCGTCAGATTGGCCGTGATGCATGTTTACCGCTCGCGAGAGTTCGAGGAACAGAGCACAAACCAGTCCTACGGCTCCGTTGCCCTCAGCTTCGAATTCTAGAGGGAGATATAGTCAAGACTGGTGTATGACCAGATCCTGATAGATCGGCTTGATGAGGCGGCGTGCCTCTGCTGAGAATTGAGTTGTCGAGACCAAATTTTCAGCAAGCAAGGAGGCACGCCTTGAAGAAGGATACGAGCGAGCAGTCGGTCGAGCAATCGGAAGTGGGGCTGTCGCTGGATGAGTTGATCCGGCGTGGCGCGCGCGATCTGATCCAGAAGGCGATCGAAGTGGAGGTGCAGCAGTTGTTGGCCGAGTACGAGAACGTGCGGATGCTGGGCGGTCAGCGGACGGTGGTGCGCAACGGCCACCTGCCCGCGCGCGAGGTGCTCACGGCGGTCGGCAACGTCGAGGTGCGGGTGCCCAAGGTGCGTGACCGCTCGGGCGGTGGCGTGAAGTTCAACTCTGCGCTGGTGCCGCCCTACGTGCGCCGCTCGGCCCGGGTGTCGGCGGCGCTGCCGTGGCTGTACCTCAAAGGCATCTCGACGGGCGACATGCGCGAAGCGCTTACGGTGCTGCTGGGCGAGCAGGCCCGTGGGCTCTCGCCCAACGTGGTCAGCCGCCTGAAGGCCGAATGGGCCGCCGAGTACGCGCACTGGATGAAGCGGGATCTGGCCGCCAGTCGCTACGTCTACTGGTGGGCAGACGGCGTGCACGCCAGTCTGCGCGGCGAGGACGACGCTCGCCAGTGCCTGCTGGTGATCATCGGCGTGAAACTCGATGGCACCAAGGAGTTGGTCGCGATCTGCGACGGGCACCGTGAATCCAAGGAATCCTGGCTCGACCTGCTGCGCGACCTGAAGGCCCGTGGGCTCGAAGTCGGTCCGCGCCTGGCTGTGGGCGACGGTGCGCTCGGTTTCTGGGCGGCGCTCGACGAGATCTATCCTGAGACCGGCCGACAGCGCTGCTGGGTGCACAAGACGGCCAACGTGCTCAACGCGCTGCCCAAGAGCCTGCAGGCCAAGGCGAAGGCGCAGCTTCACGAGATCTGGATGGCGCCGACGCGCTCCTCCGCGATCGATGCCTTCAACCGATTCGTGCAGACCTACCGAGCGAAGTACCCGAAGGCGGCCGACAAACTCGTCACCGACCGCGACGCGCTGGTCGCCTTCTACGACTTTCCGGCCGAGCACTGGATTCACCTGCGCACGACCAACCCGATCGAATCGACCTTCGCCACCGTACGCCACCGCACCACGCGCACGAAGAACTGCGTGTCGCGCGCAACCTTCCTGGGACTGGCCTTCAAGCTCGTGCAGGAGGCCGAGAAGTCCTGGCGCCGGATTCGCGGTCACGAGCGCATTGCCGAACTGATGGACGGCGTCGTCTTCAAGGACGGCGAACCGGAAGAAAACGAAGAACAGGAGCAGCAGCGGCACGCCGCCTGATCAGCTATGCCAGATTGGCTCATACACCAGACTTGACGATAACTCTTCTAGAGGAGTGCGGGGAGCATTACACAATCTGAACACTCTCCCACGAAAAACTGGACAATCATCTCAAAGGAGGCTTCATGCAATATCCGCACTACCCCAAGAAATATTCCATTATCAAACTTGTTAGTATGCTTCTAACGGTTACTTGCTTGCAAGCCTGGGCTGATGACGGGAGCAAGACCAAACCGCTGGTGCTACGCAAGATCATGCAAGACATGGGCAAAAACATGCAGGCCATTACCGATGGAATTTCTCGCGAGGACTGGGAAGCGGTGGCGAGAGCAGCGCCCCTGATTGCCGATCACCCTCAACCGCCGCTGACTGAGAAGATGCGCATCCTGAGTTTTGTCGGCTCCGATGCCGGCAAGTTCAAGAGCCACGACGAAAAAATGAAAAGAGTGGCGCGTACACTGCAGGATGCTGCTTTACGCGACGATGGAGAAGCCGTAATCGCGTCCTTTGCAACACTGCAAAGCAGTTGTCTGATCTGTCATCAAAGTTTCCGGAAACCGTTCCTAGAGCACTTTTATATGCGACGGTGAGGCGATGTGTGTGTCAATCGACACGAGGATTCAATGCGTGAGATCAATTTACGGTTTCGACTGACGTGCACGATCGCCACTGTTCATACGAATGCTCAGGATGGGCCCATTTTCCCCACTCACTGCACTGATTGCCGTAGAAATGTCGTTCGCCTACGATGAGGTCGGCTCGCCCCCCATCGGCCGACGGTTTCTGACCAGTCAACCACAAAGTGGAGCCTTTTGTGACGACGCAGATGGCCAGCGTCGTGACCACGGTTGTAACAATGAGGGAGCGCTGCGTAGAGGTTTTGTTTTTCAAGATAACTCTGGTCTGGATCGAGGCTCAGTGCTCGGACTTTTACATTCCACCGCCCATGTTGATCGGTATGATGATTTATCCATTGGATAGGTTGTTCTGTTGTAGTTATGACAACGACTCGATATCTCCACTGAATGAGGCGGGAGACGCGTCGCCCGGATCAGGTTTCGGGCTAGAGGTGGCCGGAGGCGTCGTAGGCGCGCCCCAACTCCCCCGAGGGCCTTGTAAAGCGCCACCAGTTGAATCGATGCGTTCGTGTGCGCACGTACGACGCCACTTTCAGCCTCGTAGAGGCTACGCTCGGCCGCCAGCAGGTCCACCAAGGCGATATCGCCTGCTGTGTAGCGTGTCTTGGCGTGTGCGTGACTGGCGCGCGCCGCATTCAGAGCCATCCCGCGGCGTTCAAGCGTAATGAGCCCCCCGTGGTAGTCAGCAAGAGCGCGCTCAGCGTCGCCCAGTGCTGCCAGGACGGCCTGCTCGTAGGCGAGCGCGGCCTGCTGTTCGGTCGCTTCACGGGCGCGAATTTCGGCGCGTACGCGTCCGCCGTCGAATAAACGCCAGGAAACAAGCGGCAAGATGGAAGAGCGCGTACTGGATGGATCGAACCAGTCTCCCGTACTGAGCGCCTGAAACCCGCCCCCGATTCCAATGGAGAGCTTCGGAAACAACTCGGCCGTGGCAACCCCGATATCGGCTGTGCTCGCCGCCAGGCGTCGCTCCGCTGCCAACACGTCGGGGCGTCGGCGCAGTATGTCGGCGCGCTCGCCCACCGGTAGCAGCCTCAACGTGAGCGGCGCCAGTGGGCCATCCAGTAGGGCCAGTTCACGCTCCGGCGTTGTTCCCAGGAGCACGCCCAGGCTGAGCACTGCCGCACGCTGGCGTGTCTGAATATCCGGCAAAAGCGCGTTGGCGTTTGCCCACTGCGTGTATGCCGTGTCCACATCCGCGGCCGATGCATCGCCCAATGCCTGCCTCAGGCGCACCAGCTCCAGCGTATGCTGCAGTGAGGCCAGTGTGGCCTGCTGCGTCCGCAACTCATAGCCTGCACCAACGGCCGTGAACCACGTGCGCGCAACCTCGGCGACGATGCGCATACGTACACCTTGTGCTTCGATTTCAGTGGCCTGCAAGCGGGCGCTTGCGCCCTCAAGCGCCCGTTGTTTAGCCCCAAAAAGATCGACCTCCCAGGTGGCATCGAAGCCTGCGTCGTAAATAGTCTGTGTGGCATCCAAACCCGGAATGGAACCGATGGGCAAGGGGCCGTTCTCGCTTTGCCTGCGTCGGTTGACGCTGGCGCCTGCGCTGGCGGTGGGCAGCCGTTCGCCGGCTATCCGATCACGCAGCGCGCGAGCTTCCTCGATACGCGCCATGGCTTGGCGCAGGTCGAGGTTCTGTGCCTGCGCCGTGTCAATCAGGCGATCGAGCACCGGATCTCCCAGCGCAGACCACCAATGTGCAAGCTCTGCCGGATCGGCCTCGCTGGCCAGCGGCAAGGTCCACCCGCTGCCCAGATTGACTGGCGGTGGTTCGCGGTATTCCGGGCCGACGGCTGCACAGGCCGTCAGCAGCAAGCAGGACAGGGACAGTGCCACCGGACGCAAGCGTCGAGGGGTCAGGCCCTTCGCTGCTGCGCGAAATAGGAGGTTACGGGCGTTGGATTTCATTGCAGGCGTCCTCGGACGAAAACAGTGGCCATTGTCAGCGTCGTCAGGGCGATGACCGCCAGCGGCCACAGGCTGGCGAGAATGTCAGCGGGTGGCATGGCCTTGAGAAAGCTGCCTTCGACGATGATGAGGAAGTGGGTCAGCGGAATGGCTTGGGCCAGCCATTGCAGGAACACGGGCATGTTTTCAACCGGTGTGGCAAAGCCGGACATCAGTACCGCTGGCACGCCAATGGCGAACGCCCCAAGGATGGCCTGCTGCTGTGTCATGCTGACGGCGGAAATCATCAGGCCGATACCGACCACCGACAGGATGAACAGCACCAAGCTGACCAGCAACAGGCCGAACGAGCCGGTAAACGGAATCCCGAACAGAAACACGCCGGCGCTGACCATGAATAGACCAAGCAGGCTACCGATCGCGAGGGCCGGCAGCGACTTGGAAATAATGATTTCCGGCGTCGAGGTGGGCGACACCAGCAACTGGTCAAACGTCCCCAACTCTCGCTCGCGTGCAATCGAGAGTGAGGTGATCAAGAGCGCGCTGAACAGCGCCAGGATGCCCGTGAGCCCGGGCACGATGAACCAACGGTAGACCAGATTCGGGTTGAACCAGTGGCGCACGACCACAGGGGTTGGCGCTTGCTCATCGGGAACGACCTCGGCGCCGACCTCGGCCGCGATGGTGGATAGATACGCGACAGTGATCTGGCCGGAGTTGCTGCGTCGCCCGTCGACCAGCACCTGCGCACGGCCAGTATCGCCGACGGCAATCGTGCGTGAGAAGTCCACCGGAATAGCGAGCGCAGCGATCACCTCGCCACGGTCGATCAGATCGTGCAATTGTTGCCTGCTGTCGATGTGCCGCACGCGAGTGATGAAATCTGAACTGTCGAGTCGCTGCACCAATTCGTGCGACCAGCGCCCCGCGTCCTGGTTGTACACCGCGATATCAACATTGCGCACTTCCAGCGTCGCGGCAAAGGCGAAGACCAGTAGTTGCAGGATCGGGGGCACGAAGACCACCATACGGCTGCGCGGGTCGCGCAGGACGCTGAGCACTTCCTTGATGAATTGTGCGCGCAAGCGCGTCAAGGCGAAGCTTCCGGATTGTTGCGGCATCATCAGGCCTCCAGGTTCTTGCGCGTGGCCCGCTTGGCAAGCATGAAGAACAGCGCCCCGATCGCAGCCATGGCAAGAAGATTGGGAATGAACACGGCCCAGATGTCGCCGGCCAGAAACACCGTCTTCAGCGACTCGACGAAATAACGCGCAGGAATCAGCTGCGTGATCGCGCGGATCGGAGCCGGCATGGCATCGATCTCGTACAGGAAGCCTGAGAGCATGAAGGACGGCAAAAAACCGGTGAACAGCGCAATCTGCGCCGCCAGAAACTGGTTGCGTGCCAGCGACGAGATCAGCAGCCCCTGGCCGAGCGCCGGCACCATGAACATAGCCGACAGCAGCAGCAGTGCGGCGAGCGATCCGCGCAAAGGCACGTCGAAGACGAAAATCGCCAGCGCCGCAGCACCCAGCGTCGACACCATGCCGAGTACGAAGTACGGCAGCAGCTTGCCGATCAGGATTTCCGCCACCGACGCAGGCGTCGACATCACCGCCTCCATCGTGCCGCGTTCCCATTCGCGCGCCACCACCAGTGCAGTCAGCATGGTGCCGATGATGGTCATGACGATGGCAATGGCGCCGGGCACCAGTGCTCGGCGGCTTTCCAGCTCGGCATTGAACCAGTAGCGAGGCTCCAGAACGACGGTCTGCGGCAGTGCCCCGACGTCGAGTCCGGCGCGCCAGGACTGCACCACACCCTTTGCGTAGTTCTCGACGTAGTTGGCAGTGTTGGGATAGGAGCCGTCAGTGACGATCTGAACCAGCGGTTCACTGCCCCGCAGTGCAAGGCGCTGCTCGAAATCCTGCGGAATGACCACGTAGCCACGCAGCTTGCCCGACACCAGCTTGTCGGCCACCTCTCGGCGATCATGGGCAAAGCTGGCGTCGAGATAGTCGGTGGTAGAAAAGGCCGCGGCCAGCGTTTGGGCGGAAGCACCCGGCGACTCCAGTACCACGCCGATGCGGATGTTCTTTGCATCCAACGATACCGCATAGGCGAATAACAACAAAAGCACTACCGGCAGCACAAAGGCGATCAGCAATGTCGATGGATCACGCAGTGCTTGAAGGCTTTCCTTGTAGATCAATGCCCGCAGGCGTTGCAGATCGAACCGGCGCACGCCCAACATCCGTGCCGAATCCCTGTCCTTGCGCTGGGTGGCGATGGTCATGCGTTCACCTCGTCGCCTTGGTCAGAGGACTCCACCAGATGAATGAATGCATCCTCCATCGTCGGATCAGGTCGATCCGTACTCGCAGCGGTTCTCTTGAGCGCATCCGGCGTATCCAATGCAATCAGCCGTGCTCGCGAGAGCATGGCCACCCGATCGCAGTATTCGGCCTCGTCCATGAAGTGAGTGGTGACCATGATAGTTACCCCCCTGCGCGCCAGACCGTTGATATGTGTCCAGAACTCGCGGCGTGTGATCGGGTCGACCCCTGACGTCGGTTCGTCCAGAAACAGCACCGGCGGACGATGCATCAACGCACAGGCCAGCGCCAGGCGCTGCTTGAGTCCCAATGGCAGGGAATCCGGCGCTGCAGACAACCAGTTGCCCAGATCGAAGGTGTCGATCATTTCTTCGATGCGCTCGTGTCGCGTCTGTCCTTCCAACTGATATACGCCGGCCGAGAATTCCAGGTTCTGGCGTACCGAGAGCAGGCCGTAGAGCGAGAACTTTTGCGCCATGTAGCCTAGGCGGCTCTTGGCCGCACCGGTTGCCCGCCTCAAGTCGTGCCCCACCACTTGTGCCTCGCCCGCGGTAGGTTTGAGCAGGCCGCACAGCATCTTGAAGGTCGTCGACTTCCCGGCGCCGTTGGGCCCAAGCAGACCGAAGATCTCGCCTTTCTGAACATCAAAAGTGACGTTATCGGTAGCGGTGAAATCGCCGAAGCGCTTGGTCAGGTTTCTGCATGAAACTGCAATATCCGAGTCGAGTTCAACTGACGGCAGGCGTTCGGCCAGGGCCGAAGTGCCGCCGGGACCCCCGCCGAGCAGATCGATGAAGGCATCCTCGAAGCGAGCGGGCACTCGCGCCAAATGTACCTGTGTCCGATCCGCTAACACCTGGATCTGATCAGGCTGTGCGCCTTCCCGCAGCACTACGCGCACACCCGCCCCCTGGATCACGCCATCGCTCACGCTGTCGAGATCCAGCGCTTCGGTAAGGACCGCCCGGCGCTCGACACCGACGTCTTCCAGGCGAAAACTGCGGCCTTCAAGTTGCGCGGTCAGGTCCTGAGGCGGGCCATCGAACAGGAGTTGCCCCTGGTTCAGCAATATCACGCTTTCGCAGCGCTCGGCCTCGTCGAGATAGGCTGTGGACCAGACCACGGCCATGCCCTCGTCGGTGAGCGCCTGCACCATGCGCCACAGATCCTGCCTGCTCACCGGATCGACCCCCACTCCGGGCTCGTCCAAGAGCAGAACCTTTGGTCGCGCCATCAGCGCACAGGCCAAGCCCAGCTTCTGTTTCATACCGCCGGATAGCTTTCCGGCCAGGCGCTTGGTGAAGGGACCAAGCCGCGTGAATTCGAGCAGCTCGGCAAACAGATCAGTGTTGCTGTCGGCGTCCATACCGCGTAATTGAGCGTACAGGCGCATGTTCTCCATCACCGACAGGTCTTCGTACAGGCCAAAGCGCTGCGGCATATAGCCTGTGGCGACGTGGATGGCGTCGTTGTCGTCCACTACGTCGTAGCCGGCCACGGTGATCCGGCCGGCGTTGGGGACCAGTAGGCCCGTCATGATCCGCATCAGGGTAGTCTTGCCCGCGCCGTCCGGGCCGACCAAACCGGTGAGGCGTCCGTAGTGGATGCGCGCGCTCAATGAACGCAAGGCTTGTACGTGGCCGAAATGTTTGTCCACACCGTCGATGACGACGGCGGAGCCTTCGCTCGAACCCTCAGGCACGACGACAGGGCTCGCCTGCATCTCAACTCTCCCTCCCCGCTGAGCCGATATCTGACGTCATGCGTGTTGTTGCGTCGATCTCGATCGTTACCGGCATACCCTGGCGCAGCGCGGCATCGCGGTCGGTTTCGTCGATGACGATGCGCAGGCGATACACCAGATCCGTGCGCAGATCCGTGGTTTCCACCGTCTTGGGCGTAAATTCGGCCCTAGGCGAAATGAAGCCGATCTGACCCCGGTACACCGTGTCGGAGGTATCGCTCTTTACGCGTACCGTAGTGCCGGGCGCGATGCGCCCCAAGTCCGGCTCCCCCACATAGGCACGCACGTAGACCGGTTTGTCGAGGCTCAGGCTATACACGGTGCTTTGGCTCGCAACCATGCTGCCAGGCTCGCGCACCCGTGCGATCACCGTTCCATCGCTGGGTGCCAGTAATTCGGCATCCGTGAGGGCGGTGACGGCTTGCGCCTTCGCCGCTTGTGCGGCCGCAAGACGAGCCTCTGCAGCAGCAATGTCTTCCTTGCGAAAGCCTTCGGATGCCTGTGACAAGGCTGCCTTGGCTGCCCCGACGCCCGCGACCGATTGGTCTCGTATCGCGCGGGCGGCGTCGACCGTGCGTTGGCTGGTAGCGCCTGACGCAAGCAGGCTGCTCTGGCGCTGATAGTTTCGCTCGGCGTCGGCAGCGATGGCCTGGGCCTGCTTGAGCGCCTCACGCGCCTGTGTGACCTCCTGCGGTCGCAAGCCGTGTCGCAGCTTGGCGAGTTCCGCCTGCGCCATCTGCACCGAGGCTTCCGCGGCAGCCAGCGCTTCCCGATAAGGCTGGGCATCCAGCACCGCCATACGGGCGCCAGCCTTTACGGCGTCGCCTTCGTCGAAGGACATCTCAGCCACACGTCCAGGCTGGCGGAACGCCAGTTGTACCTCGCGGATGTCAACATTCCCGTAGAGGAGCAACAGGTCTGTGTTGGTCTTGGTGCGCTGCACCCACAAGAACGCGACGCCGACGCCCAGACCAAAAATCGCCACGATGATGATCAACAGTTTCACACCGCGAGATGAAGTGATTCTGCTCATTGCACGCCTCCCATGCGGCGAGTCGATATGGGTGTGGTGGTGCTCTGGTTCGACGTTGCCACGCCGAACGCATGGATGCAGGCAGTTCTCATCGATCTGCTCCAATCCCACGGCGATAAATGGCAAACACCGCTGGTGCGTCACGGCGGATCTGACGAACCGTGCCCGCCAGGAGCGATTGCATTACCAGACCCTGGATGGTGCCGATGAACAACACGGCAGCGGCATCCACGTTCAGATCGGCATCCAACTCCCCCTGCGTCTTGCCGGCTTCCATCAGACGGTGCAGCCGCTGCTCATACTGACGAATCAAGGTTTGCACCATCCGCCTGGCGAGGGTCTCACCGGAGCGCTGCAACTCCCCGAACATCATGCGTGGCACGCCAGGATGTTTGGCGACGAAATCGATATGTGCCATGAACATGGCTTCGAGCGCTGCCACAGGGGACGCAGCGCTATCGGCCGCCTTGTCGATGCGGGCCAGCAGGCGCTCGCCGACCCAAGACATAGTTGCTTCGAGGATTGCGTCCTTGGTCGGGAAATGACGAAACAGCGCACCCTGCGTCAAGCCCATCCGATCGGCAATCGCCGTGGTCGTGATTTCCGCAGGATTCTGTTCTGCAGCCAAGTCAACAACGGCCTGTACCGTGGCGGCTCGCCGCTCTTCGGCGGGCAGATATTGGGGCCGTTCAGTCACTGTCTGGATCTCCATAAAGTAAGTGATTTGTTACTATCGTAGCACGCAAAATGATCCATGTGGAAGAGGGACATCTGATCGATCGCTACAGAACGTCGCCTGACCTTGGCGGCAAGAAATCGTTGGTCGGCTTTAACGGGAGGCCGGTGGCCTGAGGCGCCCTGGCTTGTGCGTCAGGGATATTTCCATCGTCAGCCAGGAACCAAGCACCGAAACGTCGCTGCGAGGACATAGCCTCTTTACCAGTGAGGGTTGCGCATTTTTCTGCATGCGATAGGCTAGTAATAACTCACTTTCTCAATGGGCGATGTAGAGATGAAACCTGTTGCCACCACAATCGACGAATTTGCGCCGGTGCCGCCTGAAAGTAGCCCTCCCGATGCCTTGGATGTGCTCGCGAACGCGTTGCGGGCACGCGGTACCGGCGGGCTGTCGCCGGCCGCGGCCTTGCTTGCTTGGTACGACTGGGCGTTGCATCTGCTTCTGTCGCCGGGTAAGCAGCGCAGCTTGCTGGAAAAAGCGCTGCAGAAGCAGCAGCGCTTCACACGCTATGCCTTGCGCGCAGCAAGTGCGCGTACCTGTCCAACGTGTATTGAGCCGCTTGAGCAGGACCGGCGTTTTGCCGACCCCGCTTGGCAACACTGGCCCTTCAACGTGATTCATCAGGGCTTTCTGCTACAGCAGCAATGGTGGCATAACGCTACAAGCGGCGTGCGCGGCGTATCTCTTCATCATGAGAACATGGTCACATTCGCCGGGCGGCAGTGGCTGGACATGTGGTCGCCGGCCAATTTCATGTGGAGCAATCCCGAGGTGCTGCACGCCGTTGCGGCGAGCGGTGGCGCCAACTTATGGCGCGGTGCCATGAACTTCTTCGATGATGCGCGGCGTCTAGCCCTTGACGATGCCCCGGCCGGGGCTGAAGGGTTCGTGGTCGGCAAGGACGTAGCGGTTACCCCCGGCACGGTGATGTTCCGCAATCGCCTGATCGAATTGATCCAGTACACCCCCACGACGCCCGAGGTGCATGCAGAGCCGATCCTTATCGTGCCCTCCTGGATCATGAAGTACTACATCCTTGACTTGTCGCCACACAACTCGATGGTGAAGTACTTGGTCGAACAGGGGCACACCGTCTTCATCGTTTCCTGGAAGAACCCGACGGCGGCCGATCGGGATCTCGGCCTGGACGACTACCGGTCACTGGGGATCATGGACGCACTGGACGCGGTAACGGCGATCGTTCCCGGGCGTAAGGTGCAAGCGGTCGGTTATTGCTTGGGTGGAACCCTGCTGTCGATCGCCGCCGCAGCGATGGCGCGGGATGGCGACGAGCGGCTGCAAAGCCTGACACTGCTGGCAGCAGAGGTGGATTTTCGAGAATCGGGTGAAATCGCGCTTTTTATCGACGAGAGCCAGCTCGCATGGCTCGAAGCTGGAATGTGGGATAAGGGTTATCTTGACGGCAACCAGATGGCCGGCGCGTTCCAAATGCTCAACTCACGTGATCTGATCTGGTCACGGCGGGTGCGCGAGTATCTGCTCGGCGAGCGGCAGACATTTAATGATCTGATGGCATGGAACGCGGATGCTACCCGCATGCCGTATCGCATGCACGGTGAGTATCTCCGGCGCTTGTATCTGGGCAATGACCTGGCCGAGGGGCGCTACCACGTTGGCGGAAGGCCGGTGGTGCTTGCCGACATCGACGTTCCGATGTTGATCGTCGGCACGGTGCGTGACCACGTAGCCCCCTGGCAATCGGTGTATAAGATGCACCTGCTCAACGATACGGAGCTGACTTTCGTGCTCACCCGCGGCGGACACAACGCCGGCGTGGTGAGCGAGCCGGGCCACCCGCGCCGCAGTTTCCAGATCGCCACTCGCGCTGCGGGGGCACGTTATGTCGATCCACAGCGGTGGCGCGCCAAGACCCAGCTGCGTGAGGGATCCTGGTGGCCAGCCTGGCAGGAATGGCTGGCACGACGCTCATCCGGGCGCGTTGCCCCCCCCGTTACGGACGGCATCCCAAATGCTTACGTTGCGCTTGATGATGCGCCTGGAACATACGTGGCGATGAGATGACGTGACGTTCCCTGCGATCGGATCATCGAACCTATCCCGCCAGCCCTTTGAGAGCCGTTCCAGGATCCGCCTCCACGCGGTAACGGATGGGCTGGACACAAAAAGCCGCATCACGGGGGCGAGTCGTGAGGGTGCGAGAAATGCGGGCTAGAATCCCGCCCCATGCCGCTCACCCTCGCCGCCCCCGTCCATAGCGAACTGATCATCAAGAAAAGCCGCTTCATCGGCTGCGTGCAGCCGATGGCCGACCGCGCCGGGGCGCAGAAGGTGGTGGCCGCGCTGTGGGCGCAGCATCCGGGCGCGCGCCACGTGTGCTGGGCGCTGCTCGCCGGCGGCCAGTCGGCGGCGGTCGATGACGGCGAGCCGAGCGGCACCGCCGGGCGGCCGATGCTCGACGTGCTCCGCCACCAGGACCTCGAAGGCGTGCTCGCCACCGTGGTGCGCTACTTCGGCGGAGTCAAGCTGGGGGCGGGCGGCCTCGTGCGCGCGTATACCGACGCGGTGGCGCAGGCCCTGCTCGGCGCGACCAAGGTGCCGATCGTGCGCCTGGCGACACTGCGCTGCGCCATCCCCTATGCGCTCGAAGGCCTGCTGCGGCGTGAGCTCGACGCCGCCGGCGCGCAGGGGCTGGAGGTGGCGCACGGGGCCGAAGTCGAGCTGTGCTTCAGCCTGGCCGAGGATGCGGCAGCGGCGCTGGTCGCGCGCCTGAACGAGGCCGGCCAGGGGCGGGTGCGCTGGCAATCGGACAGCGTTCTTCCGGGACGGTAGGCGTAGCGTAACGAGCGTTCATTGTGGACGAAATTTGAACGTCCATAATGGACGTCAAGGCCGTAGTTAACGGCCGCATTTCTCCATTGAGAATTTGTTTTCCAATAAAAACAGCAAGTTGCAAAAGTGGTACGGAATTTGCCTCAAAGGATGATGTAAGCAGCGCATGGTGTGCTGGTTATCGACAAACTTAGAGAGGCTCACAATGAAAAAGCAATTCCTGACCATCCCCGCACTCGTCCTCGCCCTCGCCGCCGTTGCGCCGGCCCAGGCCAAGATCGCGACTTCCGAGGCGATCGTCACGCTCGGCGCCGAGCGCCTGGTGGAACTGACCAACCAGGGGCAGACCACCCTGAAAGTGCTTGTCCGCACCGGCCACGGCGTGGTTTCCGAAGGCAATCCCGACGGCAACGATATCGCCGAGTACTTCGTCGAGCCGGGCCAGGCAGTGCTCGTCAAGGGCCGCTACCAGGCCTACGAATACGTCCCGACGCCGGACTCGGCGAAGGTGTTCGAGGCGATGTATGCGCCCGGGCACTGAGTGCCGGGCCAGGCCGGTGATGGCGCCATGCGCCACCCGGCCCGTGATCCCGCCAGGCCGGCCCGGATCGGTGCACTCCGCTCGCCGCCCGGCGGGCGGGCGCCACCGGGGCGGCGAGCGGGGCGCGTGGCGGGACCACGCCTGAAATCGAGGAAAGGGGAGAAAACATGCTGCAAGACATTGTCTGGATCATCTCGCTGGCGCTGATGGCCGTGGTCGGCCTCGGCTGGGGGTTCGCGCTGCTGAATTCCGGCGCGCGCGAAGAGAATTACGCCCCGCTGCAACAGCGCGCCTACCGTTTGCGGGCGCGCTTGTTCTGGGGGCTGGTGGCGGTGTTCGGGGTGCCGATGGTGCTCACCCTGAGCGACCTGCCGTATGACGCGGTCCGCTCCGCGCAGGCCGGCGGCGAGGCCCAGGTGGTCGACGCCACCGCCTACATGTGGCGCTGGGAACTGAGCGAGGAGCGCATCGAGGCCGGCCGCCCGGTGGAGTTCCGCGTCCGCAGCGCCGACATCAACCACGGTTTCGCGATCTACGACGAAGAGCTGAAGATCGTCGCCCAGGTGCAGGCGATGCCCGGGCTCACCAACACCTTGCGCCACACCTTTACCCGGCCCGGCACCTACCGCGTGCTGTGCCTCGAGTACTGCGGCCTCGGCCACCACAACATGTTCGCCGAATTCACCGTCGAAGAAAGGAGCTGAGCGATGGCAGCCTACAACTATCATCCCGCGCCGGACCACGGCGCGAAGGCCGGCGTGCTCGCCTACCTGGTCACCGCGGCGGCGGTCCTGCTGCTGCTGATGGTGTTCGGCCTGTTGATGCGGATGGAGCAGGGGGAGCTGATCGAGCTCGGCCCGAACTGGTTCTACCAGCTCATGACCGTCCATGGCGCCGGCATGGTCGGGATTGCCGGCATCGGCGGTGCGGCGGTGATGTGGCATTTCCTCGGCCACTACGTCGCGCTCTCGGCGCGCCTGCTGCTGGTCAACCTGGTGCTGTTCCTGATCGGGGTGGCGATGGTCCTGGGCAGCGTCTTCCTGGGCAACTTCCACGCCGCGTGGACCTTCCTGTATCCGCTGCCGAGCCATTCGATGGGCTTGTGGAGCACCGGGGCGGCGGCGCTGTTCCTCGCCGGGATGCTGGTCATCGGCACCGGCTTCCTGCTCTTCCACCTCGACATCGCGCGCGCGCTGATCGCCCGCTACGGCAGCTTCGCCCGCGCCCTGGGCTGGCCCCAGCTGTTCGGCCGCGACGACGGCAACGCCCCGCCGCCGACCGTGGTCGCGAGCGCGATGGTGACCATCGTCAATGTCGTCGGCCTGGTCGTCGGCGCCAGCATCCTGGCGATGATGCTGGTCAATCTGTACGCGCCCGAGTTCGCCATCAATCCGCTGCTGGCGAAGGGCATGATCTACTTCTTCGGCCACGTCTTCATCAACGCCACCATCTACATGGCGGTGATCGCGGTGTACGAGATCCTGCCGCGCTACACGCGCCGGCCGTGGAAGGCGAACAAGGTCTTCCTCGCCTCGTGGACGGCGTCGACGCTGATGGTGATGTTCATCTTCCCGCACCACCTGCTGATGGATTTCGCCTTCCCGAAGTGGATGCTGGTGATGGGCCACATCATCGGCTACCTGAACACGGTGCCGATCCTGGTGGTGACCGGCTACGGCGCGCTGATGATCGTGTACCGCTCGGGGATCCGCTGGGACATGGGCACGCGGCTGCTGTTCCTGTCGATGCTGGGGTGGGCGGCGGGGGCGATGCCGGCCTTCATCGACGGCACGATCCGGGTCAATTACGTGATGCACAACACCCTGTGGGTGCCGGGGCATTTCCACACCTACCTGCTGCTCGGCATGGTGTCGATGCTGTTCGGCTTCATGTACTACCTGACCAAGCCGGCGAAGGATGGGGTGGGGGCGGCCGAATCGGCCCTCGATCGCCTCGCCTACTGGGCCTACCTGGTCGGTTCGCTCGGGTTCACGCTGACCTTCCTCTATTCGGGCAAGGAAAGCGTCGCCCGCCGCTACGCCGAGCATCTGCCCGAATGGGTGCCGTACGACCGTGTCGGTTCGTTGTTTGCGGCGCTGATCGTTGCTGCGGCGCTGGTCTTCGTGCTGCGCTTCCTGACCCGCCTGGGCCATGCCGGCAGCAGCCACATGCGGGCGAGCGTGCCGGCCGGAGTGGTTGCGGCATGAAGTCCGGGGCGCGGAATTTCGCTGCCGCGGTGGCGGTCGCCGTACTCGGGACCACCACCCTGTGGTGGGGCAGCGACGGCTTCACTGCCTTCACCAGCGAGGCGGCGCGCCGCCTGAGCGTGCTGGAAAATCCGCGCCCGCTGCCGGCCGTCGCCCTCGAAGACCAGGACGGCCGGCGGTTCACCCTGCAGGACTACCGCGGGCGGCTGCTCGCGGTGGAGTTCATCTACACCCGCTGCGAGACGATCTGCTACAGCCTGGGCACGGTGTTCAGGCAGATCCGCGAGCAGGTCCCGGCCGCCGCCCTCGGGCGCGAGTTCGCGCTGCTGAGCATCAGCTTCGACCCGGGGCACGACGAGCCCGCCCGCCTGCGCGACTATGGCCGCCGCTTCGGCGCGGACGGGGGGGACTGGCGGATCGCGCGCCCGGCCGACGCCGACGGCCTGCGCGCGCTGCTCGCCGCGTTCGGCGTGGTCGTCATCCCCGATGCGTTCGGCGGCTTCGAGCACAACGCCGCGCTCCACCTCGTCGGCCGCGACGGCCGGCTCGAAGAGATCCGCGACCTCGACGCAGTCGCGCCGTTCGTCGCCGCGCTCGGAGCCCGGCTGTGAGTCCGCGGCGCATTCCCCGCAAGCCGGCGGCGCTCGCGCTCGCCGCCATCTATCTGGCGCTCGCCCTGCCGCCGGCGCGCACCTGGCTGGAAGCGTCGATGGTCGGCCACATGCTGGTCCAGATCCCGCTGCTGGCCGCACTTGGGGCGGGCGCCGGCCTGCTGCTGCCGGCGCCGCGCCGGGCCGCGTTGCGGGCGGCGCTGGGCGGGCCACTCGCCTGCCTCCTCGCGGCCGCATTCGCTTCCACTTACTGGATGCTGCCGCGGGCGCTCGATGCGGCGGTGCTCGATCCGCTCGCCGCGCTCGCCAAGTTCTCGAGCCTGCCGCTGCTCGTCGGCCTGCCCCTGGCGCTCGCCTGGGAGAGGCTCGGCCTGATCGGCCGGGGCTTCATCTGGACCAACCTGATCAGCATGCTCGGGTTCACCGGCTGGCTGTACCTCGCCGCCCCGCTGCGGGTGTGCAACACCTACCTGGTCGATGAGCAGGCGCGCGTCGGCTGGTGGATGATCGAGCTCGCGGTGCTGCTGTTCGCCCTCTGGCTCGGCGGGCTGTTCGCCGGCCGGCGTCCGCCGTGCGCCGCTCCCGGGCGCTGCGCCGACGGGCAGCCGGCCTGAGCGATCCGCTCCGGCGCGCTGCGGCCGGCCTGGAACAACCGACCCGGAACGACCCGCAACGAGCAGCTCAGCGCGCGGAATCGAGTTCGGGGTAGCGGGCCAGCCGCTTCCACAGGGTGGTGCGCGAAATGCCGAGGCGGCGTGCGGCTTCGGCCTTGTTGCCGCCAGCGGCGCGGAGGGCGTCGCGGATCGCGGCGCGCTCCTCGTCCGCGGACGGTGGCGGTGCGTAATAGCGGGTCAGGGGTTTGGCGGGCGGGGCGTGGATCGGTGCGTTGTCCGCCGCGGGGGCGGCGGCGGCAGAGAGCTCGGCCAGTTCCGGCGGCAGGCTTTCGGGCGGGATCAGGGCGCCATCGGACTGCACCACCGCGTACTCGAGGCAGTTGAACAGCTGGCGGGCGTTGCCGGGCCAGTCGAACGCCTCCAGCCGGCGCATCGCCTCCGGGGACAGGCGCAGCGGGGGGCGGGCGTAACGGGCGGCCAGGGTCGCCAGCATGTTGCCGACGAGCAGGGGGATGTCCTCGCGCCGCTCGCGCAGCGCCGGAATGTGCAGCGGCAGCACGCACAGGCGGTAGTAGAGATCCTCGCGGAACAGGCCTTGGGCGATCATCGCCTTGAGGTCGCGGTGGGTGGCGGCGATGATCCGCACATCGACCTTGCGCGCTTCGTTTTCGCCCACGCGCACGATTTCGCGCTCCTGCAGCACGCGCAGCAGCTTGACCTGGGTGGCGGGCGAGATCTCGCCGATTTCGTCGAGGAACAGGGTGCCGCCGTGGGCCGCCTCGAAGCGCCCGGTGCGGGCCGTCAGGGCGCCGGAGAAGGCGCCGCGCGAATGGCCGAAGAGCTCGGTTTCCTGCAGCGTCTCGGGCAGGGCGGCGCAGTGGACGGCGACGTAGGGGCCGCCCGCGCGCGGCGAATTGTCGTGCAGCGCGCGCGCGGCGAGTTCCTTGCCGACGCCGCTTTCGCCGCTGATCAGCACGCTCGCATCGCTTGCCGCGGCGCGCAGGATCTTCTGGTAGAGGTCCTGCATCTGCACGCTGCGCCCGGTCAGGCCGCCGAGCTGCCAGTGCTCGCGCACTTCGGCTTCGAGTTCGCGCTCGCGCGAGCAGTCGCGCAGGATGATCGTGCAATGCACGCCGGCGGCGTTGTGCGGCACCCGCATCGCCCACACCCGCAGGGCGCGTTCGCGGCCGTCGGCGTTTTTGATCAGCACGTCCTGGATCTTGCGTTCCTCGCCGTCGTCCGGGGTGAGCGTGCACAGGCCGCTCGTTCTGCAGTGGTGGGCGCAGGGCATCGCGGGGAACAGCGACGGACAGGGGCGGCCGACGAGCTCGCTGCCTTCGCGCTGGAGCATCGTGCTCGCCGCCTCGTTGTTGGCGAGGATGCCGAGCTGGGCGTCGAGCAGCAGCACGCCTTCTTCCAGGGTGTTCAAAAAACTGCTGCTCATCAGGAAATCGGACATCGGGCTTTTCCTTCGGGGACGGTGGGCGCAGTGTAACGGGCGTTCATTGCGGACGCAAGCTGAACGTTCATGGCGGACGTTAACGCCGGGGCGGGCGGTTGCGTTCCCTCCGCATGAATTTGTTTTTCAGCAAAAACAGTGAGTTGCAAAATTGGTACGGAATTTGCATCATGGAATGATGTAAGCGATGCCCGGTGCCGGGCCGGTAATGGCGGTATGCGCCACCCGGCCGCCCGAAACTGAAACGATGTTCGCGGAGAAATCGCGATGGACCATTTTTCTTCCTCCCGGCTGATGGACGAGATCGCAGCGACCAGCCGCAACAAGGCCGCGCTGAGCATCGCCGGGATGCTGCTCAAAGGCTTTCTTTCCGGTGCCCTGTTCGCCTACGCCACGGCCTTCGCCTTTACCGTGTCCGAGGGCCTGCCGGCAGGGGTCGCCACCCTGGTGTCGGCGGCGGTGTTTCCCGCCGGCTCGGCGATCATCGTGCTCCTCGGGCTCGAACTGGCCACCGGCAACTTCGCCGTCCTGCCGTTCGGCCTGGCGCGCGGCAGCAACCGGCGCGGCGCGGTGGTGCGCAACTGGAGCTGGGTCTATCTGGCCAACTTCCTCGGCAGCGTCTTCGTCGGCGGCCTGCTCACCTTCGCCCTGACCAAGGGCTTCACCGAGAGCGCCGGCGCGCTCGGGGCGAGAATCGTCGCGGTCGCCGAAGCGAAGACGCTGGCCTACCAGCACGCCGGCGCCAGCGGCTGGTTCACCGCGCTCGTCAGCGGCGTGCTGTGCAACTGGATGGTGGCGCTGGGCACCGTGCTCGGCCTCGGTTCGACTTCGTCGATCGGCAAGGTCACCGCGGTCTGGCTGCCGATCTCGATGTTTTTCGGGCTCGGGCTCGAGCATTCGGTGGTCAATATGTTCGTCGTGCCGACCGCGATCGCCCTCGGCGCCGACATCGGTGTCGGCCAGTGGCTGTGGTGGAACCAGCTTCCGGTCACGGTCGGCAACCTGATCGGCGGTGTCGTGCTCACCGGGCTGCTGCTGCACTTCGGCCATCCGGCCGCGGCGTCGGTGGCAGAGCCGGTCGTGCTTGCCGAAGAGACGCTGTAACCGCGCCCGGCGTAGGGCACGATACGGGGCGGGTGCAGGTCGAAAGCTTGCCTCGGCGGAGGTCGATTTTCCCATTTTGAAGGAGCACATCATGGACCACAGGCTGGAAGGAAAAACTGCCGTGATCACCGGCGCAAGCAGCGGGATCGGGCGCGCGATCGTCGACCACTACGTCGCCGCGGGGGCGAAGGTGGTGGCCTTCGCCCGCAACCGGGCGGCGCTCGAGGCGCTCGCCGCCGCCCATCCGGGGGCGGTGCTCGCCGTCACCGGCGACGTCACCCGCCCCGCCGACCTGCAGCGCCTCGCCGACGAGGCGGTGAAGGCGTTCGGCGGCGTCGACATCGTAGTGCCGAATGCCGGCATCGCCCGGGTCGTATCCTTCGAGGACAGCACGCCCGAAGCCTTCGACACCCAGTTCTCGGTGAACCTGTTCGGCGCGGTTGAGACCGTCCGCCGCCTGCTGCCGCATCTGCGCAAGGGCGGCTCGGTGCAGTTCATCAGCACCTTCCTGACCCAGGTCGGCTTTCCCGGGCTGGCGATCTACAGCGCCAGCAAGGCGGCGCTGAAATCGATCACCCAGACGCTCGCGGCCGAGCTCGCGCCGCAGGGCATCCGGGTCAATGCGATCGCCCCGGGGCCGATCGGCACGCCGCTGTGGGGCACGGTCGGGCTGCCTGCGGACGTGCTCGACAGCGTCGCGCACAAGCTCACCGCGCGCCTGCTGCCGGGCGCCTTCGGCCGCCCGGAAGACATCGCCGCGACTTCGGTGTTTCTCGCCTCCGACGACGCGCGCAACATCTACGGCCAGGAGATCGTCGTCGACGGCGGATATACGGTGGGCTGAGCGGCGGCGCCCGCGCCCGCGCCCGCGCCCGCCTGCGGTGCGGGTGCGGGTGTAAGTACGAATGGCGGGTGCGGACGGCTTTACACGGTGGTGGGGAGTGAAGTAAAAGCGGGGCTGCCCTTGCCGGCCCGCCCCGCCTGCTCCTGAAGGAAATCCATGCTCCTGCGCCTCCTCGCCGCCGTCCTCGCCGCAATTTGCCTGCCCTTGTCCGTGCCGGTGCACGCGGCCGAAGTGCAGGTCGCGGTGGCCTCCAACTTCCTTGCGCCGATGCAGCGCATCGCCGCCGCCTTCGAGCGCGACACCGGCCACCGCGCGCGCCTGGCCTCTGGCGCCACGGGCAAGTTCTACGCCCAGATCCGCAACGGCGCGCCGTTCGAGGTCCTGCTCGCGGCCGATGAGACCACTCCTGCGCGCCTCGAGGCGGAAGGGCGGGCGGTGGCAGGGACGCGCTTCACCTATGCGATCGGCCGCCTGGTGCTGTGGTCGCCGCGCGCGGAGTACGTCGATGCCGAGGGGGCGATCCTGCGCCGCGGCGGTTTCGCTCATCTTGCCGTGGCCAACCCGCGCACCGCGCCCTATGGCGCGGCTGCCGCCCAGGTGCTGGCGGCGCTCGGCCTCGGGGATGCGCTCGCCGCCCGCCTGGTGACCGGCGAGAACATCGGCCAGACCTACCAGTTCGTCGCCTCGGGCAATGCCGAGCTCGGCTTCGTCGCCCTCTCCCAGGTGATGGCCGACGGCAAGCTGGCCGGCGGCTCGGCCTGGCCGGTGCCGGACGAGTTGTACCTCCCGATCCGCCAGGATGCGGTGCTGCTCGAGCGCGGCGCGGACAACCCCGCCGCCGCCGCGCTCCTCGACTATCTGCGCGGCGACGCCGCGCGCGCGCTGATCGGCGGCTACGGCTACCGCTTCTGAGCCGATGCTCGACGCCACCGACCTCGCCGCGATCCGCCTGACGCTGGAGCTGGCCGCGCTGTCCACCGCGATCCTGCTGGTGCTGTGCACTCCGCTGGCGTGGTGGCTGGCGACCACCCCTTCGCGCTGGAAGGCGCCGATCGACGCGGTGGTGGCGCTGCCGCTGGTGCTGCCGCCGACCGTGCTCGGCTTCTACCTGCTGGTGGCGATGGGGCCGGAGGGGCCGATCGGACGCTTCACCACCGCGCTCGGCCTGGGCACGCTGCCGTTCACCTTCGCCGGGCTGGTGGTGGGCTCGGTGATCTATTCGCTGCCCTTCGTCGTCCAGCCGCTGCGCCAGGCCTTCGCCGCGGTCGGGCGGCGCCCGCTGGAAGTCGCCGCCACCTTGCGCGCGGGGCCGTGGGACAGCTTCTTCAGCGTCGTCCTGCCGCTCGCCCGCCCCGGTTTCGTCACCGCCGCGGTGCTCGGTTTCGCCCACACCGTCGGCGAGTTCGGCGTGGTGCTGATGATCGGCGGCAACATTCCGGAGCGCACGCGGGTGGTCTCGGTGCAGATCTACGACCACGTCGAGGCCCTCGAGTACGCCCAGGCGCACTGGCTGGCGGGCGGCATGGTGGCGTTTTCCTTCATCGTGCTGCTGCTGCTGTATTCGAGCCGGCGCCTCCGCCCGGGGTGGAGCTGAGATGGGCAGCGACGCCTGCATCGAGGCGCGCTTCCGGGTCGCCTACCCGGGGTTCACCCTCGACGTCGACCTGGTGCTGCCGGGGCGCGGGGTGAGCGCGCTGTTCGGCCACTCGGGTTCGGGCAAGACCACCCTGCTGCGCTGCGTCGCCGGGCTGGAGCCGGCGGCGCAGGGGCGGCTGACGGTCAATGGCGAATGCTGGCAGGACAGCGCGCGCGGCGTGTTCGTGCCCACCCACCGCCGCGCGCTGGGTTACGTGTTCCAGGAGGCGAGCCTGTTCCCCCACCTGTCGGTGCGGCGCAACCTCGAGTTCGGCCTGCGCCGGATCCCGCCCGCCGCGCGCCGGGTGTCGTTCGCCCAGGCCACCGCCCTGCTCGGCATCGACGCCCTCCTCGAACGCATGCCCGCCCACCTGTCGGGCGGCGAGCGCCAGCGCGTGGGAATGGCGCGCGCGCTGCTCACCAGCCCGCGCATCCTGCTGATGGACGAGCCGCTGGCGGCGCTCGACGCGCGGCGCAAGCAGGAGATCCTGCCCTACCTCGAACGCCTGCACGACGAGCTCGACATCCCGGTGCTGTATGTCAGCCACTCCCCTGAAGAGGTGGTGCGCCTCGCCGACCATGTGGTGATGCTGGGCGAGGGCCGGGTGATGGCCTCCGGCGAACTGCACGCGACGATGGCGCGCCTCGACCTGCCCACCGCGTTCACCGAGGATGCGGGGGTGGTCATCGACGGCATCGTCGCCGAGCACGACGACCACTACCACCTGACCCGGCTCGACTTCCCCGGCGGCGCGGTGTTCGTCGCCCGCCAGGGGGTGGCGCCGGGGCAGCGGATGCGCTTCCGGGTGCATGCGCGCGACGTCAGCCTCGCCGACCACCGCGTCGACGGCAGCAGCATCCTCAACCTGCTGCCGGTCACGGTGCAGGAGGTCGTCGGCGCCGACACCCCCGCCCATGTCCTCATCCGCATGGACGCCGGCGGCACGCCGCTGCTCGCGCGCATCACCCGGCGCTCGAGCGAGCAGCTGATGGTGCGCCCGGGGCGCACGCTGTGGGCGCAGATCAAGTCGGTGGCACTGCTGTAGCAAAACGGGGCGAGGATGCGATGATGCACGCCCCGCAATCAACCGAGAGCCTTTGTCGATGAGTGAAAAACCCCACCTCCGCGCCCGCAACTTCCCCTCCGCCGAAGACGAGGCGCGCGCGGTCCAGCCCCACGGCCGCTACGACGGCCCGGGCAGCGCCTTTCGCATGGCGTTTACCGACACCGAGTTCCTGCTGCGCGAGGAGCTGCGTCCGGTGCGCCTCCAGCTCGAACTGCTGAAGGCCGAGCTGATCCAGCAGGAGCAGGGGGTGGAGTCGAGCGTGGTGGTGTTCGGCAGCGCCCGCTTCAAGGCTCCCGAGGTCGCCGCCGCGCTGCTCGCGGACGCGGTCGCGAGCGGCGACGAGGAGGCCATCCGCCGCGCCCGGCAGATGGTGAGCAATGCGCGCTGGTACGAGGAGGCGCGCCGCTTCGGCGAGCTGGTGACGCGCGAGTCCGAGGCCCTCGGCGAGCCGGTGATCGTCGCCACCGGCGGCGGGCCGGGGATCATGGAAGCGGGCAACCGCGGCGCCTTCGAGGCCGGCGGGCGGAGCATGGGAATGAGCATCTTCCTGCCCTTCGAGGAGGCGCCCAACCCCTACATCACCCCCGAGCTGTGCTTCCAGTTCCACTACTTCGCCATCCGCAAGATGCACTTCCTGATGCGCGCGGTGGCGCTGGTGAGCTTTCCCGGCGGCTTCGGCACCCTCGACGAGCTGTTCGAGGTGCTGACCCTGACCCAGACGCGCAAGATCCGCCGCCGTCCGATCGTGCTCATCGGGCGCGATTTCTGGCAGCGCCTGATCGACTTCGAGGTCCTCATCGAGCACGGCGTGATCAGCGCCCAGGACGTCGAGCTGTTCCACTACGCCGAAACCGCGGAGGAAGCCTGGGCGGTGATCAAGGCCGCCTACAGCGGCGACAACCCGGCGCTGGTGGCGCGTCAGATGAAAGGCAACTGAGGACAGGCCACCGAGTGCCGCGCGCCGGACCGGAGGAGGGCCGATGACGACGCCGGGCGACATCGTGCTGGTGCATGGGCTGTGGATGCACGGCTGGGTGTTCGCGTTGCAGCGCCGGCGTCTGCAGCAGCGGGGCTGGCGCACCCATGCGTTTTCCTATCGCTCGGTGCGCGGGACGCTGGACGGGGCGGCCGACGCGCTGGCCGAGTTCGTCGCCGCGATGGGGGACGGGCCGGTGTACCTGCTCGGCCACAGCCTGGGCGGCCTGGTCGTGCTCGACATGCTCGCCCGCCGGCGCCCGCCGCAGGTGGCGCGCGCGGTGCTGCTCGGCGCGCCCTGCCAGGGTTCGCACAGCGCGGCGGTGCTGCTGCGCCTGCCGCTGTTGCGCGGGCTGGTCGGGCGCGGGCTGGCGCAGTGGCTGGCGCGTCCCCTGCCGCAGGTGGATGGCGCGGTCGACATCGGCACGATCGCCGGCAACCGCCCGCTCGGCAGCGGACGCCTGCTGCCCGGCCTGCCGAGGCCGAACGACGGCATGGTCGCGGTCAGCGAGACGCACTGGCCGGGCGCGCGCGACCACATCGTGCTCAAGGTCACCCACAGCCAGATGCTGGTGTCGCGGGCCTGCCTCGAGCAGGCGCAGCATTTCTTGCTGACGGGGGCTTTCAACCACCGCGCGGCGGGGGCCCCGCTGGTCTAACCTGCGTTGCTCGACCCCGCGATCGGCTTCACCGCCTCCGCGTCTGCGCGCCGCTCGGCGGCGCTTCGTGGAGCACGCCGTCCACGTAATACCAGCGCTCGCCGTCGCACACGAAGCGGCTTGTTTCGTGCAGCCGGTGCGCGCGTCCGCCGACCTTGTAGCGCGCCACGAACTCGACCGTCGCCGCGTCCGCGCCGCTCGTCTCGTGACCCCGCAGCTCGAGGCCCAGCCACCGCGGCGTGTCCCCGGCGTCGAGTTCCAGGCGGGCCGGCCGCGTCGTCGCGTGCCAGGTGGCGAGCAGATACGCTTCGTTGCCGAGCACGTAAGCGGTATAGCGCGACCGCATCAGCGCCGCGGCGTCGGGCACCGCCTCGCCGGCGTGGTAGCGGCCGCAGCAGTCGGCCAGCGGGCGGCCGCTGGCGCAGGGACAGTTTGTTGCGGCGGGGGAGGGGGAGCGTTTTTTCACGTTGGGCAAGTCCTGGGACGGGGGGAGCGTTGACGCCAGAATTGCGCGGGAACCCGGTGCCGTCAATAAAGCTGGCCCGATCCTGTCGTTATTTGTCCTGCGGGCCGGTTTTCCCCGGCTCCGCTTGCCGGGAGAATCTGCTCTCGAAGCCGGACCCGGTATCCGGGCCGGATGCCCCGCCGCTTCCGCCATATGAATCCCGTCCTCGCGCTCTGTGCGGGGCCGCGTCAAAGGACTGCCATGAAGCTTCTCACCCTTTTCCGCAACCTCGCTGCCGTTGCCGGCGTTCTCTCGCTGGCGGCGTGCACCGGCGCACCCACCCGGAACGCCGCCGATACGACAGCCGCTACCCCGACTTCGGCGGTCAAGTTCCAGCAGATCCGTAACGCCACGATCAAGGTGGACTACGCGGGGACGACCTTCCTGATCGACCCGATGCTGGCGAAGAAGGGGGCCTATCCCGGCTTTGAGGGAACGTACAACAGCCATCTGCGCAATCCCCTGGTCGAGTTGCCGATGCCGGTCGGCGAAGTGATGCGAGCCGACGCGGTGATCCTGACTCACCTGCATCCGGATCACTGGGACGAGGCCGCGAAGCGCAACTTGCCCAAGGACATCCCGATCTTCACGCAGAACGAGGCGGACGCCCAGGCGGTCCGCAAGGACGGCTTCGAGGACGTGCATGTGCTCAGCGAAAACACCGTCTTCGAAGGCACCCGCCTGAGCAGGACATCGGGCCAGCACGGAAGCGATGCGATGATGCAAAGCCCGCTCGGCGAGATACTCGGCACGGTATCCGGCGTCGTTTTCCAGCGCCCGGGCCACAAGACCGTCTATGTTGCGGGCGACACGGTCTGGAACAATCACGTCGAAGAGGCCATTCGTGGCTACCGGCCGGACGTCATCGTGCTCAACGCGGGCGATGCCCGGGTGCTCGGTTTCGACGGCTCGATCATCATGGGCAAGGAGGACGTATACCGTGCCAGTCAATTTGCGCCCCGGGCAATCCTGATTGCCAGTCACATGGAGGCGGTCAACCACGGCATGCTGACGCGCAGGGAATTGCGCGACTACATTGCCGAAAAGCAGATCAACCCGCAGCGCGTTCGCGTCCCTGAGGATGGGGCGTCCTACGTCTTCTGACCATCCGCCGGGGCGGGGCGATTTTCGGGTGCCCCGCGCGGGGCACCCGGCGCCTACCTTCGAAGGACCGAGCGCATGACGATCCCTGCGGTAGCCGTCGTGGCCTATCCCGGCTTCAGCCCATTTCATCTGTCCGTGCCGTGCATCATTTTCGGCGATGTTCTGCCAGGGCAGGCCCTGTTCCGGCTGGAGATCTGTGCCGCCGAGCCTGGCCCGATCCGGTCCGTCCATGGGCTAAGTCTTAGTCCCGCGGCCGGCGTCGAGGGTTTGGCCGCGGCCGACATCGTGATTGTGCCGGGCTGGGACGATCCCGCTCTGGCGCCCCCTCCTGAACTGGCTGAAGCGTTGAGGGCCGCGCATGCACGAGGCGCGCAGGTGGTCGGTCTGTGCCTGGGCACTTACGTCCTGGCGTACGCGGGTCTCCTTGACGGACGCCGCGCCTCCACTCACTGGGAGTTCGAGCAGGACTTTCTTCTGCGCTTTCCGCAGGTGCGGCTGGACACCAACGCGCTCTACGTCGACGAGGACCGCCTGATCACGTCCGCCGGCACCGCAGCCGGTGTGGACTGCTGCCTTTACCTGGTTCGCCAACATTACGGCAGCGTCATCGCCAACAAGATCGCCCGACGCATGGTGGTGCCGACCTATCGCGAAGGCGGTCAAGCACAGTTCATCGAAAAGCCCGTGCCTGCCAGCACCCAGGATATCCGCATCAACGAACAGTTGGACTTCCTGCGGCAGAACCTGAGCGTCAGTCACTCGCTCGACACCTTGGCGGCACGGGCGAACATGAGTCGCCGCAGCTTCACCCGTTACTTCCAGAGGGCGACGGGGATGTCGGTGGGGGAGTGGGTGCTGACCGAGCGCCTGCGACGCACGCAGGAGTTGCTGGAGGTCGGCACCCAACCCATCGAAACGATTGCCGAACAGGTCGGCTTTGGCACTGCCGCGTCCTTGCGGCAGCACTTCAAGCACGCATTCGGTGTAACCCCGGTCGAGTGGCGAAAGAGCTTCAGGACCGCGGAGTGACGGCCTCTGTTCAGATGACTCGGACCGTGCTTCCGTAACGCCCGAGCCTGCCGTCCACCGTGAGGAGAATGAGTGGCTCACTCATCGACTGGGCAACCAGCAAGCGATCGAAGGGATCGCGATGGTCGTCGCCGGCCGGCAAGGTGGAAAGCTCGAGGATGTGGGCGTTCCGGATCGGCAGCCAAGTGAAGCCCATTGCTTCGACCTGTGCGGCGAAAGTGGACAAATCGATGCGGACCTTGCCCAGGCCCGCCTTGATCGTCAGTTCCCACAGCGACACGCTGCTGACGAAGACTTCGTCGGCAGATTCCACCACGCCGCGGACTTCCTCGGTGATGCGTGGGTCGCCGGTCTGCCACCAGAAGGCGAAATGCGTGTCGAGCAGCAGCCTCACCGGGCGGTTCCCGGGATGCCGGTTTCGCCTTCCGGTTCTTGCAGGCAGGAAAACAGCTCATCGACCGGCGCATCGAAATCGTCGGCCATCCGCCAGTCACGGCCTTTCATGCTCCCCGGTGAAGCAAGCCTGCGGCGCACCGGACGATAGGCGGTCAGCGTGGCAACGGGGCGGCCGGCACGCGCAATGACGACTTCCTCGCCACGCTCGATCGATTCGAGCAAGCGCGACAGATGGGTCTTGGCTTCATGGATGTTGACGACCTGCATGCTTGACTCCGGCTGGAGTGGACTAAGGCTTAGTCTAGCTCAGTCGGATCCCGATGTGCACCGCAGGCGTGGTGCCGATATGCTTCGGGCGCAGACGGATCGAATGTACGGATTGGTGGAGGCGGAGGATATGAAGATTGCAGTGATGGGCGCCGGCGCGGTCGGCTGCTTCTATGGTGGGATGCTGGCGCGTGCCGGCCACGAGGTGGTGCTGATCGGGCGCGCCCAGCATGTCGAGGCGCTGCGGCGCGACGGTCTGTTGATGGAGATGGCCGCCTTCACCGGACACGTGCCGGTCGGCGCGAGTACCGCGGCCGAGGCGGTGCGCGGCGCGCGCCTGGTGCTGGTGTGCGTGAAGTCGACCGACACCGAGGCGGCCGCGGCGCAGATCGCGCCGCATCTGGCGCCGGAGGCGATCGTGCTGAGCCTGCAGAACGGCGTCGACAACGCCGCCCGGCTGCAGGCGCGGCTCGGCCGTGAGGTCGGGCCGGCGGTGGTGTATGTCGCGACCGAGATGGCCGGGCCCGGCCACATGCGCCACCATGGCCGCGGCGAGCTGGTGATCGGCCCGCTGGCCGGCGCCGCCGAGCTGGTCGCGCTGTTCGGCGGCGCCGGCGTGCCGGTCGAGGTCTCGGACAACGTCGCCGGTGCGCTGTGGGCGAAGCTGATCCTCAACTGCGCCTACAACGCGCTCTCCGCGATCACCCAGCTGCCCTACGGGCGGCTGGTGCAGGGCGAGGGCATCAAGGACGTAATGCGCGACGCGGTGGCCGAGTGCCTGGCGGTGGCACAGGGCGACGGCGTGTGCGTGCCGGGCGAGATGTGGGCGGCGGTCGAGGCGATCGCGCACACGATGCCGACGCAGACTTCATCCACCGCGCAGGACCTCGCACGCGGCAAGCCGAGCGAGATCGACCACCTCAACGGCTACGTGGTTCGCCGCGGCGCGGCGCTGGAGGTGGCGACGCCGGTCAACCGCACGCTGCATGCGCTGGTGAAGCTGCTCGAGGGGGGTGCGGCAATCTGAATTGCATGGGCTGAGGCAGCGAGGGCATCGCCCCGCGTTTGCACATAGCAATAGTAATAATTATCATTCGTTGGAGATTCGACCGCCCCGACCTGCACTGGACCCACCGCCTTGCCTCTCGCCGCCACTTCTTCGCAATGCCCCGCGGCCGGGGCCGGAGTCCGCACGCTGCTGGCTGCCATTACCCGCCACTACGACGAACTGGTCGCCCACGTGCGCCAGCACATCGGCCGGCGTGGCGGCGATCGCAGTGAGGCGCACGATGTGGTGCACGACGTCTGTGTCGAACTGATCGAAACGCCGCCGCGCGGAGAGATCCGCGTGCCGCTCGCTTTCCTGCGCGAGGTCGCCTCGCGGCGGGCGATCGATCGCTACCGCGTCGACCGCGGCCGCCGCGCGTGGGTGGAGTCGGCGGCGGAGCTGCCGGAGGTGGCCGACGACACCCCCTACGGCCGCGATCCGGCCCTGCTGTGCGCGAGCCGGGAGTATCTGCGTGTGCTGGTGTGCGCGATCGAAAACCTGCCGCCGAGCTGCCGCGACGTCTTCGTGATGCACAAGATCCACGAATTTCGCCAGGCCGAGGTGGCCGCGCACCTGGGGATTTCGCTCAAGACCGTCGAGAAGCACCTGCGCATCGGCATGGCGCGCTGCCGCCAGGCGCTCGACGAGGCCTTCGCCGACACGCTCGATGCCGCCGCCTGAGCGTTCGCGCACGCCCGAGCGCGCATTCGAGCAGGCCCTGGCCGAGGAGCGCGAGGCGCTCAAGGCGCGCTTTCCGTTGCCGCCACCGCGTCCCACCGCCAATCGGCGCGGCACGCCCAGCCCCAAGACGACCGCCGCGGCGATCGTGCTGGTGCTGCTCGGCGGCGTGCTGTGGCTTGATCCGGCCTATCGCAGCGAGCACCACGCCAGCACGGTCGGCGAGCGGCGCGTGGTCGTGCTGGCCGACGGCAGCCGCATCACGCTGGATACCGACACCGCGCTCGATGTGTCCTGGCATCTGCGCAGCCGCCGCAGCACGCTCGAACGAGGGCGCGCATCGTTCGACGTCGCGCCGTCCGTCGTGCGCCCCTTCGAGGTCGCGGCCGGCGCGCTCAACGTGCGCGTGCTGGGCACGGTGTTCGACGTGCGCCGCGATGCACGCTCGGCCAGCGTCACGGTGCTCGAAGGCCGGGTACTCGCCGGCACGGCCACCAGCGTGGCGACGCCGCTCACGCCCGGCCAGCGTCTGACCGCCGTTACCGGCCAGGCGCCTGCCGCCGAACACGTCGATCCGCGCACGGCCGCGGCCTGGCAGGCCGGCCGGCTGGTGTTCGAGCGCACGCCGCTGCGCGAAGCGCTCGCCGAGCTCGCGCGTTATCGCAGCGCGCCGCTGCGCCTGGCCGACGAAGCGTTGGGCACGCTGGCGGTCTCGGGCGTGTTCGATGCCGCCAACACCGACCAGCTGCTCGAGCTGCTGCCGCGCATCCTGCCGGTGCGCGTGGTCCACGCCACGGACGGGGCGATCACGATCCACGCTGCCGCACCGGTCGGGCGCTGAAACCGCGAGCCGGGCACAATTTTTTTCGCCCGGCGGGTAGGGTTTGCACCCCACCGCTTCGACAGGGTTCCTGAAGCCCTCTTTGTTCAAGGAACCCACGTGCCCCGACTCCAAGCCCGCGCCGCCTTCGGCGCCCGCCTTTCCGCCCTCGCCGCCGGCGTCCTGTTTGCCTGCGCCGTTCACGCCCAATCGGCGACGATGCGCTTCGACCAGCCAGCCGAGCCGCTCGAACGTGCCGTCAACGAGGTCGCCCGCCGTGCCGGCATCCAGGTGTTCTTCGCCTCCGGTGTCACCGAAAGCCGAATCGCCCCCGCGCTGCAGGGCGAATTCACCGCACGCGAGGCGCTCGAGCGCCTGCTCGCCGGTAGCGGCCTGCGCCTGCGCGCGCAGGACGAGCGCACCTACACGATCGAGGCGGGCGCGACCGGCGAAGTGCCGGCCCGGCTCGGTGCAGTCGTCGTCAGTGCCAGCGCCGACGCCTCGGCCGGCGGCCTGCCGCCCGCTTATGCCGGCCACCAGGTCGCGCGCGGCGGGCGGGTCGGTATCCTCGGCAACCAGGACATCATGGACACGCCGTTCACCAGCACCGCCTACACAGCGGAGCTGATGCAGGACCAGCAGGCGCGCAGTGTCTCGGACGTGGTGCAGAACGACCCGTCGGTGCGGGTGGCGCGCGGCTTCGGCAACTTCCAGGAGCTGTACGTGATCCGCGGCTTCCCGGTGTTTTCCGACGACGTCGCCTACAACGGCCTGTACGGCCTGCTGCCGCGCCAGTATGTGGCCGCCGAGTTCCTCGAGCGGGTCGAGGTGTTCCGCGGCGCCAATACCTTCCTGAACGGTGCTGCGCCCGGCGGCAGCGGCGTCGGCGGGGCGATCAACCTGCTGCCCAAGCGTGCGCCCAACGAAGCCCTGACCCGGCTCACGATCGGCGCCGAGCATGGCGGCCACGCCCATGTGGCGGCCGACCTCGGGCGCCGCTTCGGCACCGACGGGCAGTTCGGCGTGCGCGTGAACGCCGCCCGGCGCGACGGCGAGACTGCCGTGGACGACGAAAAGCGCCGCCTCGACATGTTCGCCGTCGGCCTCGACCAGCGCGGCGAGCACTTTCGCCTGTCCGCCGATGTCGGCTACCAGGACCACGACATCGACGCGCCGCGCCCGAGCGTCACACCGAGGGGCGGCATCCCGGACGCACCCGACGCCAACGACAACTTCGCCCAGCCGTGGACCTTCTCGCGCGAGCGCCAGGCGTTCGGCACCTTCCGCGGCGAGCTCGACCTCGGCGAAACGACGACCGCCTGGCTGGCGGCCGGGGTGCGCGAAGGCGCCGAGAAGAACCGCCTCGCCAACCCGCGCTCGGACGCGGCCGGCGTGACCTCGTCCTACCGCTTCGACAACGTCCGCGACGAGGACGTCGCCACCGGCGAGGCCGGCATCCGCGGCGCCCTGCAGACCGGCGCGGTATCCCACCAGTGGGTGGTCTCGGCCAGCGCCTTCCGTCTGAAGGCACGCAACGCCTACGCCTTCTCGAGCTTCGCCGGCTTCGCCGGCAACCTCCACGATCCGGTCGATGTCGCGATGCCCGCGGCCGACTTCTTCACCGGTGGCAGCCTCGATTCGCCGCACGTCACCGAACGCACCCGCAACTCCAGCGTCGCCGTGGCCGACACCCTGGGTTTCGCCGACGAGCGCGTGCTGCTCACCCTGGGTGTGCGCAACCAGACCATCGAAGCGCGCACCTACGACTACAACACCGGTGCGCGCGCCTCGGCCTACCGCGAACGCGCCAACACGCCGATCGCCGGCGTCGTGTTCAAGGCCAGTCCGCGCACCTCGCTGTACGCCAACTACATCGAGGCCCTGGTCAAGGGCGATGTCGCGCCCGCCACCTTTGGCGGCCAGCCGGTGCTCAACGCCGGCGCGGCGCTCGACCCGTATGTCTCCAAGCAGACCGAGGTCGGCGTGAAGTACGACGGCGGTCACATCGGCGGCAGCCTGTCGCTGTTCACCACCCGCCGGCCGTTCAGCGTGGTCGACAACGGCGTCTTCGGCGACGGCGGCCAGCAGCGCAACCGCGGCCTGGAGCTGACCGTGTTCGGCGAGGCGGCGCGCGGCCTGCGCCTGCTCGGCGGCGCGACCTTCCTCGACGCCCGCCAGACCGACACCCAGGGCGGGGCCACCGACGGCAAGCGCGCCATCGGCGTACCGCGCGCCCAACTCAACGTCGGCGCCGAATGGGACGTTCCCGGCATGCCCGGCCTGGTCCTGACCGGCCGCGCGGTGCACACCAGCAGCCAGTACGCGAACGCCGCCAATACGCTGGAAGTGCCCTCCTGGACGCGTCTGGACGTCGGCGCGCGCTACATCACCGAGGTGGGCGGCGAGGTCGTCACGCTGCGCGCGCGCATCGACAACCTCGCCGACCGCGACTACTGGGCGTCGGTGGGCGGCTATCCGAACGCCAACTACCTGGTGCTGGGCGCACCGCGCACCGTGACCATCAGCGCCTCGATCGATTTCTGATGAGCGCACTCGCCCTGCGCCGCTGGGGCTGGATCCACAAGTGGACCAGCCTCGTGTGCACCGTGTTCATGCTGCTGCTGTGCCTGACCGGCCTGCCGCTGATCTTCTCGCACGAGATCGACCATCTCGCCGGCGACGAGATCGAGGCCCCGGCGATGCCGCCCGGCACGCCGCGCGCCGTCCTCGACCGTGTCGCGCAGGCCGCGGTCGAGGCCCATCCCGGGCGGGTGCCGCTGTACTTCTTCGCCGAAGAGGACGCCCCCGACCTGTGGTACGTCAAGCTCGACACCCGGGTGGACACCGACGAGACGGCTTCGCGCCTGGTCCTGGTGGACGCCCGCAGCGCCGGGCTCCTCGGCGAGCCGCGCTTCGGCGAGGGCTTCATGAGCGTGATGTACCGCCTGCATGTCGACCTGTATGCCGGCCTGGCGGGCAAGCTCTTCCTCGGCTTCATGGGGCTGCTGCTGGTGCTGTCGATCGTGTCCGGCACGGTGCTCTACGCGCCGCTCATGCGCCGGCTCGACTTCGGCACCGTGCGCCGCGAGCGCGCACCGCGCACGCGCTGGCTGGACCTGCACAACCTGCTCGGCATCGTCACGCTGGTGTGGGCGCTGGTGGTGGGCTTCACCGGCGTCGTCAACACCTGGGCCGACCTGATCTTCAAGGCCTGGCAGGCCGAGCAGGTGGCGGCGCTGCAGGCGGGCGACACGCGCGTGCTGCTCGCCCCGAATGCCGCGGACGCCCCGGCCGCCGACGGCAGCCTGCAGCGCGCCACCGAGCGGGTGCTCACCGCCTCGCCGGGCATGGAGGTGGCGATGATCGCCTGGCCCGGCACGCTGCGCGCGACACCGGAGCACTTCGCCGTGATGCTGCGCGGCGACACCCCGCTGACCTCGCGCCTGACCCGCGCCCTGCTCGTCGACGCGGATGATGGCACGGTGCTCGAGGCCAGCGCCCGACCGTGGTACGTGACCGTGTTCCAGCTCTCCGAGCCGCTGCACTTCGGCGACTACGGCGGCCTGCCGCTGAAGCTGCTGTGGGCGCTGCTCGATCTGATCACCATCGTTGTGCTCGGCAGCGGGCTGTACCTGTGGCTCAAGCGCAGCGCTGCGCAAGGAGGAGGCGCATGATGCGCATCTGGGGATGGCCGCTGGTCATTGCGCTGCTGAGCGCCGTCGGCCTGATTGCCGGCCTTGTCGCCGACGGCGCCGGCGACGTGCTGAGTTGGGCCGGGCTGGGCGTTCCGGTCCTCGTCGTGCTGCGTTGCGGTCTGCGCTGAAGGGCCGCCGCTGGGCAGCAACGAACGGACGTGCCGAAAACGGCGCCTGCCGTGCAGGGGGGGTGTCAGGAATGCGGGTCCGGCCGGTCAGCGCGCTCACCGCCGGCCGGTAGCCGGTAGCGCTCGCCGAGCTGGCGGTCGTGGCGGCGTGCGAGCAGCGCGAGCGCGGCGCCGGCGCCGATCAGGGCCCAGAACATGTCGGCCTGGGTGTCCCAGGGGTCGCCCTGGGTGCCGAGGAAGTCGACCGCGCCGCCGCCGAGGACGAGTGCCGCCCACCATTCGATCAGCTCGTAGACGGCGCTCACCGCGAGGGCGACGCAGATGCACAGGAATGCAGCCATCGCGCCGCGCCGGACGAAGGCGCCGCGCAGCAGGATCTCGCGCGCCACCATCGCCGGCACCAGGCCCTGCATGAAGTGGCCGATCTTGTCGTAGGGATTGCGTGCCAGCGCCAGCGCGTCCTGCAGCCAGAAGCCGAGCGGCACGCGGGCGTAGGTGTAGGTGCCGCCGTAGATCAGCACCAGGGCGTGAAGCGCGATCAGCAGGTAGAGCAGCGGCGTCAGCGGGAAGCGCTCGCGGGTGGCATACAGGATGGGCGCGGCGATCAGCACCGGCGCGACTTCGAGGAACCAGGTGGCACGGTCGTGGGGGGCGATGCCCGAGGCGATCAGGGCGGCGCCCACCACCAGCGCCAGTCCGCACTGCAGGCGGAGAAGGGCGGGCTCGTGGCTGCTGGCGCTCATGGCGCCGCGGCGGTGTCGTCGTCTGCGGCTTCGAGCCAGGCGCGCAGCGCGACCGCGTTGTTGTGCTCGGGGTCGCGGGCGGCGTAGAGCAGGGTCAGGACCGGGTGGCGGGCGCGCAGTTCGTGCAGTTGGGCCAGCGCTGGCGCCGGCCCTTCACCTTCGAGCTCGGCGGCGTAGCGACGGCGGAATTCGTCCCAGCGCGCCGGATCGTGCCCGAACCACTGGCGCAGCGCGGTCGATGGGGCGAGCTCGCGCAGCCACAGGTCGACCGCCGCGCGCGCTTTCGTCAGCCCGCGCGGCCACAGCCGGTCCACCAGCACCCGACAGCCGTCGCCGGGGGCGGCGGCGTCATGGATGCGCTTGACCAGGATCGGCATGCGCCGGCCCGTGCCGCGAGCTCAGATCGCCAGCCCGCTGGTGTCGAACAGGCCTTCGAACAGGATCGAGCTGAGGTAGCGCTCGCCCGAGTCGGGCAGGATCACGACGATGATCTTGCCGGCGTTTTCCGGCAGACGGGCCAGCCGTGCTGCGGCGGCGACCGCGGCGCCGCAGGAGATGCCCGACAGGATGCCTTCCTCGCGGGCCAGGCGCAGGGCGTATTCCACCGCTTCCTCGTTGCTCACCTGCTCGACGCCGTCGACCAGCGACAGATCGAGCACCTTGGGCACGAAGCCCGCGCCCAGCCCCTGGATCTTGTGCGGTCCGGGCTTGAGCGGCTCGCCGGCGAGGGTCTGGCTCAGCACCGGGCTGGCTGCCGGCTCCACCGCGATCGAGCGGATCGCCTTGTCGCGCGTGCGCTTGATGTAGCGCGACACGCCGGTGATGGTGCCGCCGGTGCCGACGCCCGATACCAGGATGTCGATCGCGCCGTCGGTGTCGTTCCAGATTTCGGGGCCGGTGGTGGTTTCGTGGATCGCCGGGTTGGCCGGGTTCTCGAACTGCTGCAGCAGCACGTAGCGTCCGGGGTCGGAAGCGACGATCTCCTGCGCCTTCGCGATCGCGCCGTTCATGCCCTTGGCGCCTTCGGTCAGTACCAGCTTGGCGCCGAAGGCGACCAGCAGCTTGCGCCGTTCGATGCTCATCGTCTCGGGCATGGTCAGGGTCAGCGGGATGCCCTTCGCCGCGCAGACGAAGGCGAGCGCGATGCCGGTGTTGCCGCTGGTGGGTTCGACGACTTCCTTGCCGGGGCCGAGCAGGCCGCGGGCTTCGGCGTCCTGCACCATGGCGGCACCGATGCGGCATTTGACCGAATAGGCCGGGTTGCGGCCTTCGATCTTGGCCAGCACGGTCGCCTGGGCGCCGTCGAGGATGCGGTTCAGGCGCACCAGCGGGGTGCGGCCGATGGATTGCGCGTTATCGGGGTACCAGGTGGACATGCGGGCTTCCTTGTGATGTTGTTGGCGGAGGTTCTCGAAGTATAGGCAAACACGGAGCCGGCGGCGGCAGGAGTTTGCCGCTGGCGGTCCGGCGCCGGGAAGAGGGGTGGGAAGAAAGGGGGGCGGGAAGAGGGCGCTTGACGCCGCGCGGAGCGGATGCGAGCTTAAGCGTGTTCCCCGGTGGACGTGGAGGCGGACCGACGATGAAGGAAAAGGAACTCCGTCTGGCGCTGGTGCTGTTCGGCGGGGTGTCGCTCGCGATCTACCAGCACGGCATCAACCGCGAGGTGCTCAACCTCGCGCGTGCGTCGAAGGCCTACCACGACACCGACAGCCTCGCCGCCAAACAGGCAGCGACGCATGTGTTCGCCCGCGCCCGCGACCGTACCGGGCGTGGCGCCGGAGACGAGACCGACGCCCTGAGTGCGGAAGTGTACTTCGACCTCCTCAAGCGTCTCGGGCGGGTGGTCGATCTGCGCGTGCTGGTCGACGTCGTCTCGGGCTCGTCGGCGGGTGCGGTCAACGGCATCGCGCTGGCGCGAGCCCTGGCCCATGATCTCAGCCTGGAAACATTGACCACGCTGTGGCTGGAAGAAGCCGACATGCAGCGCCTGATTGCCCCCGAAGCGCGCGCCAAGGCCTGGAACAAGTGGTATTTCCGCCCCCTGCTGCGGCCGATGCTGTCGTGGCTGCGCCGCGAAGGCATGCTGCCCGCCACCGCCGACCACGAGATGGCCGAGCGCGTGCTGAGCTTCGTGCGTTCGCGCTGGTTCAACCCGCCGCTCGACGGCACCCGGCTGAGCGCGGTGCTGCTCGATGGCCTGCTGGCGATGGAAGAAATGCCCGGCGGGGCGCCGCGCTCGCTGCTGCCGTCGGGCACTCAGTTGTCGCTGGCGGTGACGGTCACCGACTACCACGGCATCGACAGGACGATCTTCACCCACGACCCGCCGATGCTGCGCGAGCGTGAGCACCGCCACGTCCTGCAGTTCTCCTGCGAACACCGCAAGAGCGGCGTGATCGAGAGCGACTTCGGCCTTGACAACGCGCCTTCGCTCGCTTTTGCCGCACGCGCCTCGGCGTCCTATCCCGGCGCCTTTCCGCCCGCGCGGATGGCGGAGATGGATGCCCTGCTGGCCGCGCGCGGAATGGCGTGGCCGACGCGCGAACGCTTTCTCGAGCGCAACTTCGGCCATTACCGCGAGCAGGGCATGAACCCGGAAGAGCTGGTGCTGCTCGACGGCAGCGTGCTCGACAACAAGCCGATCATGGCGGCGGCACGCCACATCCGGCTGCACCGGGCGTTCCGCGAAGTGGACCGGCGGCTGATCTTCATCGATCCGCACGCCGACCCGCAGTACGGGCGCGAGACCGAGCGTGAAGCCGGGGCCGGGGCCGTGCCGGGGTGGTTCGAGACCTTGCGCGGTGCGCTGTCGGACCTGCCCCGGCAGCAGCCGGTGCACAGCGAACTGGCCGAGATCAGCCGCTACAACCGCCAGATCCGCCGTCTCAAGGCGACGATCGCGGAAACCCGCCCGCAGGTCGAGGCGCTGGTCGAGCAGGCTACCGCCGGTGCGCTCGGCGGGCACTACACGCTCGACGAGCTGCGCCACTGGCGGCTCACTTCGACCAACCTGCTGGCCACTTCCACGCTCGTCTACAACGCGTGGTGGCGGGCGCTGGTGCTGGAGGCGCTCGATTTCGTCGCCGGCTTGCTGCGCAAGCTGTGCGGCTATTCCCAGGAATCGCCGGCGGCGCGCTGGCTGCAGCTGGTGGTGGAGGAATGGGCAGCGTGCAACGGCGTGCTGTGCACCGAGTACCGCATCCCCGACGAAGTGTACGGGAACGCCGACATGCCGCGCTTCGCACGCATGGTCATCCGCTTCGGCATCGAGTACAAGCGGCGGCGGATCAACTTCGTGCTCCACGAGCTCAACGCCCTGTACCAGTACCTGCCGCTCGACACCTTCTGCGCCACCGACCCGGGTACGCTCGACGAAGTGAAGGCGGAAATCCACGAATGCCTAGACGGGCTGGCGATTTACGACGGCAGCGATTTCATCGACGAGGTGACCGCCACCGCGGCGCGCGCGCTGCTCCACCCCGGAGCGCCGGACGCGGGCGAGCTCGTCGACGGCGTAGTGCAGGATTTCGTGCTCCAGCATGGTCAGACGCTCGGCGCCCTGATCGAGCGCCTCGGCGACGAGTGCGGGATCGCCGAATCGAACGCCAACATGGACGCGGCCCTGGCCTCGCCGCGGGTGCAGCGCATCGACGCCAGCTGCCGGCGCCGGCTGCTCACCGCCTACCTCGGCTACTTCTACTGGGACGTGATCCTGCGCCCCGCGCTCGGGGCGCTCGCGCTCGGCACCGGGCCGCTCGAAGAGGTGCTAATCGACCGCATCAGCCCCGAGGATGCGACCACCCTGGCCGCTGTCGGGCGGGGGCAGGCGGTGCTGTTCGGCACCTCGTTCGGCAACTTCGGCGGCTTCCTCAGCCGCAAGGCGCGCGAAAACGACTACCTGTGGGGGCGGTTGCACGCGGCCGACCGCCTCATCGACATCGTCGCCGGCGCCCTCCCGGGCAACGGCGGGCTCGGCGAGGGCGAACTGCGGGCGTTCAAGAAGCGGGCGTTCGAGGCGATCCTGGCCGAGGAAACGCTGCGGCTGCAGGGTGTCCCCGAGCTGATTGCCCGGGTGACGGCCGCGGTGGCGGCGCTGTGAACCGGGCCGTGCCCGGGGCGATGCGGCCTCAGCGCGGCGCCGCGGCGTCGGTTTCGCCGCAGCGGGCGAGGATCGATGTCCGCGTGGCATCGCGCAAGGCGAGCAGGGCGTGCCAGTCCTCGCCCGCCGGCGCCAGCGGTGGGCAGACGGTGACCGCGAGCGCGCCCGGCTGCGGCCGCCAGCTGCCGTCGCGCAAGACCCGGCGGGTGCCGGCGAGGGCGACCGGAACCACCGCCAGGGCTTGTTCGATGGCGCTCTGGAAGGCGCCGAGGCGGAGCGCGCGCAGCCCTTCCTGCGCGGTGAACGTGCCTTCGGCGAAGAACAGCAGCGGTGCGCCGGCGCTTGCGAGGGCGCCGAGACGGCGGCTGTCTTCCACGCTCTGGCGGGAGTCGGCGCGATTGACGAAGCAGGTGTCCATGCGGGCGAACAGCGGACCGAGCACGCGGTTGCCGGCGAGCTCGGCCTTGGCGACGAAGCGCACCGGCTGCGGCAGGGCGGCGACGAGCACCAGCCCGTCGATGTAGCTGGCATGGTTGGCGACGAGGATGCAGGGCGCGGCGGGAAGATGGCGCAGGCCTTCGACCCGCAGCGGGCAGCCGCACAGGCGCTGGCACAGGCGGGCGAGGCGGTGGATCGCCGTCCACCGCTGGTCGAGCCGCGGTAGCAGCAGGATCGCCGCCACCGCCAGCGGCGCCAGCGCCGCGAACATGGCCCACATCCAGGCCGCGCGCATGACCGCGGGAACGGCCTGCAGGTGGCGGCGCAGCCGCGCACGGGCGCTGGCCCGCTGCAGGCGCAGCAGCTGCAGCCACGGCGGGCGGGGCGGGGTGTCGAGACCGCCGCGGAGGTAGGCCTCGCGCAGCGCTGCGCGGCGGATCTTGCCGCTCGAGGTTTTCAGCACCGTGTGCGGCGGGGCGAGGATCACCGCGTCCGGGGCGAGGTCGAACTCGGCCAGCGCCGCGGCGACGATCTGCCGCTGCAGGCGGTGGCGGGCGCCGGCATCGTCGACGGCGGTCTCGGCGATGACGATCAGGCGCTCTTCGCCGCCGTCGGTGCCGGCCCCGAACACCGCGACACAGCCCTTGCGCACTCCGGGCAGCGCACCGATCGCCTGCTCGAGGTCGTAGGGGTAGAGGTTGCGCCCGGCGCGGATGATCACCTCCTTGGCCCGCCCGGTGACATAGAGTTCGCCGTCGGCAAGGTAGGCGTGGTCGCCGGTGACGAGCCAGCCGTCGTCGAACAGCGCCGCACTCGCCGCCGGGTTGCGGTAATAGCCGGCGGTCGCCGACGGGCCGCGGAACTCCAGGTGGCCCACCCTGCGCTCGGGGAGGACATGGCCGGCGCCATCGACGATGCGCACTTCGTGACCGGGCAGCGGCGCTCCGCAGCAGACAAAGCGCAGCGCCTCGCCGTCGTCGGCGGCGGCGCGCACGGCGTCACCGCCAAGGTGCAGCGCGCTGCGCTCGACGCGGTCGATGACGGCGCCTCGGCCGGGCGGCGACACGCACAGACCGACCGCGCATTCGGCGAGGCCGTACACCGGAGTGACGGTGGTCGCCGGCAGGCCGTAGGGGGCGAAGGTGGCGGCGAAACGCTGCAGGGTATCGGGGTTGACCGGCTCGGCACCGTTGGCGGCGAGCCGCCAGCACGACAGGTCGAGGCCGTCGAGGTCAGCGTCGGCGAGGCGCTTGACGCACAGCTCGAAGGCGAAGTTCGGGGCCGCGGTCACCGTGCCGCGGTGGTGGTGGATCGCCCATAGCCAGCGCTCGGGATGGGCGAGGAAATCGAGCGGTGACATCAGCACCAGCGGGCAGGCGTAGTAGAGGCTGCCCATCCAGGTGCCGATCAGGCCCATGTCGTGGTACAGCGGCAGCCAGCTCACGCACACATCGTTCGAGTCCAGGGCCGCCACCGTGCCCCAGGCGCGGATGTTGCTGAGCAGGTTGGCGTGGGTCAGCATGACCCCCTTCGGCTCGCCGGTGGAGCCGGAGGTGTACTGGATCAGGGCGAGCTCGTCCGCGCTTGCCGGCAGCGGACGGAGCGCGGGCGCCGCGGCCAGCCCGGCGGGGGTCGCGACGTGGGCGAGGGCCGGCGCCAGGCCGGCGAGCATGCGCGCCAGCGGGCGCACGCGCTCGAAGGTGATCAATGCGCGCGCCTCGCAGTTGCGCAGGATCCCGGCCTGGCGCTGCAGGTGGTCCTCGAGCTGGCTCGGGCGCGCCGGCGGATAGATCGGCACCGGCACCATGCCCGCGCTCAGGATGCCGAAGAAGGCGCGGAAAAAATCCAGCCCCGAGGGCAGCATCAGGGCGACCCGGTCGCCGGCGTGCAGGCCGAGCGCGAAGAGGGCGCCTGCGGTGTGTTCGGCGGCGTCGGCGAGTTCGCCGTAAGTGAGGGTCTCGATGCGCTCGTCGCGGTCGTAGAAGGTCACGTGCACGCGCTCGGGATGGCGCCCGGCGTGCCATCCGAGGACCTGCAGCAAGGTGGCGGCGGCGTCGGGCTCGCCGCGCGCAGGCGCGGGCGGCGGCAGGGGCGCGCCGGGAGCGGCAGGCGGTGGCAGGGGGGCGCACGCCGCCTGTGCGACGGCGCCCAGCAGCTGGCGCGGCGTCTCGCACGTGCCCAGGGTTTCGGCGGCAAGGCGGACGGCGAAGCGGCGTTCGACGCGGGCGAGCAACTCGACGCGGGCGAGACTGTCGAGGCCGAGGTCGCGGTCGAGCGCGCTATCGAGCCCGGCCGGCAGGCGGTTGCCCGGCTGCAACTCGCGTACCAGGGCATCGATCAGTTCGAGCAGTGCGTCGGCGGAAGGGGCGGGTGCTTTGCGCTGTTCAGGGGCGGGAAGAGAACTCGACATCGGCCGTATCCGGTTGGCAGCCCCGGGGCGATGCAGCGGAGAGGGCCGGTCGCGGGTCCGCGGTGGCGGCGCGGGATTGCACCCCGGGTCCGCTGCGCTTATCGTGCTGCATTTTCCGCATCAGACCGGATTAGCGACGAAATGATCCTGCCCCGCCCCTGCTTTCCCTTCCCCGTCGTGCCGTCGGCCGCGGGGGGCGCCGTAAGCGCGCCCGCACGGCCGCCCGAAGGGAAACGCTCACCTGCCCCGGAGAGAAGATCGCGTAGTGACGGGAGGGTCGTCCGGTGAGCGCCCAGCTCGCCCTCGGGCTGCGCGACGTCGCCGCCTTCGGCCAGGTGTTCACCCCCGACAGCGTGGTGCGGGCGATGCTGGCGCTGCGCCGCAACGCCGGCCGGGTGCTGGAGCCGTCCTGCGGCGACGGCGCGTTCCTGCGCCACCTGCCGGGCGCGGTCGGGCTCGAGCTGGACGCCGACCACTGCCCGCCCGGGGCGCAGGCGATGGACTTCTTTGCCTATCCCGAGGGCGAGCGCTTCGACACCATCATCGGCAACCCGCCCTACGTGCGCTACCAGGACATCCCGCCCGCCACCCGCGCGCTGATCGAACGCGGCGGCCACGGGCGCGGCCTCGACGGGCGCTCCAACCTCTACCTGTTCTTCATCGAGAAGTGCGTGCGCCAGCTCGCCCCGGGGGGCGAGCTGATCTTCATCACGCCGCGCGACTTCCTCAAGGCGACCTCGGCGGTAAAGCTCAACCGCCTGCTGTACGAGGCCGGCTCGATCACCGAGGCGATCGAACTCGGCGACGCCCGCGTCTTTCCCGACGCGCTGCCGAACTGCCTGATCTGGCGCTTCGAAAAGGGTTGCACCGAGCGCACGATGCGCTACTGCGAGATCGGCACCGGCGACGCGCTTGACGCCGCGCTTGCCGCGCCGGCCTGGCAGACGCGCCATTTCCTCGAGTGCGGCGGCCACCTGATGTTCGCCCGCGGCGACTACCCGCTGCGCCTGGCCGAGCTCGCCTTCGTCAAGGTCGGCGCGGTGTCGGGGGCGGACGAGCTGTACGCCGACGACGTCCACGGCAACCGCGACTTCGTGTGCTCGTCGACGGTCAGCAGCGGACGCACCCGGCGCATGATCTGGAGCGAGCCGGGCGAGCCGCCGCCGGCCGTGCTGGCGCCGCACAAGGCCCGCCTGCTGCAGCGCAAGGTGACCCGCTTCGACGAGTCGAACTGGTGGCTGTGGGGGCGGCTGCACCACCGCAGCGCCGCGCCCCGGGTCTATGTGAACGGCAAGACGCGGGTGGCGCAGCCGTTTTTCGTGCACGACTGCACCGACTACGACGGCGCGGTACTGGCGGTGTTTCTGCGCCACGCCGACATCGACCTGGCGGCGTTCTGCGCCGCGCTCAACGCGGTGGACTGGGCCGATCTGGGCTTCGTCTGCGATGGCCGCTTCCTGTTCACCCAGCGCAGCCTGGAACACGCGCCGCTGCCGGCGGCCTTCGCCGCCTTCCTGCCTTCACCCTGAAGGCAGGCAGGGCGGGGCCTGGGGCGGGCGGGACTTCACGGAGGACAGCATGGCGAAGCAACGTGGCGGCGGCTAAAACCGGATTTCATCGCCGTGCCTCCGGCGTCGACCGGTGCGCCGCGCAAGAGGCGCGCGGGATCGCCGGCGGTGATAGCACCGCCCCGGGGGGCGCGATTCCCCGCTCCACCTGGCGCTGGCTCGACGCGCTGCCGGCCGATCGCGCGGTGTGCGTGCTGCTGCGCCATTCGGTGCGCGACGCGCTCGCGCCCGGCGACATCGGCTACGCCCATCCGCTCAATGCCCTCGGCGAGGAACTCGCCTGCCGTTTCGGCGCCGCCCTGCGCGGGCGCCTGCGCACCGTGCACAGCAGTCCGCTGCAGCGCTGCCTGGCGACCGCCGAATTGCTGCGTGCCGCCGCCGGGGCGGAAGGAACGGTGGTCGAGGACCGCTTCCTCGGCGACCCCGGCGCCTACGTCGTCGATGCCGCGCTCGCCCGCCACAACTGGGAGACCCTGGGCAGCGCCGGGATCATGGCGCGCATGGCCGCGGGCGGCCCCGGCCTGCCCGGCACCCGTCCGCCTGACGAAGGCGCCCGCATCCTGCTCGCGCACATGCTCGACACCGCGGGGGCAGTGCCCGGAGTGCACGTCTTCGTCACCCACGACATCCTGCTCGCAATCACCGCCGCCCGCCTCGTCGGCCCTCCGCGCGGGGCGCCGCGCTGGCCGCGTTACCTGGAAGGCGCCTTCTTCTGGCGCGACGCCGACGGGCTCCACGCCGCCTACCGCGGCCGCCGCTGCATCCTGCAGGTCGGGCAGATGTAGGGGCGACCCGCAGGGCCGCCCCTGCGGCGCCGTCCGGCGGGTGATCGGGAGATTGAGCTCAGGTGCGCTTGATGGAAATCAAATCCATCCCCACATAGTCGACTAATCTACTCAACTATGTGGCGCTCCACGTCTTGCAGGTCCGTCGATCATGGCCAAGAAATTCCCCTTGCATCCCAAGCATCCCGAGCGCATCTGCTGGGGGTGCGACAAGTATTGCCCGGCGGATTCGCTCGGCTGCGGCAACGGTTCCGGGCGGACGATGCACCCGGCGGAGATGCTCGGCGACGACTGGTACCTGTACGGCGACTGGGGACTGGAGATTCCCGAGGCGGAGGCGAAAAAGTCTGCCGGGGACGGTTCGTGATCCGTCCCTGATGCCTGCAGGCGTGCCGCACGTTCTCGCCGTCACCACCTTTCTGCCGCAGATCCGTCCCTGAAGTGTGCGGGCGCGCCTGCCCTGTGGTGGGCGGCCGGATCGCGCCTATGCCGGCCGGGCGGGGGCGGCGGAAGGGGCGCGGACCTGCGCCTGGCGCTCGAAGCGGGTCAGGCGCACGTCTACCGTGACCGTCAGCGCGTCCAGCGCCGCGGCCCGGGCGCGGCCTGCGGCGCTGGCGCGGTAGAGGTGCGGCGTCATCGCCAGCAGGTCGGCGATCTGCGCCACGCCGGTGAGCTCGAGGCGATAGCGGACGGTGTCGGCGGGCAGCGCGGTGAACCCCTCCGGCGTTGGCGGGAGCGCGGGGCGTTCCGGCTTCAGCGCAGGGTAGATGATTTCGCGCAGCTCGCGCAGGTGCTCGGGCCCGGCATCGGCCAGCAGCAATTCGCCGCCGGGTTTGAGCACGCGGGCGAATTCGGCATGGACGGGGAAGCCGAACATGCACAGCACCCGGTCGAGCGTGCCCGTCAGCACCGGCAGGTTGGCGTTGCTGCCGACCACCCAGTTCGGCCGCTTGTCCTGCTTGGCCGCCGCCATCACCGCCCACTTCGAGATGTCGAGCCCGAGCAGGGCGAGCGGGTGGCGTTGCGCGGCCGCGGCGGCGAGCTGGCGCAGGTAGTAGCCTTCGCCGCAGCCGGCGTCGAGGCAGCGGGCGAGAGCGCCGGGCGCGAGGCCGGCGAGCAGCGCGCGGCTGACCGCGGCGGCGATCGGCTGGTAAGGGCCGGGCTGGTCAGGGCCGGGGCCGGGGCCGAGGAAGCGGCGGCGGGCGGCGACCATCTCCTTGCTGTCGCCCGGGTCGCGGGAGCGTTTGTGCTGCACCGGCAGCAGGTTGGCGTAGCCCTGGCGGGCGATGTCAAAACTGTGGCCGGCGGTGCAGCGCCAGCTGGCGCCGTCGCGCTGCAAGGGCTTGCCGTCGAGGGGGCAGGCGAGCGCCTGGAAGGACGTGATCATGGGGGCGTGTGTCGGGCTGCGTACGGTGGGGCGGCAGGTGGGGCCGGGTTCGCCGCGGCGCCACATTGTGGCAGAGACCGTGCCCGGGCGCGTCATGCACCGATCGCCATCAGGCTGGCGTTGCCGCCGGCTGCGGTGGTGTTGATGCTGAGCGCGCGTTCGTGGACGAGGCGGGTGAGGTCGTAGTGTGGTGCGGGGCGCAGCAGCGCGATGATGGGGCCGTCGCGCCCGGCGAGGCGGCGCTGCCAGGCGTCGGCGTCGGCGTCGCTGCCATCGAACAGCAGGGCGCCGAAGTCGGCGTCGAACCAGCCGGCGTCGCAGCATAGCTGCGCCTGCAGCGCGGCCGGCAGGGCTGAGTGCACGGCGTGCGCGGTGGCGTCGGCGTCGACCCGCAGCAGGTTGCCGCTGGCGAGGGCGGCGATGAGCTGGTGCAGGTAGCCGGCGGCGCTGCGGGCGACGCCGGCGATCGTGCCGCGGGCGACGAAGCGCAGGCTGTCGTCTTCGCCGGTGGGGCCGGGCAGGGCCAGGCGCAGGCCGGTGATGCGGCGCTGCCGGTAGGGGGCGATCCGGTCGTGCAGCGCGGCCGACTGGGCCTCATCGATCAGCCCGCCGCCACCGCCGTCGAGCCAGGCGGCGAAAGCCTGGAGCCGGGCGGCGCAGGCTTCGCCCGCCGCCGTGCACTCGACCGCCCGTGCGCCTTTCGCCAGCTCCGGCCCCGGGCTGCGCGCGAGCAGGCGGTGGAGATAGAGCGGGCCACCGGCCTTCGGCCCGGTGCCGGACAGGCCCTCGCCGCCGAAGGGCTGGACGCCGACCACCGCGCCGATGAGGTTGCGGTTGACGTACAGGTTGCCGGCCCTGGCGCGCGCGGCGACGCGTTCCACGGTTTCGTCGATGCGGCTATGCACGCCCAGGGTGAGGCCGTAGCCGGTGGCGTTGATGGCGTCGATCAGGCGCTCGAGGTCGGCGGCGGGGTAACGCAGCACGTGCAGCACCGGGCCGAACTGCTCGCGGCCGAGGTGGGCGAGGGCGTCGATGCCGCCGGCGAGCTCGACCACGGTCGGCGGCACGAAGCTGCCGTGGGCGCATGCCTCGGGCAGGGGCAGGCGGGTGACGCGGGCGCCCCGGGCCTGCATCGCGGCGACGTGGGCTTCGAGGCCGTCGCGTGCCGCGGTGTCGATCACCGGGCCGATGTCGACGCGCACGTCGGCGGGGTTGCCGAGGCGCAGTTCCGCGATCGCGCCGCGCAGCATGTCGAGCGTGTCCGCGGCGATGTCCTGCTGCAGGCATAGCACGCGCAGCGCCGAGCAGCGCTGGCCGGCAGAATCGAAGGCGGAGGCGAGGACGTCGGCCACCACCTGCTCGGGCAGCGCGGTGGAGTCGACGATCAGCGCGTTCTGGCCGCCGGTCTCGGCGATCAGCGGAACCTGGCCGCCGCGTGCGGCGAGGCGGCGGTTGATCTGCGCGGCGACTTCGGTGGAGCCGGTGAACATCACGCCGCGCACGCGCGGATCGGCGATCAGCGCGCTGCCGACGACTTCGCCGCGCCCGGGCAGCAGCTGGAGCACGTCGGCGGGCACGCCGGCGGCGTGCATCAGGCCGACCGCGGCGGCGGCGATCAGCGGGGTCTGGCGGGCGGGCTTGGCGAGGACGGTGTTGCCGGCGGCGAGCGCGGCGGCGAGCTGGCCGGTGAAGATCGCCAGCGGGAAGTTCCACGGGCTGATGCACAGCACCGGACCGAGCGCGACATGGCTGTCCGGGGCGAAGTCCTGCGCCTGGTGGGCGTAGTAGCGCAGGAAGTCGACCGCCTCGCGCAGCTCGGCGACGGCGTTCGCCCAGGTCTTGCCGCCTTCGCGCACGGCGAGCGCGAGCAGGGTGTCGGCATCGGCCTGGTAGCGCTCGGCGGCGCGCAGCAGGATCTGCGCGCGCGCGGCGGCGGAACGCGCGGCCCAGCCGGGGGCGGCGGTCTGGGCGGCGGCAAGCGCCGCTTCGACGGTGGCGGAGCCGGCCTCGAGCACGTAGCCGACAACTTCGTCGTGTGCGGCCGGATTGCGTATCGGCCGTGCCCCCGGCGGCGGTGGGGCGGAGGCGGGCCCGGCGCCGCCGCCTGCCGCGGCTGCGGCAAGGTCCGCGGCAGGCGGGCGCGGCGCGGCGCCGAAGCGCATCGAGCGCGACCGCGCGAGGGCGGCCGCCAGGCGGGCGCGCACCGTCTCGCTGGCGAGGTCGAAGCCGGTGGAATTGGTCCGTGCGGCGCCGAACAGGGCGGCCGGGAGGACGATGCCCGGGTGCGGCGCGCCGGCGAGCGGAGCGGCGTGTTCGACGGGGTCGGCGATCAGCGCCCCGATCGGGATGTCCGGGTCCACGACGCGATTGACGAAGCTGCTGTTGGCGCCGTTTTCGAGCAGGCGGCGGACCAGGTAGGCGAGCAGGGTGCGGTGGGTGCCGACCGGAGCGTAGATGCGCACCAGGCGGTGGCGCTCGGGGTGGCCGACGATCTGGTCGTAGAGTGCTTCGCCCATGCCGTGCAGGCACTGGAACTCGTAGTCGCCCGGCTGCCAGGTGCGGCCGTCGGCGGCGGCGAGGTGGAACACCGCGGCCACGGTGTGGGCGTTGTGGGTGGCGAATTGCGGGTACACCGCGTCGCGCGCGGCGAGCAGCTTCTTCGCACAGGCGAGGTAGCACGCGTCGGTGTACAGCTTGCGCGTGAACACCGGGTAGCCGGCCACGCCGTCGACCTGCGCGCGCTTGATCTCGGTGTCCCAGTAGGCCCCCTTGACCAGTCTCACCATCAGGCGCCGGCCGCTACGCCGCGCCAGGTCGATGACGAAGTCGAGGACGAAGGGGGCGCGCTTCTGGTAGGACTGGACGACGAAGCCCAGGCCCTGCCAGCCGGCGAGCGCATCGTCCGTCGCCAGCGCTTCGAGCAGGTCGAGCGAAAGGTCGAGGCGGTCGGCCTCCTCGGCGTCGATGTTGAGGCCGATGGCGTAGCCCCTGGCGAGCAGGCACAGCTTGCGCAGGCGCGGCAGCAGCTCGGCGACTACGCGCTCGCGCTGTGACCAGGTGTAGCGCGGGTGCAGCGCGGAGAGCTTGACCGAGATGCCGTTGCCGTCGATGACGCCACGCCCGGCCGCGTCCTGGCCGATGGCGTGGAGCGCGGTTTCGTAGGCACGAAAGTAGCGTTCGGCGTCGGCCGCGCTCATGGCCGCTTCGCCGAGCATGTCGAAAGAATAACGATAGCCCCGCTTCTCGAGCGCCCGGCCGTGCCGCAGGGCCTCGCCGATGTCGCGGCCGGTGACGAACTGCTCGCCCAGCAGGCGCATCGCCAGGTCCATGCCCTTGCGGATCAGGGCCTCGCTGCCGTGGCCGAGCAGGCGGCCGAGGGCTGCGGACAGGCTGGCGCGGTCGTGCGGGGCCACCAGGCGGCGGCCGATCAGCAGCCCCCAGGCCGCGGCGTTGACGAACAGCGAGGGGCTGTGGCCGAGGTGCGCGTGCCAGTCGCCATCGACCAGCTTGTCGCGGATCAGGCGGTCCACGGTGGCCTTGTCGGGCACCCGCAGCAGGGCCTCGGCCAGGCACATCAGGGCAACCCCTTCCTGGCTGGAGAGGGCGAACTCCTTCATCAGCGCATCGACGCCGCTGGCGCGGCTGCGCCTGGCGCGCAGGCCGGTCACGAGCGCGAGGGCGAGGCGGCGCACCGGTTCGCGCAGGCCGGGGTCGAGGCGCGCGGCCTCGACCAGGGGCGGCACGCACAGCGGTTCGGGGGTGCGCCAGGCGGTTTCGATGCGGGTGCGCAGGGCGCTGCGCGGAGTTTCCGGCAGGGCCGCGGCAGCGCGCAGAGGGAACGAATTCACGGTCGGGCACTCCTGGGGAAACCCTTGGTCGAGCCGCTCAGCGAGGACACCGAAGTGCCCCGCGTTGCCCGCCTTCCGGCGGCTCGCTCCCATGCTGCCATTTCTTGCCGGTCCTGTCTGTCGCCCCGCGTGTGCAGGCATGGCGCAAGACGATGCCGCGCCCAGATCCCCACCCCGGCTGCGCAATCTGCGCGACCGGCTGCGCCAGAGTGTGCCCGCAGGCGTCGGCCTGGATAAACTGTCCAGGGGCATGTCCGACGAGCGACGCCTGGCCCGCTGGCACCGACACCGAGGAAGCGCAACCATGAAAACCGCCATCGCCATCCGCCATCTGCATTTTGAGGACCTGGGCACGTTGCAGCCGCTGCTCGAAGCTCGTGGCTATGCGATTCACTACATCGATGCCGTGCAGGACGAACTGACCGGACTGGATGTTCAGCGCGCCGATCTGCTGGTCGTGCTGGGCGGCCCCATCGGCGCCTTCGATGAGGCGACCTATCCGTTTCTCACGGATGAACTGGCGCTGGTGCACGAGCGGCTGGAGCGCCAGCGTCCCCTGCTCGGTATCTGCCTGGGGGCGCAACTGATCGCGCGCGCCCTGGGGGCCGGGGTCGAGGCCATGGGGGTGAAGGAAATCGGCTTCTCGCCATTGACCCTGACGCGGGAAGGCGCGGCATCCCCGCTGGCCTTGCTGGGTGACGTGCCGGTGCTGCACTGGCATGGCGACCGGTTCGACATCCCGCCCGGCTCCGTGCGGCTGGCAGGGACGCAGGCGTGCGCCAACCAGGCCTTTGCCCTCGGGCGCCAGGTGCTGGGGCTGCAATGCCATCTGGAGGCAGCGCCGCGCCAGATCGAGCGCTGGCTGGTCGGGCATGCCTGCGAACTGGCCCAGGCGGGCATCGATCCGCGCACGCTGCGAGGCCAGGCACGGACCCTGCAAAACCGCTTGCCGCAGGCCGCGCAGGCGGTGTTCAGCCGTTGGCTCGATGGGCTCGAGGCGAAGGCGGCCTCCCCCGCCGGCGCTGCAAAATCGTGTCCTGCGGCCTCGCCCCGGAGGCGGGGCTGAGCGACTTGTCCGGCAAGCCCGGCACCGGCAAGGGCGCGGGCCTTGGTGTAACATTCCGGCCAACCCATCCGCCGCGGACCGCCCCGCCGTAGCGCCCTCCCGAGAGAGACCCATGGTTCCCCACCTCACCACCGCCCTCACCGGCCCGCTGCTCGAACTGGAGCGCCAGTTCCTCGACAATGCCACCGAAATCGAAAAGTGGTTCCGCACCCAGTGGCAGGACCACCTGCCGCCGTTCTACGGCTCCACCGACCTGCGCAACTCGGGCTTCAAGCTCGCCCCGGTCGATCTCAACCTGTTTCCCGGCGGCTTCAACAACCTCAACGACGCCTTCATGCCGCTGTGCGTGCAGGCGGCGCAGGCGGCAATCGAGCGCATCTGCCCGGAGGCGAGCAAGCTGCTGCTGATTCCGGAGAACCACACCCGCAACCAGTTCTACCTGCAGAACGTCGCCAAGCTGGTGGCGATCCTGCGCCTCACCGGGGTGGAGGTGCGCATCGGCAGCCTGCTGCCCGAGGTCACCGCAGCGACCGTGCTCGAGCTTGCCAACGGTGCCACCCTCACCCTCGAGCCGCTGCGCCGCAGTGGCGGGCGCATCGGGCTGGACGGCTTCGACCCCTGCGCGGTGCTGCTCAACAACGACCTCTCGGCAGGGGTGCCGGCGGTGCTGAAGGGGCTCGACGAGCAGTGGCTGATTCCGCCCCTGCACGCCGGCTGGCATTCACGGCGCAAGTCGCAGCACGCGGCCGCCTACGACCGCGTTGCGCGCGCCTTCGCCACCGCGATCGGGATCGACCCGTGGCGGATCAACCCCGAGTTCGGCGTCTGCGGCCAGATCAACTTCCAGGAGCGCACCGGCGAGGAATGCCTCGCCGCCGAGGTCGATTCGCTGCTCGGCCGGATCCGCGCCAAGTACAAGGAATACGGCGTCACCGACCAGCCTTTCGTGGTGGTGAAGGCCGACGCCGGCACCTACGGCATGGGGGTGATGACGGTCAAGGACGCCTCCGAGGTGGTTGGCCTCAACCGCCGCCAGCGCAACAAGATGGCGGTGGTGAAGGAAGGCCTGCAGGTGCAGGAGGTGATCATCCAGGAAGGCGTGCATACCTTCGAGACGGTGGCGGACGGCGTCGCCGAGCCGGTCGTCTACATGATGGACCACTACGTCGTGGGCGGCTTCTACCGCGTCCACACCGAGCGCGGCCGCGACGAGAACCTCAACGCCCCGGGGATGCTCTTCAAGCCGCTCGCCTTCGACACCTGCTGCACCCTGCCCGACCGCGCACAGGGGCCGGACGCGCCGCCCAACCGCTTCTACGCCTACGGCGTGGTCGCGCGCCTGGCGCTGCTCGCGGCGTCGGTGGAAATCGAGGAGACCGCTCCGGCCGAGGACGACGACGCGCGCCTGGCGGCGTGAGCCGCGGCCTCGTGCGGCCCGCCGTCCCGTAGCCGTCCTTTCCTTCCCGCATCGACTTCCGGAAACACCCATGTCCCGCCCGCTCAAGCTCGTTTTCATCCTCGACCCGCTCGACGGCCTGCAGGCCTACAAGGACTCCAGCATCGCCATGATGCGTGCCGCCGCCCGCCGCGGCCACCAAGTGTGGGCGCTGCAGCGTGCCGGGCTCACCTGGCGCGAGGGTGGGGTGGTGGGCACCGCCTGCGTGCCGCTGAGCCTGCATGACGACGACCGCGACTGGTACCGCACCGGCGCCGCCGAGGCGCGGCCGCTGGCCGCGTTCGACGCCGTGCTGATGCGCCAGGACCCGCCCTTCGATTTCGAATACGTCACCGCCACCTGGCTGCTCGAGCGCGCGGTGCAGGCCGGGGTGCGCGTGTTCAACGACCCGCGCGCGGTGCGCGACCACTCCGAGAAGATCGCGATCACCGAATTCCCCCAGTTCACCGCGACCACCCTGGTGGCGCGCGACCCGGCCGACATCCACGCCTTCATCGACGAGCTCGGCGACGTCATCCTGAAGCCGCTCGACGGCATGGGCGGCAGCCAGATCTTCCGCGTGCGCGCCGACGACCCCAACCGCAACGTCATCGTCGAGACCCTCGCCCAGGACGGCACGCGCACGATCATGGCGCAGCGCTACCTGCCCCAGATCGTCGACGGCGACAAGCGCGTGCTGATCATCGGCGGTGAAGTCGTGCCCTATGCGCTCGCGCGCATCCCGAAGGCGGGCGAGACGCGCGGCAACCTCGCCGCCGGCGGGCGCGGGGTGGCGATGGCGCTGACCGCGCGCGAGCGCGAGATCGCCGAATTCCTCGCTCCGATCCTGTGGGCGCGCGGCCTGCTGATCGTCGGCCTCGACGTGATCGGCGGCCACCTCACCGAGATCAACGTCACCAGCCCCACCTGCATGGTCGAGATCGCCGCGCAGCAGGGCTTCGACGTCGCTGCGCGGGTCATCGAGGCGCTGGAGCAGGCATGCGGCTGAATGCGGGGGCTGCGCTGGCGAGGGCTCGGCGGGGGCTTGCGGAGGCGGGGCGATGAGGCTTTTCCGTCGGCCCGGCGGCTTCCTGCCCCGGCTGCTGGCGCTGCTTGTGGCAGCATTCGCGCTCGGTGCCTGTTCGCGGCCGCAGGTGTTCCACCACGAAGCCTTCGTCTTCGGCACCCGCGTCGATGTCGCTGTCTACGGCGCCGACCAGGCCCAGGCCGATGCCGCCGCCGGTGCCGTGCTGCGCGAGTTCGACCGCCTCCACCGCGCCTATCACGCCTGGGAGCCGTCCGAGCTGACCGCGCTCAACGAGGCGATCGCGCGCGGCGAGCCGGCCACCGTGTCCGACGAACTCGCGGCGATGCTCGGCGATGCGCAGCGCATCGCCGCCACCGGCGACGAGCTGTTCAACCCCGCGCTCGGCGCCTTGGTGGCGCTGTGGGGTTTTCACACCGACACCTTCGTCCCCCGCCGGCCCGATCCGGCGGCGCTGCAGGCGCTGCTCGCGGCACGCCCGCAGATGGCCGACCTGGTCATCGACGGCAAGCGGGTGGAAAGCCGCAACCGCGCGGTACAGCTCGACCTCGGCGGCTACGCCAAGGGCTACGCGCTCGACCGCGCAGCGGCGATCCTGCGCGAACAAGGGGTGAATAATGCGCTGATCAACATCGGCGGCAACGTCATGGCGCTCGGCGACAAGGGCGGCCAGCCGTGGCGCATCGGCATCCAGCACCCGCGCGCGCCGGCGCCGCTCGCCACCCTGCCGCTGTACGACGGCGAGGCGGTCGGCACCTCGGGCGACTACCAGCGCTATTTCGAGCTCGACGGCGAACGCTACGCCCACCTCCTCGATCCGCGCACCGGCCAGCCGGCGCGCGGCACCCAGTCGCTGACCGTCCTGATCACGCCCCGTCCCGGCGCGGGCACGCTGTCGGACGCGCCGAGCAAGCCCGCCTACCTCGCCGGCGAGAGCTGGCGCGAACAGCTGCGCCGGTTCGGCATCGACCACGGCCTGCGGGTGGGCGAGGACGGCCGCATCGAAGTGACCCGCGCGCTGCGCGCGCGGCTGCAGTTTCCTGCACCGCTCGAGGTGACGGTGATCGATTGAACGCAAGGAGAACAACACCATGACCCCACAGACTGCCTGGCTGCTCGCCATTTCGGCCGTCATCATCGCGGCCCTGATCGGCTTTTTCATCGGCCGCCAGTTCGGCGCGGGGAGGTCGCGCATCGACGAGCTGGAAGCCGAGCTGAGCCGGAAGAAGGATGAGGCTGACCGTTACCGCGACGAGGTCGCGGCGCATTTCGACCAGAGCGCGACCCTGTTCGTGTCAATGGCCGGTTCCTACAAGGCGCTGTTCGAGCACCTGTCCGCCGGCTACGAAACGCTCGCTCCGGCGTCGTCGCGCGAGCGCTTCCAGCAGCGTGTCGAGGCCTTGCAGGTGGGCGACGGCTCCGCTCCGGAGGCAGACGGCAGGCCCGCCGCCGATGATTACCGGGATCGCCCGGCCGCATCGCGGGCGGCGGGTGCCGCCGCTGCCGCAGGGGTCGCCACGGTCGCTGCCGGGGCGGCGATGGCCGGCGCTGAGGGCGAAGACGGCGAAGACGGCGAAGACGGCGAAGACGGTGAAGAGGGTGAAGAGGGTGAAGAGGGTGAAGAGGGTGAAGAGGGGGCCGCGCCCGCCCGGACCGTGGCCGGCGATGCCGGGATCGATGAGGTGCGCCGGGAGGAGGGCGCCGGCGTCGCCCTCGATCCGGTCGCGGAGGAAGTCTCCGGCGAACGCGCCGGGCGCGGCGAAGAGGCGAAGTAAGCGCCATGCCCAAGCACGAACTCGACCGCCTGGCGATCGGCCTGATGGTGCTGCTGTGCACGGTCTGGGGGCTGCAGCAGGTGGCGATCAAGCTCGCCAGCGCCGGCATCTCGCCGGTGTGGCAGGCCGGGGTGCGTTCGGTCGGCGCCGCTGCGATCGTGTTCGGCTGGGCGGCGCTGCGTGGCGTAAGGCTGTTCGAGCGCGACCGCACGCTGCGGCCGGGGCTGTTCGCCGGGCTGCTGTTCGCGGGCGAGTTCGCGCTGATCTTTCTCGGATTGCAATTCACTTCGGCCTCGCGCGGCGTGATCTTCCTGTACACCGCGCCCTTCTTCGTCGCCCTCGGCGCGGTCTGGCTGCTGCCGCACGAACACATGCGCCGCGCCCAGTGGGCGGGGATGGCGATGGCGTTTTCCGGCGTCATCGTGCTGTTCGGTGAGCACCTGTTCGTGCCGGCGGGCAAGGCCTGGGTGGGCGACCTGATGATCGTGGTCGCCGCGCTGCTGTGGGCGGCGACCACGCTGACGGTGAAGGCCAGCGCGCTGGCGCGGGCTTCGGCGGAGAAGACCCTGCTCTACCAGCTCGGGGTTTCGGCCCTGATCCTGCCGCCGCTGTCGCTGGTGCTGGGCGAGCCGGGGGTGTTCGCGCCGACGCCGCTGGTGTGGGCGAGCCTGCTGTTCCAGACCGTGATCGTCGCCGGTGCGTCCTACCTCGCCTGGTTCTGGCTGGTGCGGGAATATCCGGCGACGCGGCTGTCGTCGTTTTCCTTCCTGACGCCGGTGATGGGGGTGCTGGCCGGTGGCGTGCTCCTCGGCGAACCGCTGACGCCGGCGGTGTTCGTCGCGCTCGCTCTGGTCGGCGCCGGGATCTGGGTGGCGAACCGGCCGGCCTGAGCCGCGCAGCTGTTCCCGGGCGGCGCGCGCCCGGGGCCGATGCTCTATAGTGGCGGCGTTCCTGTTGTGGAGCCGTGCCCATGTCCCGTCCGGTCGTCGAGTTCTGGTTCGAGTTCGCCAGCACCTACTCCTACCTGTCCGTGATGCGCATCGAAGCGGCGGCGCAGGCCGCCGGGGTGGACATCGAATGGCGTCCCTTCCTGCTCGGCCCGGTGTTCATGGCGCTGGGCTGGAACGACTCGCCGTTCAACATCTATCCGCCCAAGGGGCGCTACATGTGGCGTGATCTCGAGCGCCTCGCCGCCAGGCACGGCCTGCCTTTCCGCCACCCCAGCCGCTTCCCGCGCAACGGCCTGCTCGCCGCGCGGCTGGCCCTGCTCGGTGCCCATGAAGGCTGGGTCGCGCCGTTCGCGCGTGCGGTGATGACGGCCAACTTCGCCGAAGACCGCGAGATCGGCGAGCCGGCGGTGATCGGGTCGATTCTCGACGGTCTCGGCCTGCCGGCCGCCGAGCTGCTCGCGCGCGCACAGAGCGACGCCAACAAGCTCGCCCTGCGCTGCCAGACCGAGCGCGCCGCCGAACTCGGCCTGTTCGGCGCCCCCAGCTTCCGCGTCGGCGACGAGCTGTTCTGGGGCAACGACCGGCTCGAGGATGCGCTGGCGTGGGCCCGGCAGGGGGGCGTGGCGCGGACCTGACGTCTGCGGCCTGGGTCCGGCGGCCGGTGTGTGCCCGCCGCTGTTACGGTGCCGGCCTTACTTCTTGCCCGCCTGTTCTTCCTCGTACCGGCGCAGACGTTCGTCGTAGCGCTCGCGGTCGCGCTCGGCCTGGGCGGCGCGCTCTGCAGCGTCTTCCTCTGCCTGGCGACGTGCGGTGGTGCGTTCGGCGTCACGCGCGGCGCGTTCGCGTTCCGTTTGGTCCTGGGCGGCGCGGCTGGCGGCTTCGCGCTCGGCGCGGATGCGCGCAGCGTCAGGGGCGGTCTCCGGGGGAGCGGTGCCGGAAGCGGAGGGCGCAGGGGCTTCCGGTGCCGGGGTTTCCGCTGTCGCCGGCGGTTGTGGCAGGTCAGGGGCTGCAGGCAGGGCCTGTGCCGGCGGGAGCTCGGCTGGCGGCGCGTCGATCGCGCGGGCGCGGGCGGCGTCGGCGGCGCGCTGGCGTTCGGCCAGATCGAGGCGGCGCGCCTCGGCTTCCAGCCCGCGCGCCCGGGTAATGGTGTCGAGGCGCTGCTTCTTCGCCAGGTCGATGCAGCGATTGACCAGGAAGCGCTCGTGGCAGGCCGCTTCTGCGGCGCGATAGGTGGCTTCGGCCTCGGCGCGCAAGGCCTTGCCTTCGGCTTCGAGTTCGGCGATGCGGGCGCGGTCGTCGCCCGGCTGGCGTGCCGTCGTCGGCTGGGCGTGGGCGGCGCCCGGCAGTGCGGTGGCGCCCGCCAGCGCGATCAACAGGGTGAGCATCGCCCCCCGGACTTTGCCCGGCAGGGGCGGTAAACCGCGGGCCGTGCCGGTTTTTTCCGTCGGGGCGGCGGGCGGCGGGCGGCGGCCTGTCGCTGAGGGCAGGGAGGCGGAAGGGGCGGGGCGGGTTGGAGTCGGCGTGTGGGAGCTGGACATGCGCGCGGTTTCCGGGTGCGATTCGGCTGGAGCGTGGAGGCTGGGGCGTAGAATAGCGCCTTTAGATGACTCCGCGGCCGCCCGGCCGCGTTTACGTTCGTGATCAGCCTTCGCAACCTGCGCCTCGCCCGTGGCGCCAAAACCCTGATCGAAGGCGCCAGCCTGCAGATCTTTCCCGGCTGGAAGGTGGGCCTGACCGGCGCCAACGGCAGCGGCAAGTCCAGCCTGTTCGCGCTGCTGCGCGACCAGCTCCATCCCGACCAGGGCGACCTCGACCTGCCGCCGGGCTGGGTGATCGCCCATGTCGCCCAGGAAACGCCCGGCCTGGCGCAGGCGGCGATCGACTACGTGCTTGACGGCGATGCCGAGCTGCGCCGCATCGAGGCCGAACTGGCCGCGGCCGAGGCGGCGCACGATGGCAGCCATATCGGTGAACTCCACGCCCGCCTGCACGAGATCGGTGGCTATGCGGCGCGCGCGCGCGCGGCGGCACTGCTCGACGGCCTCGGTTTTCTGCAGTCGGACATCGAGCGCCCGGTGGCGGACTTCTCCGGTGGCTGGCGCATGCGCCTGAACCTGGCGCAGGCGCTGATGTGCCGCTCCGACCTGCTGCTGCTCGACGAGCCCACCAACCACCTCGACCTCGACGCGGTGATCTGGCTCGAGGCCTGGCTGCGCGACTACCGCGGCACCCTGCTGCTGATCTCGCACGACCGCGAGTTCCTCGACGCCTGCGTCAGCCACATCGCCCATATCGAGCAGCAAAAGCTCACCCTCTACAGCGGCGGCTACTCCGACTTCGAGCGCCAGCGCGGCGAACGCCTGCTGCAGCAGCAGTCCCTCTACGACAAGCAGCAGCGCGAGATCGCGCACATGGAAGACTACATCCGCCGCTTCCGCGCCAAGGCCACCAAGGCGCGCCAGGCGCAGAGCCGGATCAAGGCGCTCGAGCGGATGGAGCGCATCGCCGCGGCGCACGTGGACACGCCCTTCAGCTTCGCCTTCCGCGACGCGCCGCCGGCGCCCGATCCGCTGCTGCAGATCGAGGACGGCGTGGTCGGCTACGGCGGCAAGATGGTGCTCGAGCGCATCACCCTGACCCTGCGCCCGGGCGAGCGCGTCGGCCTGCTCGGGCGCAACGGCGCGGGCAAGTCGACCCTGATCAAGCTCCTCGCCGACGAACTGCAACTTGCCGCCGGCCGCCGCCTGGAAGGCAAGGGCCTGGCCACCGGCTACTTCGCCCAGCACCAGCTCGAAACCCTGCGCCCGGACGAGTCCGCGCTGCAGCACATGGTCCGCCTCGACCCGCAGACGCGCGAGCAGGAGCTGCGCGACTACCTCGGTGGCTTCGACTTCCGCGGCGACGGCGTGGGCGGGACTTCGACGCCGGCGACCACGCCCTGCGGGCCGTTCTCGGGCGGGGAGAAATCACGCCTGGCGCTGGCGCTGCTGATCTGGCGGCGCCCCAACCTGCTGCTGCTCGACGAGCCGACCAACCACCTCGACCTCGAGATGCGCCACGCGCTGACGATGGCGCTGCAGGACTACGAAGGCGCGATGGTGCTGGTCTCCCACGACCGCGCGCTGCTGCGTGCGACCTGCGACCGCTTCCTGCTCGTCGACGGCGGCTGCATCCAGCCCTTCGATGGCGATCTCGACGACTACCGCGACTGGCTCGCCACCCGCCGCGCCGAAATCACCGCGGCCGCCGGCTGTCCCGACCAGGCCGCGGACAAGGCCGCGCGCAAGGCCGACCGCGCCCAGGTTGCCGCCGAGCGCCAGGCGCGCCTGGTGGCGCGCCGCCCGCTGGTCAAGGAGGTCGAGCAGATCGACAAGCGCCTCGCGGCGTGGAACAAGGAGAAGGCCGAACTCGACGCGAGGCTCGCCGATCCCGCGCTGTACACCGGCGCGCAGGCCAGCGAAGTCCCCGCGCTCCACAAGCGCCAGGCCGAGCTCACCGCGCGCATCGAGGACGCCGAGCTGCGCTGGCTCGAACTGCACGAGGCGCTGGAGGCGATTCCGGCGGAGTGAGGGCGGCAGCGGGTGACGGGAAACATGCCTTTTGCTGGAGGCGGCTTTACCTGGGATGGTATTGAGAGTGATAATGAGAAGTTGTCGTAAATAAGCGGACGATCTCTCCCTCGCGGCCCGCTTTTCGACCCGCTTCCCCATTCCCAGCCAGCCAGCGCGCCCATCGAGGGCCTCGCGCAAGCCAGCCAGCAACTGCCCTGAGTACTGGTTTCATGCGAGTTCTTTCGTGGTCTCTCGTCGCGCTGTCGCTCGGCAGCGCATCCTCGGCGGTCGTCGCCGAAGCGGGCGATGCGTCGCCCAAGCGCCTCGGCGACGTCGTCGTCGTCGATCAGCACGATGCCCAGGCCGAGCGCCGCACGGCTGCGGTGCAGAAGATCGTCATTTCCGAAACCGAAGTCGAGCGCTACGGCGACGCCACCGTCGGCGACGTGCTGCGGCGCCTGCCAGGGATGAGCTTCACCGGCCCGGCGGGCGTGACCAAGGACATCCGCATCCGCGGTCTGGACAAGGGCTACACCCAGTTCCTGATCAACGGCGAGCCGGTGCCGGCGGCGAAGAAGGAGCGCCAGATCCAGGTCGACCGTCTGCCGGCGGACATGATCGAGCGCATCGAGATCATCCGTAGCCCGGGCGCCCTGTATGACGCTGGCGGCATCGGTGGCACCGTCAACATCGTGCTCAAGAGCCGTGCCGACGGGCTCACCCGGCTGCGCGCGGCGGCCGGTCGCAACGGCGATCTGGACGTCGGCGACGTCGTCGCGCAATGGTCGCGCCGCCTCGGCAATCTCGACATCCTGCTCGCCGCCTCGCACACCGTGGGCGCGGAAGACATCGAGGAAGACAAGCGCAGCTTCGGGGCCGACGGCGCGCTGAAGTCGGCCGAGAGCAAGGCGCGGCCGGTGAAGAAGGACGAGACCCTGCTCGCGCCGCGCCTGGTCTGGCATCTGGGCGAGGACAAGCTCACGCTCGAGCCCTTCGCCTCCAACGGCAGCGAGCGCAAGGACGAGCCGACCACCAGCTTCGGCGCCAACGGTGCGGTGAGCAAGCGCACGCAGAAGGACGAGGACAAGTCGGACGACGTGCATCGGCTCGCCGGCCGCTACGACGGCCGCGCCGCCTGGGGTGAGTGGTTCGTCAAGGCCGGCCGGCAGCAGGCGCGCGAGCAGAAGGATGCCGAGACGCGCGAATTCGACGCCGCCGGCGCGCTGAAGAAGACCATCCTCGAGGACGAGGAGCTGCGCGAGCGCGGGGTCTATGCCGGCGCCGGCCTCAGCTTTGCCGCGAGCGCGGCGCACCGCGTGTCGGCCGGGATCGAGTGGCGCGACGGCGACTACCGCAACCGCAAGGCCAAGACCGAGAACGGCGCCGACAAGAGCGAGGCGAAGGACCGCTTCGACATCGACGAGCAGCGCCAGATCGCCTACCTGCAGGACGAATGGCAGCTCGCCGCGGCGCATGGCCTGACCGCCGGCGTGCGCGTCGAGCGCATCGAGCGCGACGCCGCCGGTGCCGAGGGTTTTGCGCGCGCGAGCGATTTCGTCGGCACCATGCCTTCGCTGCACTATCGCTGGGCGCTGCGCGACGACCTCAACCTGCGTGCGAGCGTGGCGAAGACGGTGAAGCTGCCCAAGTTCGACGAGCTCAACCCCTTCCTCAAGCTCGACAAGGGTGTGCTCAAGGGCGGCAACCCCGAGCTCGATCCGGAGCAGGCGCTCGGTTACGAGCTCGGCCTCGAGCGCTTCTTCGCTGCCGGTCGCGGTGTCGTCGGCCTCAATTTCTACCTGCGCGAGGTCGACGACTTCATCCAGAAGGAGACCCGGCTCGAGGGCGCCGCGCTGGTCGAGCGCCCCTTCAACGTCGGCGAGGCCCGCTTCTGGGGCGCTGAGCTCGACTGGCGCGTGCCCCTGCTGCGGCGCGGTGCGCACGAGCTGAGCCTGAGCGGCAACCATACCGAGATGCGCGGCGAGGTCCGCATCGACGGCGTCGCTGGCCGCAGTGAAGTCAAGGACATGCCGCCGCGCATGACCAACCTCGGCCTCGACTGGTTGCACCGGCCGAGCAGGTGGTCGGCCGGCTTCAGCGTGAACTACCAGCCGCGCTTCACCTCCGACGGCGTCAATTCGGACGGTGTGCGCGAGGTGAAGCGACGCGAGGCGGCCACGCTGCTCGATCTCTACGTCGGCAAGGTGATCAGTCCGCTCGCCGAACTGCGCCTGATCGCGAAGAACGTGCTCGCCATCGACAAGGAGGAGCGCACGCTCAAGTACAACGCCGGCGGCGCTTTCAGCGGCGATGAGTGGAAGCGCGAGCGCTCCGCGCCGATGGTCATGGTGACGCTGGAGAGCCGGTTCTGAGCGCGGGTGTGAAAGAAGCCTCCGTCGGAGAAAAGAACATGAGATCGATCCTGGACAGTCGCCAATGGCATCTCTGGGTGAGCCTGGTGCTCGCCCTGCCGATCCTCGTCGTCGCCGTCACTGCGGTGTTCATCGCCCACGACAAGGTGCTCGGCCTGAAGGACATCCCGGTCGCGGCGCAATGGCTCCCCGGCTACCGCGTCGAGGCGCGCAAGAATGAGCTCGAGCCACGCGCGAGCCTGGTTTCCACCGCCGGCGAGCAGTTCGTCGGCACCAACGGCGGCCTCTACCGGCTGGAGGGGGGGCGATTGGCGATGGTGGACGGCTTTGCCGGCGTGCCGGTGCGGGCGCTCGCCGAGGCCCCCTGGGGCATCGTCGTCGCCGCGCGCAACGGCGTCTGGGTCGGGCGCGCCGGCGCGTGGCGGCGCAGCCACGGCGGCGACGCCTGGAACGCCAGCCTGCGTGCCGACGGCGGGGTGACGGTGGCGCTCAAGGAGCACGGCCTGCTGCTCAGCGCCGACGGCGAGCGCTGGCGACCCGACCCGCAGCTGATGCCGGTGCTGGCCGCCGCCGCGGCGGAAGGCGGCGCGGAGCCGATCACCCTCGGCAAGCTGGTGCTGGACCTGCACACCGGCAAGGCCTTCTTCGGCAAGGCGTGGGAGTGGATCTGGATCGACCTCGTCGGTGCGGCGATGGCGCTGCTGGCGCTGACCGGCGTGTACATGTGGTGGCGCGGCGAGCGGCGCAAGGCCGCGCTGCAGCGCGCCGCGACCGCCGGAGCGTGCGGCGGCGACGGTGTGCGCATCGACTCGCCGTCGGCGTGAGCCTCGCCCTCGCCACGCTGCTCGTCGCCGCTGCGGCAAGCCTGCTGTTCATCGGTGTACTGCTGGGCGATGGCGTGCGCGTGCTGCGCACCCGCCTGCGGCAACGGTCCGCCGACCGGCCGATCGAGCTGCGCGTCGCCGCCCGCGAGGAGGTCGCCGGCACGTTGCTGCGCCTGAGCCTGCGGCGTGCGTGGGGGCGGCGCCTGCCGTCCTTCGCTGCCGGCCAGTACCTGACCCTGATCGCGCCGGCCGGGCCAGACTGCCGCGAGCTGCGCCGGGCCTATTCGCTCGCCGCCTGGCAGCCCGGCCGCCCGCGCCACTACGAGCTCGGCATCAAGCGCGAGGCGCATGGGGCGCTGAGCCGCTGGGCATGGGCGCAGTTGCAGCCCGGAGCGCGCATCCGTGTGCTGCCGCCGCGCGGCGGCTTCGTCCTCGATGCCGGTGCGGGCGAGCTCGTCCTCGTCGGCGGTGGGATCGGCATCACCCCGCTGCGGGCGATGCTCCATGCCGCCCTGGCGCGGCGGTCCGGCCCGGCCCGGATCGTCCTCTTTCATGCCGCGCGCCGGGCTGAGGAACTGCTCTATCGCGACGAATTCATGCGCCTGGCGGCGGCCGACGACCGCCTCCACTACGTCGCCGTGGTGTCGCGGCCGGATGCGGCCTGGAAGGGGGTGCGCGGCCGTCTCGACGCCACCCGCCTGCTGGCGGGGGTGCGTGCGCCGGGCCGCGCTGACTTCTATCTGTGCGCCGGTGTGGCACTGATGGAGACTTTGCGCGAGGGGTTGACGGCAGCCGGAGTGGAACCCGGGCGCATTCATTGGGAAGCCTTCGGCGTCGCGGCAAGCGCGGGGGGCGCCGGCCAGCGGGTGAGCGTCGGCGAGGCAGCGGCGTTCGAGACTGCCGGTGAGCCCACGCTGCTTGCCGCCCTCGAGGCCCATGGTCGGGCACCGCCCACCGAGTGTCGTGCCGGCAGTTGCGGGCTGTGCCGGATGCGGCTGACCGCCGGGCAAGTGGAGTGGTTGCTGCCGGCGGGTTGCGTGCTGCCGGCCGATGAAATCCTGCCGTGCATCTGCCGCCCGGTCGGCGATGTCTCGCTGGTGTAGCCGCAGCGCCGGACTGCGCGCAACCCGTTGGACCTGAGAGTTTGTGCGGAGCCGGTCGCGAGCGCTCCGCACGTCCGGGCCCTCACGGGCTCATTTGTTGCGCGGATCTTCGGCCGGATTCCGGTAGCTGATTCCCCACGGCCCCATCCCGTGAATCTGCAGCTCGGCTTCCTCGTCGCCGGTGTAGGCATACATCGGCATCCCCGGGGGGATCACGGTGATGCCGCCGGCGGGGTAGGCGCGGGCCTTGGCCGCGTCGAAGACCTCGCCGCCGACTCGATCGTCAAGGCCTGGTCCTGCTTCGGCCAACTCGCCGACCGCGCCTGTTTCGAGAAATGGATTCTGCGCATCCTCGCCAACACCTTCATCAGCGGCTGGCGTCATGCCCGCGAGGAGGCGGCCGGCGATCTGGCGGAAGACGACGGGGCGGCCTTCTCGTCGTGCGAGTGCCTGCACCAGCCTGTCCTGCTGTGGTGGAGTACTCCCGAGCAGGAGTTGATCAACAAGCTCCTGCGCGAGGATCTGGAACGCGCGCTGGGGCGCTTGCCCGACTGCTACCGGACCATCGAGATGCTGGTCGATGTGGAAGGGTATTCCTACGCCGAAGCCGCGGCATTGCTCTGCGTGCCGGTGGGAACGGTGCGTTCGCGCCTGAGCCGGGCACGCTCTGCGCTGCAGCGCGCACTGTGGCGGCAGGCCCGAAGCGCTGGCCTGGTGGCAGCAGGTCACGCCGGGACGAAGGGCGGTGAGCGAGCCTGAGCGATCTCAAAGTCGGGCGAGAGTCTCCCCTGTACCATCGAAAGGCCATGGGCTAACGTCGAGCGTTTCTCGAAGGACAGCCTTTCCCATTTCAGATCACGACCTCGGTCTGTCTGTTGGTAAGTTGGTAAGCACTGCCCGGAACGCCTTGAACGACACCTTGCACAAGGACAGGCATGACGACCGTCTCACCCCTTGAACACCCGAAACGCATCAAAACCAAGTTCATCGCACCCTACGCGCTGGTGCTCCTGATAGTCCTCTATGTCTTCGTGGCTGCCTTCTACGCGGTCGAGATGCGCGTGCGCGACCGCGACCTGAGCGAGCGCTCCGCGGCGGTGTCGCAACTTTTCGAACAGAAGCTCGCCAAGGACACCAACCTGATGATGGCGACTACGCGCGCCCTGATGACCAACGCTGCGATGGAGTCGGCCTTCGAGCGCGGTGACCGCGAGGAGGTCGCCCGCCTGGGCGATGGCCTGTTCTCGACCCTGCAGGCCGAGCACCGCATCACCCATCTCTATCTCGTGCGACCCGACCTGGCGACCCTCTACCGCTTCCACAGCCCCGGGCAGTCGGGCGACAGGATCGAGCGGGCCACGATGCTGAAGGCGCACGACAGCCAGGGCCCGGTGCGCGGCCTCGACCTCGGCGTGATGGGAACACTGACCCTGCGCCTGGTGCTGCCCTGGAAGCGCGACGGCGTGCTGGTCGGCTACGTCGAGATCGGCAAGGAGATCGAGCACCTGATCGACGAAATCAGCCAGAGCCTGGGCGTCGACCTGCTCGTGCTCGTCGACAAGGCACAACTCTCGCGCAGCCAGTGGGAACAGGGGCAGGCGCTGATGAAGCGCACCGGCGACTGGGAGCGCTTCGACACCCGCGTGATCATTGCGAAGACGAGCACGCACATCCCCCCAACGCTCGACCACACCAAGCTCGCCGCCTTGCTGGCGGGTGATACGACGGAGATCCAGGATCAAGGCCGCACGCTGCACCTTGCACCGGTTCCGTTCAGGGACACCGAGGGGCGCGAGCTGGGTGAGCTGGTGGTGCTGCGCGACATCACCGCGCTGGAGGAGATGTTCCAGCTCTCGATTGGCGTCGCCATCGGCGTCAGCCTGCTCGTGGGGCTGGGCCTCCTCGCCGTGCTGTACGCCGCGCTCGACCGCGTCGAACGCGACTACCGCCGACAGCACGAGCTCGAACATCAGCTGCTGCGCCTGGATACCGAGCACCAGCGCATCCTGCAGCTTGAGAAACTGTCGGCACTGGGCACGATGGTTGGCAGCATTTCCCATCAGCTGAACAATCCGCTCGTCGGCGTCGTCAATCTGGCCCAGTTCGCCGAGCGCGACGTGGACGCGCCGGCACATCTGCGCGAACTGCTTCACGACATCCGCGTCGCGGGCGAAGACTGCCGCGACTTCGTCAAGCGGATGCTGGCCTTCTCGCGGGTATCCGGCTTCGAGCGCAAGCCGACCGACATGGCGAGCCTGATCGAGGACACGGTGCTCCTGTTTCGCCAGGCCGTTAAAGAGCATCCGGCGGTGGAGATGGACCTGCCCACGACCCCGGTCAACCTTTCGGTCGATCCGGTACTGATCCGGCACGCGCTCTTCAACCTGCTCATGAACGCCAGCCAGCACTCGAGCGCGGACGACACCCCGATCACAATCTCGCTGACACCGCATACCGACGCCACACGCGGCGTGCCGGGTTGGTCGCTCACCGTCACCGACCACGGCCGGGGCATGACGCCCGAGGTCCTGGCACAGATATTCGCGCCCTTCTTCACCACGCGCACCGATGGAACCGGCCTTGGCCTGCCGGTCGTGCAGCACGTCGCCCTGCTGCACGGTGGCCAGGTGACCGCCAGCAGCGAGCCCGGCAATGGCACGCGAATTGCTTTGTGGTTGCCAGACTCGCCTTCGAACGCTGCCTCAGCAGGCTGACATGCCCCCCAAGATACTTATCGTCGATGACGACCGGCACACCCGTGTCTTTCTCGAACGGCTCCTCGCCAAAACCGCCGAATTGAGTCTCGCCGTCGACGCGCGCGAGGCCCGACAGCGATTCGCGGCGACGGATTTCAACCTGGTGCTGATGGATCAGTGCCTGCCCGACGCCAACGGCATCGACCTGCTGCGCGAGCTGCGCCGGCAGCGCCCGCGCCTGGTCGCGATCCTGATGACCGGCTTTGCCGACGTACGCGACGCGGTCGCCGCGGTCCGCGACGGCGTCTTCGACTATCAGACCAAGCCCTTCGAGGACATAGACGCCCTCGAGGCGGTCATCGGCAAGGCGTTGGAGCTCGATCAGGCCTACAGGGACATCGACACCTTGCGTGCGCAGCTCAACACCGGAACTCACCTGCCGGTCATCGTCGGCCAGTCACCCGCGATGGCGTACGCTCAAGCTCAGCTGCAGCGCGTCGCCGGCATCGACATCACGGTGCTGCTCGAAGGCGAGAGCGGCACCGGCAAGGACCTCGCGGCGAAATTGATCCATGGTCTCAGCGCGCGTTCGGGACAGCCCTACCTTGAGGTCAACTGCGGCGGCCTCCCCGAGACGCTCCTCGAGAGCCTGCTGTTCGGCTTCGAGAAAGGCGCCTTCACCGGCGCCGGGCAGGCCACCGCCGGCTACTTTGAAAAGGCGCACGGCGGCACACTCTTCCTCGACGAAATCGCCGACATGAGCCCCAAGCTGCAGAGCAGTCTGCTGCGCGTGCTGCAGGACAACTCCTACACGCGGATCGGCAGTGCTCAGACGCGAAAGGCGGACTTTCGCCTGGTCTGCGCCACGAACCGCCCGCTGCAGGCAGAGGTCAAAGCGGGCCGCTTCCGCGAGGACCTGTACTACCGCATCGCAGTGGTGACCATCGTGATGCCGCCCCTGCGCGAACGTTCCGGGGACATCCTGCCGCTGGCGATGCACTTTCTCGAGGCCTTCAACGCCAAGTTCGGACGCCACTGCGGGCCCTTTACCCCGGCGGCAGTCGAGGCGCTCGAACACCACCCGTGGGAAGGCAACGTCCGCCAGTTGCAGCACTGCATCGAGCGTACCGTCGCACTGCATGGCGACGGCCCGATCGACGACATACATCTCTTTTCAGAAGGTTTCGACGCCCCGAGGGCCGGCCTCGAGCTCGGCCCCGGGCCGGCGGAGTCCTCCCAGGCTGCGCTGGGCTATCAGGACGCGCGGGCGTCGTTCGAGCGCGACTACATGGTCCGCCTGCTCGAAGCGGCACACGGCAACGTTTCGGAAGCGGCCCGCCTGTCCGGCATCCCCCGACAGAATCTCTACGTACGCATGAAGCGCTGGGGGATTGTCACCGAACGGTGACGACTGTCACTGCAAAATGACAGCCCCAGGCCGATCGATAGCCCCGAACCGCCGTAGGCACGGCCCGAAACCGTGGCATGAACCTTGCGTGATGCCAGCCACCTGACAACAACCACGTAGGGGCCATTGTTATGAAAAAGAACGCCGTGTTTCTTGGTATCGCCGCACTCGCGGTGGCATACCCCTCGCTGTCCGCAGCGCAAGCGCTCGTGGACTGGACGCAGGTCCCCGCGACCAAGGTCGCGCTGTTCTATCCCGGCCAGTCCTCCTACCAGTGGTTGCGCAGCGAGGCCCATGCGGGTGCCGCCAATGAGACCGCGCGCGGCGATGCCTGCACCTCCTGCCACGACGATCCCAAGGAAGAGCAGCGCCAGGGCGCCAAGATCCTGCGCGGCAATCATCCGCTCGAACCGCATGCCGAAGTCCTGAAGGGCAAGAACGGCCACATCGACATGACGGTGCAGGCGGCCTACGACGACAAGAACGCCTACCTGCGCTTCCAGTACAAGACGAATAACCCGAACCACCCGGGCAACGACTATCCGGGCTACCGCTTCGACGGCAAGGAATGGAAAGCCTACGGCGGCATGCGCCTCAACAAGAACGTGCTGGCCGGCAAGACCGGGATCGTCTATGAGAACCGCCTGAACATCATGCTCGACGATGGCAAGGTGCCCGGTTTCGCCCAGCAGGGCTGCTGGCTGACCTGCCACGACGGCGAGCGCGACATGCAGAAGGAGCCGACAAAGGCGGAGGTCGAGGCGAATGCCCTGATGCAGGCGATCAAGAAATCCGACGTGCGCAAGTTTATTCCAGGCACCCGCACCGATCCGATGGACTGGTCGACGGGCAAGTCGCTCGAAGAGATAGCGAAAATGAAGGCCAATGGCGAGTTCCTCGAACTGATGCAGTGGCGTTCCCATCGCAGCGACAAGGTCGGCGGCGCGGATGATGGCTTCGTGCTTGAGTATCGCAACTTCGATGCCGGCAAGAACCACTTCAGCTCGAACCTGGACGGCAAGACCAAGCTGCCGAAGTTCATGTTCGATCCGGCCAAGTTCGGTGACAAGGCGTTCGCCGCGAGCGACTACGGCGGCAAGAAGGAGCTGATCCTGATCCAGGGCGTCAATGCCGTGCCCTTCGATCCGAACGCAGGCTGGAAGGAAGGTGACATCCTGCCGCAGTACGTCCTGAGCGCCGCGGATGCGACGGGCTCGGCCGCCGACAACAAAGCCATTTCCGAATGGAAGGATGGCGTGCAGACGGTGGTGTTCATCCGTCCGCTCGGCCTGACCAGCGCGGACGACAAGACTCTCAAGCCGGGCGGCGTCTACAACGTCGGTTTTGCCATCCACGACGACAACATGACCGGGCGCGGCCATCACGTGTCTTACGCCAAGACGCTGGGCATCGGCACCAAGGCCGACATCACGGCCGTCAAGCTGAACTGACTCCCACCCCGCCGGCCGTCCGCGGGCGGCCGGTTTCTTACCGCATCAGGGGCAAAAAATGAACATCCGAACCCTTATCGTGTCCGCCGCCATCGGTAGCCTGTGTCTCTCCGCGTCCGCCTTCGCCCAGGTGGATGCAGAAGAGGTCTTCAAGGAAAACGATTGCCATAAATGCCATCACGCCACAAAAGCGAAAAAGGGCCCTTCGCTCGAGAAGATCGCAGCGCGCTTCAAGACCGAGAACCTCGGCACCGACGAAGCCATCAAGCACATGACGAGTGGCGGCAAGGTCAAGCTGACGGACGGCACCGAGGAAGACCACAAGATCATCGACTCCAAGGACCCTCAGGTCCTGAACGCCGTCGCCAAGTGGATGCTGGATCGCTGATTACCTGAAAAGAGTCAAAACACATCATGCTTAGCCCGGGACTCCGATGGCAGTTGGTGGCAGGCTTGGCCTGCCTTTTTTTCGGTGCGCTTGGCGGGGAGGTGCTTGCTGCAGACACCGGCTCGCTCGACAACGCGAGTTGTCTCGGGTGTCACGAAAAGTCCAAGCCGCCGATCGAACTCGCCGACGCGGATGGCGAGGCGCGGACGCTGCGCCCCGTCGACCCGCATCGCTTTGACGCGGGCATACATGCCGGGTTGCAGTGCGTTGCCTGTCACACGGAGATCACCGACAGCCAGGCCAGGCACCAGAAGAAAACGGGCGCCGAGCGCCCGACCTGCATCGGCTGCCACGAAACGCTGTGGAAGGACGCGCAAGCCGGCGGGGCGGCGGCACAGAAGCCCCGTCTCGGCGTCGTCGTTCAGAACATCGAAGCCTACAAGAACTCGTTCCATGCCCGCCCCAGCGAGGACGAGCCGGGGCGGCCGATGGCGGCCTGCGAGGACTGCCACACCAGCCACGACTTCAACGTGCCGGCCGACGTGTCGCAGCGGCGCAGTGACTGGCATGCGACGGTTCCGGAGACCTGCGGCGGCGCCTGCCACGAGGACCAGCTCGAGTCCTACGCCGAATCCGCACATGGCCAAAAGGTCCTCGACGAGGGCGACACGAAGGGCGCCGTGTGCGCCGACTGTCACAGCGCGCATTCCGTCCTGAACACGTCGTCGGAAAAGTTCAAGCTCGCGGCCGTCAATACCTGCGGCGGCTGCCACGACGGCAAGCTCGCGAGCTACGCGGACACCTATCACGGCCAGGTCAATCGCCTCGGCTACGCCCACACGGCAAAGTGCGCGGACTGTCACGGCAGTCACCGCATCCTCGGCGTGGCCCACCCGAAATCGATGGTTCATCCGAACAACCGGATGAAGACCTGCATGCAGTGTCACAGCGACAAGAAGCCCGGCATGCGCGACGCGACACCCGGGTTTGCATCGTTTGCCCCGCACGCCACCACGAACGACTTCGCCAAGTACCCGCAGATGTACGTCGCGTCCAAGTTCATGATCGGCCTGCTGATATTCGTGTTCGCCTTCTTCTGGGCCCATTCCGGCCTGTGGTACTACCGCGAGTGGAAGGACCGGAAACAGGGCAAGACCATTCCGCATATCGATCTTGCCGCGCTGGGAATCGACCCGAGGAAGCACTTCCGCCGCTTCACGTGGGGCTGGCGCGTTGCGCACCTGCTGTTCGCGCTCGCCACGATGACGCTCGTGCTTACCGGCTCGACTGCGCTGTTCGCCGAGAGCCCGTGGGCGCCCAAGGTGGCGGACATGGTGGGCGGGCCGAAGATACTCGCACTGGTTCACCGCGTTGCCGCATCGCTCTTCATCACCATCTTCCTGATCCACTTCATCTATGTGATGCAGAAACTGCTGCGCGACCGCAGCTTCCGCTGGTTCGGGCCGGACTCGCTGCTGCCCAACTGGAAGGACTTCGCCGACTGCTGGGGCATGTTCAAGTGGTTCTTCGGGAAGGGACCGCGCCCCGAGTTCGAGCGCTGGGCCTATTATGAGAAGTTCGACTACTGGGCGGTGTTCTGGGGTGTGAACGTGATCGGCTGGAGTGGCCTGATGCTGGCCTTCCCGCACATCACCGCCAATTACCTGCCGGGCTGGGTGTTCAACGTGGCAACGCTGGTGCACGGTGAAGAGGCCTTCCTGGCCGCGGTGTTCCTGTTCACCGTGCATTTCTTCAACAATCACTTCAGACCCGACAAGCTGCCGCCGCCGGACGTGGTGATGTTTACCGGCACGCAGTCGCTCGATGAGTTCCGCCACGACCACCCCGCGCACTTCAAGCGCATGGTCGCCGCCGGCGAGATTCAGAAATACCTGATCGACCGGCCCTCGCGCCCCTTCCACATCGGCTCGGTGGTGCTCGGGCTGGTCCTGATCGGCATCGGGCTCGGACTGCTTCTGTTGGTTGGAGTCGGGTTCTTCACCGGCTGATACTTGAGCCCTCCATGCCGCGCACGCGATGCGCGGCATCGAGGACTTGGGAAAGCGCCCATGCAAAGGCCTGCTCCAGTCTGCCGACAGGAAGCGCCGAACCCCGCTGATAGCGGCGCGTTCTCCAGGCTGAGCTGGGAGAGCGCCCGGCCGACAAGATTGGCTGACCAGGAGTCGGTGGGCCGTGAAACCCGAACGTCCGTTGACAGCTTGTTCCCGATGCTCAGTCAGAAAAATCGACTGGCCGCTCCTGGCCGAATGTGTGAGTTCGCACTGAACGCCCCCAGCCCCTACCGCTTCTTCCTCGCCCGAATGTAAAGCACCTTACTCGTCCCACCCGGCGCGATCCGCTCCTCGGTCAAAAACAGGTCATCCCGCCCCCGCACCAGATCGGACAGCTTCTTGAAACCGTGAAGCCGCGAATCCAAATCCGGCTGGATCTTCTGCAGGTAGCTGCCGAACGTGCCGAGGTGAGCCCATCCGGAATCGTCAGCCGATCTGTCGGCCGCCTCCATCAGAAAGTCGGTCGGAAAAGCCGGGCGCGCCATCGTGGCTGCAGGCGCGACCGCCGCCTCGGACGCCTCGACCGCAGGCGACAATCCGTTCGCCTGCACAATGGCTTCAGCCGCAGCAGCCGGCTTGCGCAGCACTTCGGTGAAGGTGCGGCGACGGCTCGGGCCGCGCGCCTCGAAACGGCGGATCAGCACCTCGTGCATGCGCAGCCACTGGCTGAACACCACTACCTTCTCGTCGGAGGCGGCGAACAGTTCGTTGAGCAGGGCGGCAAGCTCGTCCGCCTTCACGATCTCGGCTGCGGGGGAATCGATCGCCCACCAGCCGGCCTGTCCGGACGGCAGGGTCGATGCCCGGCGTGGAGCCCGGATCGTTTGCCGCCCGGAGGGAGCGGCGGCGAGCGCGTTCGCCGGCGGTGGTAGAATCGCCGGTTGTTTCCGCCACTCACCGCAAAGGCCCTACCGTGCAGATCGTCTGTCTCGACCTCGAAGGCGTGCTCGTCCCCGAAATCTGGATCGAATTCGCCGAGCGTACCGGCATTCCGGAACTGCGCCGCACCACCCGCGACGAGCCCAACTACGACACCCTGATGAAGTACCGCCTCGACATCCTGGCGCAGAAAAAGCTCGGCCTGCCCGACATCCAGGACGTGATCGCCAGCATGGGGCCGATGGAGGGCGCGCGCGCCTTTCTCGACCGCCTGCGCGAGACCTATCAGGTGGTGATCCTGTCCGACACCTTCTACGAGTTCGCCCATCCGCTGATGCGCCAGCTCGGCTGGCCGACGCTGTTCTGCCACAGCCTCGAGGCCGGCGCCGACGGCATCCTGGTGAATTACCACCTGCGCATGGCCGACCAGAAGCGCGAGGCGGTGAAGCGCTTCAAGGAGCTCAACTTCAAGGTGGTGGCCGCCGGCGACTCCTACAACGACACCGCGATGCTCGGCGAGGCCCACGGCGGGATCCTGTTCCATCCGCCGGAAAACGTCGTGCGCGAGTTCCCGCAGTTTCCGGTGGTGCGCGACTACGACGCGCTGCGCGCCGAAATCGACAAGGCCTTCGCCAAGGTCGCCTGACGCGCGTGCGCCGTGGGGCGGGTCTCCTCCCCCGCCTTCGCTGCGCTCGCCGCCCCGCGCTGGGGACCGGCCTCTCCAACCACTGCTGCCAGCACCGCACCATGCACCGCACCCGCTTCTACACCCTGTCCGCCTCCTGCCCCGACCGCGTCGGCATCGTCGCCCGCGTTTCCGGCTTCATCGCCGGGCACGGCGGCTGGATCCTCGAGACCGCGCTTCATGCCGAACCGGCGCGCGCGGACGGTGCGGCGGGCGGCGGCGAAGCCGTCGGGCGCTACTTCATGCGCATCGAGATCCGCGCCGACTCGCTGCCCTTCCACCTCGCCGAGTTCCGCGAGCGCTTCCGCCCGCTCGCCGACGAGTTGGAAATGGAATGGAAGATCACCGATTCGGCGGTCAAGAAGCGTGTTGTCCTCCTCGTCAGCAAGCAGGAGCACTGCCTCTACGACCTGCTCGCGCGCTGGCAGTCGAAGGAGCTCGACATCGAGATCCCGTGCGTGATCTCCAACCACGACAGCTTGCGCGGCTTCGTCGAGTGGCACGGCATTCCCTTCCACCACGTGCCGGTCGGCGCCGACAACAAGGCCGCCGCCTACGCCGAAGTGCAGCGCATCTTCGAGGAAGTGCGCGGCGACACCATGGTGCTGGCGCGCTACATGCAGGTCCTGTCGCCCGCGCTGTGCGCCGCCTATCCGGGGCGCATCCTCAACATCCACCACAGCTTCCTGCCCAGCTTCGTCGGCGCCAAACCCTACCACCAGGCCTGGGCGAAGGGCGTCAAGCTGATCGGCGCCACCTGCCACTACGTCACCGCCGAGCTCGACCAGGGGCCGATCATCGAGCAGGACGTGATCCGCATCGACCACTCGGACGCGGTCGAAGACATGGTCCGCTACGGCAAGGACATCGAAAAGACCGTCCTCGCCCGCGGCCTGCGCTACCACCTCGAAGACCGCGTGCTGGTGCATGGCAACAAGACGATCGTGTTCCGCTGAGCACGGCCGGGGCAGCGCATCGGGCGGGAGGAGGGCCCGATGACCGCCCCGGCTCCGCCCGCCCGCGGCAACCTCTTCGCCGGGCCCCCTGGCGCGGGCGATGAAGAGTGTTTCGAAACCCTGTTCGCCACCCCCGCGGTCCGCATCGAGCGCATCGCCTCGCACGGCCACCCCAGCCCGGCGGGCTTCTGGTACGACCAGGATGATGATGAATGGGTGGTCCTGGCGGCCGGCCGCGCCGAACTCGCGTTCGCCGACGGGCGCACGCTGGCCCTGCAGGCGGGCGACTGGGTAAGCCTGCCGGCGCACTGCCGCCACCGCGTCGAATCCGTCTCCGCCGATGCCGTCTGGCTGGCGGTGCATTGCGGTTCTCCGGACGGAGTGTGACGGGTTCAGGGCATCAGTCCGGACGGCACCTTGAAGATTTTCGGCTCGAAGTCTTAATCCCTTTGAACCTAAAAACAGCAGTTGCGCCGCTAATAATCCGCTCATCCTTCGACGGGCCTGCCCAGAGGGGTATGCGGACGGCACGACGCTCGAGCAGGACGAGCGCCAGAACGTCACCTTCGTCGGCCTCTCGCTGCGCTACCGCTGGCGCTGAGGCCCCGAGCCGACCGGCTTCAACGGCAGGGACCGGGACGGTAGTGCACGCTTTGCCACGGGCGGCGTGCGCTACCGGCACAGGCTCAGGGACGGTAGGCCGATTCGCCGTGGGCGGTGATGTCCAGCCCTTCGCGTTCTTCGTCTTCCGGCACGCGCAGGCCGACGAGGAGGTCCGCGATCTTGTAGGCGACGAAGGCGACCACCGCCGACCACACGACGGTGACGATCACGCTCCAGGTCTGGATCCACACCTGGCTGGCGATCGAGAAGTCCTCGCCGCCGGTGCCGCCCAGGCCAGGGGCGGTGAATACCCCGGTGAGGATGGCGCCGAGGATGCCGCCCACGCCATGCACGCCGAACACGTCGAGGGCGTCGTCGGCGCCGAGCATGCGCTTCAGGCCGTTGACCCCCCACAGGCAGACGAAGCCCGACAGCAGGCCGATGACGACGGCGCCGATCGGGCCCACCGAGCCGCAGGCCGGAGTGATCGCCACCAGGCCGGCGACCGCGCCCGAGGCCGCGCCCAGCATCGACGGCTTGCCCTTGAACAGGGCCTCGCCGATCGACCACGCCAGCACCGCGGCGGCGGTGGCGGCGAGGGTGTTGATGAAGGCCAGTGCGGCACCCGCGGTGGCTTCGAGGTTGGAGCCGGCGTTGAAGCCGAACCAGCCCACCCACAGCAGCGAGGCGCCGACCATGGTCAGGGTCAGGCTGTGCGGCGCCATCGATTCGCGGCCGAAGCCGATCCGCCTGCCCACCAGGTAGGCGCCCACCAGGCCGGCGATGCCGGCGTTGATGTGCACCACGGTGCCGCCGGCGAAGTCGAGCGCGCCGTCCTCGAGCAGGTAGCCGCCCGGCCCCCACACCATGTGGCAGATCGGCAGGTAGCACAGGGTGAACCAGATCACCGAGAAGATCAGCACCGCGGAGAACTTCATCCGCTCGGCGAAGGCGCCGACGATCAGCGCCCCGGTGATGCCGGCGAAGGTGGCCTGGAAGGCGATGAAGGCGAACTCGGGCAGCTTCACCTCATCGGTGAACGTGTCGGCCAGCGAATCGATGCCGACCCCGGACAGGAACAGCTTGTCGATCGAGCCGATCAGCGCGTTGCCCTCGGTGAATGCCAGGCTGTAGCCGTAGAACAGCCACAGCACCGCGTTCAGCGAAAACACCACGGTGACCTGCATCAGCACCGACAGCATGTTCTTCGAGCGCACCATGCCGCCGTAGAACAGCGCCAGGCCGGGCAGGGCCATCATCAGCACGAGCAGGGTGGCGGTCATGATCCAGGCGACGTCGCCCTTGTGCACCGCAGCGGTGGCTTCGGCGGCGACGGCCGCCGCCTCCTGGGCGAAGGCGCTGCCGGCGAGCCCGGCGGCGAGCGCGGCCGGCAGCAGCGTGAACAGTTTCTTCTTCATGGTGGGGCCTCCCTTACAGCGCGTCCGGGCCGGTCTCGCCGGTGCGGATGCGGATCGCCTGCTCGAGCTCGAAGACGAAGATCTTGCCGTCGCCGATCTTGCCGGTGGCGGCGGATTTCTCGATCGCCTCGATCGCCTGTTCGAGGATGTCGTCGGTGACGGCGGCCTCGATCTTGACCTTGGGCAGGAAGTCGACGACGTACTCGGCGCCGCGATAGAGCTCGGTGTGCCCCTTCTGGCGGCCGAAGCCCTTGACTTCGGTGACGGTGATGCCCTGCACGCCGATGGCCGACAGGGCTTCGCGCACTTCGTCGAGCTTGAACGGCTTGATGATGGCGGCGATGAATTTCATGGCTGTTCTCCAGTGCGTTCGGGCGGATCAGAAGGACTTGGCGATCGAGAAGACGACGCGCTCCTCGGCCCCGTCCACGCCGTTGAGGTCGGTGTCGACGTAGTGCAGGCCGAAGTCGAAGCCGCCGTACTCCTTGTTTACCCCGACCTTCCAGTCGGTATAGTTGTCCTGGCCGCGGATGTCGCTGTAGCCGGCGTGGGCGGTGAGGATGAAGCCGCTGCCCAGGTCGTGTTCGGCGCCGAGCTCGTAGTACTGCGAGCCGTCGGAGTCGGTGTAGCCGAACAGGTCGGTGAGGCTGTGGGAATACTTGAAGCTCAGGAACTCCCACGACAGCCCGAGGTAGGCCTCCAGGGTGTGCGGCTTTTCCGCGCCGGCGCGGTAGAGCGGACCGTAGCTGCCCGGGTAGTAGTACTGCAGCAGGCCGACGTCGTAGCCGATGGCGCCGGCCTCGCCGGCGTAGCCGGCGTAGAGGTCCACTTCCAGGCTGTTGCTGACGTCGTCGGCGGCGTCCGCCAGCCAGGACACGTTCGACCCCCACACTCCGGCATAAAGGCCGCTGGCATGGGCGTAGTCGAAGCCGCCCTGCAGCGCTGGGCGCTCGTCGGTCTGGCTGATGCCGCGGAAAGCGTAGTCGGAGACGATCGCGATGTTGGCGCTGAACGGGCCGTCTTCGGCGGAAGCGGAGCCGGCGACGGGAAGGGCGGCGACGAGGGCGGCAGCGACAAGAGGTAAGCGCATGGGGGTCTCCTGAGAAGGGCGCGGGGTTTTCACGCCAGCTCCTAAGCAGATCGCGTGCCAGGATTTCAAAAGCCTTGCATCGTCAAGGGAATAGGGCGGCCAGAAGGGGGCTGAAGGGGGCGCGGCCAGGGGAGGGGTGAGCGGAATGCACGGATTTGGCTCGGGTTGCACCAATGTGGTGCGTGCGATTCTGCCCACCGCCCCGCTTCCGGCGGGCGGCGGCGGCCGTGCTAGACTTCGCCGCATCGCCAACCATTCATCGCACGCCACCATGAGCACTCCCCGCATCCTCGACGAAATCGGCGCCAAGCTTTCCGAGCTCGCCGCCAACAGCCCGGTGCGCGACATCGAGAAGAACGCCCGTGCCCTGCTCGGCAGCGCCTTCGGCAAGCTCGATCTGGTGACGCGCGAAGAGTTCGAAGTGCAGCGCGAAGTCCTCGCCCAGGCGCGGGTCAAGCTCGCCGAGCTGGAGGCGCGCGTCGCCGAACTCGAGGCCCGGCTGGCCGCTGGCGGCGCGGACAAGGGCTGAAGCCGCCCCGGCCGACTTTCCCGGGAATTGGGGTATCCGATTTCCGTGATTGAAACGGGTTCAAAGCTCTCCGTTTTCGATCATGCGGATCAGTGTTGGTATATCCGCACCGTAGTTCTTCTCCGCGGCTAGCCCGTACATCACGACGGGCTCCTGTTCTGCGGGCCGTCTTTTCTTGCGCTCGAACTTTGGCCGCGACAGCGTGTGCTTGTGCGCGCCCTCCGCGAACAGAATCTTGGCTCGCAGTGCTTCAAAGCTGTAGCCCCGACCCAACCGATTCATGACGCGAATCAGGCTGTTGAAGCTCTCGGTGTAGGCGTTGGTGACGGGGTGGTTGAAGTAGTTGAGGATCGGCATTGTCCAGTTGCCCCACGCCCGCTCGATGTCGGCGAAGGCGTCGGCAATCTCGGACGGAATGCTTTTCTGCCACTGGATGAACTTGGCCTGCGCCTCGTCGGGAGATTCGGCATCGTAGATACCGAAGAACTGTTCCTTGAGCCGGTAGGCTTCACCAAGTTCGGGGTGGTTCTTCACCCAGCCGTCAAGGTTCAGCCGTTCCTTGTCGTTCAGATCGCGTTCGCGCTTGAGCAGGACAAAACGGTCGTGCATCAGCCCGCGCCGCTGCTTCGGTGTCAGGGACTCGCGCAGACTCTTTCTGACGCGCTCCATCGCATCATTCGCCATGCGAACAACGTGAAATTTGTCCACCACGATCTCGGCTTGCGGGATCACTGCCCGCACGGCATCCCGATAGGGCGTCCACATATCCATTGCGACGTACTGGATACGCTCCTTGCCTTCTAAGGGGTGCAGGAATCGCACCACGGTATCCTTGTTCCGGTTCGGCAGTAACTCGACGATGGTGTTGTTCTGAATGTCGGCAATCACGCCACGGGGCTTGATGAGGGGGATTTCGGCGATGCCCATCCACTTCGGTGTCTCGAAGCGAATCATCTTTTCCAGCTCGTCCACGTGGTCGCTGAACACCGCCCGGACGGTGAACTCCGTGCAGCCCACTTCTTCGGCGATGCTTGCGAAAGTGCGCTGGATGGCCTGCTTGCCCATCCACTGCGCAAGCCGCTTGGTCATCAAGCGTTTCTCGTCGATCTCAGGTAACGCCTCGTAGAACGTCTTGCCACAGCCCCGGCACTGATAGCGTCGGGTGTCGATGTAGAGGCCGACCCGTCGTCCTTGCATGGGCAGGTCTTTGACCATCTGCTCTCGGCGACCGAAGCCAACGAGGTTGCTGGATTGGCAGTGCGGGCACGATGTTGGCGGCTCTACCGCTTCAACATCGATGTGGTAATCGTGCTCGTTCTCCTGGATACCCAGAACCTTGTAGCAGGGCAGATTCAGGATGTTTGAGGGCATGAATCATGGCTCCGCCGAACGGGAGCCAGACACGGCCCGATCTTCTGCCGTGCCGGAGTCGATCTCATGGCAGTCCATTGCATGATTACGGCTCCATTCGGTCATCGTGGGCACGATCTTTTTCTGGCGGCGGCAGGATCGCCTCAGCATCCGGATGGCACCCGGCGAGGAATGCGATCATCTCGGTGGCGTCCTTCGAGAGATAGAAGCGCACCATCTTTTCATTGAATTCCTGCACCTTGGCGGCGGGCACGCTGATCGCGTCAATGCCATGCGACATGAGCACGCCATTCATCATGAAACGCGAAGTACGCTTGTTGCCGTCGAAGAAAAACTGCTGCAAGGCGCCGAACAGGAAGAAAGCCGTTGCCCGCTCAAAAGGCGCGCACTCTTGCAGTGCGGCTACGCCTTTATCAAACACCCGATTTAGTTCCGGTGCGCCGGGTAGCGTCGGCAACGGGGTGTAGCGGCCACTTTCACCAAGGCCAACATCCGGCGTGTAGTTCGCCTCCTGACCTTCGCCACGGAACACCCCCCACTCCAATGCTTCCTTGCGGGCGACGATGCCGTTCAGTTCTGTGAATACCGGCTTGGAGAGGGAGAACTGACTACTCTTGACCATCGCCAGCAGCCGCTTGGAACTCTCCGCCAGGTTCAGGATTTGCTCCTGATCCGAAATCTTGCGACCGCCAATGGTCACGCCATCCAGCAAGGTCTTGACCTCGGGGAAAGTGAAGGGGTTGCCTTCAAGCACCGAGGCATCCCAAACGAACTCGGGCAGCATCTTGTGAAAGCGGAAACAGACGCGATCCGTCGAGTGAGACGGAGCGGAGGTCGGCACCGCCGATCTGTCCCATCGAAAACCAAGCGCATCAAAGAGGGTCATGTCGCCGCACTCCATCAATCATTAAACACGATTTTACGATAGCAATGCATCACGCTCGCGTCAATTACGCAACTCGTTTTGATCGCGCGTATGGCGGGCTTGCGACACGGCATTTCGATCACGGAAAGCGGATGCCAGGAAATTTCTCCGGAATAATTTTTTGTCATTGACGGCGTGTTCGCTAGACTGGGCGTCCGTCCTGTCCGGAGAAGCCGATGTCGCTTGCGCTCGTGCGCGCCCGCGCCCTCGATGGCCTCGATGCCCCCGAGGTCGCGGTCGAAGTCCATCTCGCCAACGGCCTGCCTGCGTTCAGCCTGGTCGGCCTGCCCGACACCGAGGTGCGCGAAGCGCGTGACCGGGTGCGGGCGGCGATCCTGTCCTCCCAGTTCGAGTTTCCCCAGCGCCGCATCACCGTCAACCTGGCCCCGGCCGACCTGCCCAAGGAAGGCGGGCGCTTCGATCTGGCGATCGCGGTGGGGATTCTCGTCGCCTCCGGCCAGGTCGCGGCGGAGCGCCTCGAGGCGCTCGAATTCTGCGGCGAGCTGTCGCTCAACGGCGCGCTGCGCCCGGTGCGCGGGGTGCTGGCGGCGGCGCTCGCGGCCGGGCGGGGGCAGCGCGCGCTGCTGCTGCCGGCCGGCAATGCGGCCGAGGCCGCGCTCGCGCGGCGCACCACGGTGCTGCCGGCGGCGAGCCTGCTCGCCGTATGCGCCCACCTCAATGGCCACACTGCGCTCGAACCGCAGCCGCGCGCCGCACCCGCCGCCGTGGGCGGTAGCGCGGTGCCCGATCTTGCCGAGGTGCGCGGCCAGCTGCAGGCGCGGCGCGCGCTCGAAGTGGCGGCGGCCGGGGCGCATTCGCTGCTGCTGTTCGGTCCGCCCGGCACCGGCAAGTCGATGCTCGCCCAGCGCCTGCCCGGGGTGCTGCCGCCGATGGGCGAGGACGAGGCCCTGGAGGCGGCGGCACTCGCTTCCATCGAGGGCGATTTCGACCCCCGCGACTGGGGGCGGCGGCCGTTTCGCGCCCCCCATCACTCGGCTTCGGCGGCGGCGCTGGTCGGTGGCGGGGCGATTCCCCGCCCCGGAGAAATCTCGCTCGCCCATCACGGCGTGTTGTTCCTCGACGAGCTGCCCGAGTTCGACCGCCGCGTCCTCGAGGCGCTGCGCGAGCCGCTCGAAAGCGGCACGGTCACCGTCTCGCGCGCGCGCCGGCGGGCCGAGTTTCCGGCCCGCTTCCAGCTCGTCGCGGCGATGAATCCCTGCCCCTGCGGCCATGCCGGCGATCCGCGCCGGGCCTGCCGGTGCACCCCCGATCAGGTCGCACGCTACCGGGGGCGGCTGTCCGGGCCCTTGCTCGACCGCATCGATCTCACCGTCGAGGTGCCGTCGATCGAGACCGAGGCCCTGCTCGGCAGCCCGGCGGGAGAAAGCTCGGCGGTGGTGCGGGCGCGGGTGGAGGCGGCGCGGGCGCGCCAGCTCGCCCGCCAGGGCGGGCCGAACGCGCACCTGGGGCCGGCCGAGGTGGTGCGCCACTGCACCCCCGACGAGCGCGGCGAGGCCTTGCTGCGCCAGGCGATGAAACAGCTCGCGCTGTCGGCGAGGGCGTATCATCGCGTCCTTCGGGTGGCGCGCACGCTGGCCGATCTGTCCGGGTGCGAGCGCCCCGGCGCGGCCCAGGTCGCCGAGGCGGTCCAGTGCCGGCGCAGTCTCGATGCCCGCTGAGATCCATCGGCGCCGGCCGTTGCCGGTGGGCCGCGCTTATCCGCGCCAACCCGCGCCACGCCGACCCGCGCTCACCCATCCCACGCCGACCGCGTTGATTCAGACTCCCTGACTCCGACCCCCCTGATCCCCTTGCCGTGACTCCAAGCCCGATTTCCGCGCGGCTGGCCACCTTGCTCGCAGCGCTGGCCGCGATCGGCCCGTTCGCGGTCGACACCTACCTGCCGGCCTTCCCCCATATCCGCGCCGAACTGGGCGCCAGCCAGATCGAAGTGCAGCAGACCCTGACCGTGTTCATGGCGATGCTGGCGCTGATGGTGCTGTGGCACGGGGCGCTGGCTGACCGTTTCGGCCGGCGCCGGGTGCTGCTCGCCGCGACCGCGGTATTCGCCCTGGCCTCGCTGGCGTGCGCGCTGGCGCCGACGATCGAGTGGCTGTGGGCGGGGCGCGCCCTGCAGGGCATGAGCGGCGGTGCCGGGATGGTGGTCGGGCGCGCGGTGATCCGCGACCTCCACGACGGCGCCCAGGCGCAGCGCCTGATGGCGCGGGTGATGATGATCTTCGGCCTCGCCCCGGCGGTGGCGCCGCTGCTCGGCGCGGCCCTGCTGGCGCTGGCCGGATGGCGTGCGATCTTCCTGTTCCTGGCCGCGTTCGGCGCCGGCCTCGCCTGGCTGACCTGGCGCTACCTGCCCGAAACGCTCGACCCCGGCGCGCGCCAGGCGCTGCATCCGGCGTCGCTGCTGCGCGGCTACGCGAGTGTCCTCGGCCACCCCGCGTTCCTGCTGCTGGCGGTGGTGGCGGCGGTCAACTTCAACGGTTTCTTCATCTACCTGATGTCGGCGCCGGTCTTCGTCCTGGAGCATCTGCAGCTGTCGGAAACCGGCTTCGCCTGGCTGTTCGTGCCCAGCGTCGGGGGCATGATGATCGGTTCGATGCTGTCCGAGCGCATGGCTGGGAGCTGGTCGCCGCGGCGCACGATCGGTGTCGGCTTCGCGGTGATGGTCGGCGCCGCCGTGCTCAACCTGGGCGTGGCGGTGCTGCTGCCGCCCGGGGTGCCGCAGTCGGTGCTGCCGGTGGGGCTGTTCACCCTCGGGCTGGCGCTGGTGAGCCCGAGCCTGAGCCTGCTCGCGCTCGACCTGTTCCCGGCCCGGCGCGGCCTGGCTTCGAGCTGCCAGGCCTTCCTCCAGCTCGGGCTGAACGCGTTCACCGCTGGGGTGCTGGCGCCGCTGCTGTGGGGCAGCACGGTGTCGCTGGCGGTGGGCATGGGGGTGTTCGTCGCCTTCGGGCTGCTCGCGTTCGCGCTGTGGCTGAGAGGCGGTTTTCCGGCCAGGCGCTGAGGGCTCCCGGCTTTACGCCCGGTTCGGGCCTGCGCTACTCTGCCCGGTAATTCCGCCAGCAAGACTTCGGCGGCGCGCCCGCAGGGCGTGCACAAGCGCGATGGCCGTGGAGACCGGCCGGTGCATACAAGGAAAACACCACACATGCTCGAAGTGGACGGCCTGGTGAAGGCCTTCGGCGGCTTTCGTGCGGTCGACGGGTGCACGCTGCGGGTTAATGAGGGCGAGATCCTCGGCCTGATCGGGCCCAATGGCGCGGGCAAGACGACGCTGTTCAATCTCGTTGCCGGGGCGCTCCAACCGAGCGCGGGGGCGATCCGCTTTCTCGGCGAGGACGTCACCGGCCTGGCCACCGACGCCCTGTTCCACAAGGGCCTGGTGCGCACCTTCCAGATCCCGCACGAATTCCACCGCCTGAGCGCGCGCGAGAACCTGATGATGGTGCCGCCGCACCAGCCCGGCGAGCGCCTGTTCGCCAACTGGCTGGCCTGGGGCCGGGTGCAGCGCGCCGAAGCGGCGGTGCGCAAGCGGGCCGACGAGACGCTCGCCTTTCTCGAATTGACCCACGTCGCCGACGAGCGCGCCGGCAACCTCTCCGGTGGCCAGAAGAAGCTGCTCGAGCTGGGGCGCACGATGATGACCGACGCCCGGCTGGTGCTGCTCGACGAGCCCGCGGCGGGGGTCAATCGCACCCTGCTGCGCAGGCTCGAGGACAAGATCCGGGTCCTCAACCGCGAGCGCGGCTACACCTTCATCCTCATCGAGCACGACATGGAGATGATCGAGAAGCTGTGCCGGCCGGTGGTGTGCATGGCCGAAGGCAAGGTGCTGGTCGAGGGCGACTTCCGCACCGTGCGCGCCGATCCGCGCGTGCTCGAAGCCTACCTCGGCGAGACCCCGGTCGCGGTCGCGCGCAATGCTGCCGGGCACGATCCGGCCGTCGAGACCCTGCGCGCGCAGGCGCTGCCGCGGGAGGATCTGTGATGGCGCTGCTCGAGATGAAGGACGTGCGCGGCGGTTACGGCGACACCGACATCCTGCAAGGGGTGTCGCTCACGGTCGGCGCGCGCGAGATCGTGGTCATCGTCGGCCCCAATGGCGCCGGCAAATCCACCGCGATGAAAGCGGTGTTCGGCCTGCTCGAGGTGCGCGGCGGCAGCGTCGTCTTCGACGGCGAGGACATCACCGGCTGGGCGCCCCACCGCATCGTCCGGCGCGGCATCTGCTACGTGCCGCAGGTGGACAACGTATTCCGCGAGATGACGGTGCATGAGAACTTCGAGATGGGCGCTTTCCTGCGCCGCGGCGAGCTCTCCGCCGCCTTCGACCGCGTGTATGGCCTGTTCCCCGACCTCAAGGCCAAGCGCAGGAATCTCGCCGGCGACCTCTCCGGCGGCCAGCGCCAGATGGTGGCGATGGGGCGCGCGCTGATGCTCTCGCCGAAGCTGCTGCTGCTCGACGAGCCCACCGCCGGGCTGTCGCCCAAATACATGGAGCAGATCTTCCGCATCGCCCGCGATGTGCGCGACGCGGGGGTGTCGATCCTGCTCGTCGAACAGCACGCCAAGCAGGCGTTGGCGTTCTGCGATCGCGGCTACGTCCTCGCCACCGGCGCCAACCGCCACCAGGGCACGGGTGGCGCCCTGCTCGCCGATCGTGACGTGGCCGAGATGTTCCTCGGCGGCTGATGGAGCGTGTTGATGCCCCTGCTCGACTTCCTCAACTTCTACCTCGTGCCGGGCATCGTCCTCGGCACCATCTACGCCGTCGGTGCGATCGGCATCACCCTGGTGTTCGGCATCCTGCGCTTCGCCCACTTCGCCCACGGCGACATGGCGACGCTGGGGGCGTTCGCCGCGTTTGCCCTGGTGGCCGGGGGCATCGGTCCGTGGACTGCGCTGCCGCTGGCGATGGCGGCGACCGCGGTGGTGGCGATCGGGGTGGACAAGGCCTTCTACGACTACCTGAAGGCGCGGCCGAAGATCGTCACCGTGATGGCCTCGCTCGGCGTCGCCCTGATGTTGCGCGCGGTGGTGCAGATGCTGTGGGGCGCGGACCCCCGGACCTACGCCACCGGCATCGTCCGCGCGGACGACTACTTCGGCCTCCTGCTGCGTCCGCGTGAGCTGTACACGCTGGCGGTGGTGGCGCTGATCGTGTCCGCCCTGACGCTCTTCCTGGGGCGGACGAAGTGGGGCAAGGCGATGCGGGCGATGTCCGACAACCCCGACCTCGCCCGCCTGTCCGGCGTCGACACCCGCAAGGTGACGATGCTCACCTGGGCGATCGTCGGTGCGCTGTGCGCCGCCGCCGGCTTCCTCCTCGGCATCCACACCGAGCTCCATTCGATGATGGGCTGGCAGCTGCTGCTGCCGATGTTCGCCGCTGCGATCGTCGGTGGCGTCGGCCGGGTCGGGGGCGCGGTGCTCGGCGGCCTGGTGGTCGGCATCGCCGAGGAGCTGTCGGTCTTCATCCTGCCGGCGCAGTACAAGGCGGCGACCGCCTTCGCGCTGCTGCTGCTGATCCTGCTCGTCCGCCCGCGCGGACTGCTCAACGGCAAGGTGCTCTGAAATGAAACAACCCCCACGCTCACTGCGTTCGCTGCCCCCCGAGGGGGCGTCAGTACGCTTGAGGCGGCTCGGCGCATACTGACATGGATCTCCTCGGCCTCGCCAACTACGCGGTCTTCATCGCCATCCTGATCGGCATCTACGCCCTGCTCGCGCTCGGGCTGAACATCCAGTGGGGCTTGAGCGGCCTGTTCAACGCCGGCATCGCCGGCTTCTTCGCGATCGGCGCGTACACTTCGGCGATCCTCACCAGCCTGCCCGCGGCGGGGCGGGTGGGCGGCTTCGCGTGGCCGCTGCTTGCCGGCTGGGCGGCGGCGATGGCGGTCGCGGCGCTGATCGCGTGGCCGATCGGCAAGGTCTGCCTGCGCTTCCGCTCCGACTACCTCGCCATCGCCACCATCGGCGTCGCCGAGATCATCCGCCTCGTGATCCGCACCGAAGGCTGGCTCACCGGCGGCGTGCGCGGCGTCACCGGGGTGCCGCGCCCGTTCGGCGATCTCGACTACATGCCGTCGCAGCTCGCCTACCTGGCGATCGTGCTGGTGCTGGTGCTGGTCGCCTACCTGCTCGTCGAGCGCCAGCTGAAGGCGCCCTGGGGGCGGATGATGCGCGCCATCCGCGACAACGAGCACGCTGCCGCGGCGATGGGCAAGGACGTCGCCGCGCGCCGCCTGCAGGCCTTCGTCTTCGGCTCCGCGCTGATGGGGCTGGCGGGGGCGCTGTTCGTCCATTTCAACCGCTCGATCACGCCCGAGGCGATCGATCCGATGATCGCCACCTTCCTGGTCTGGATCATGCTGATCCTTGGCGGGGCGGGCAACAACCGCGGCGCCATTCTCGGCGCGGCCCTGATCTGGATCATCTGGTCGGTGTCGGAGCTGCTCACCGACCGCCTGCCGACTGCGCTGGCGATCCAGGCCAAATATGCACGTGTGTTCATCATCGGCCTCACCCTGCAGCTGGTGCTGCGCTTCCGTCCCGAGGGCCTGCTGCCCGAGCGCCGGGGCGGCGGCGCGCCCCCGCCCGGGTAAGGCCGCACGCGGTTTTTCCATCGATCCCGTGCCCCGGCACATCCAGGAGGTGACAACGTGAATAAAAAGACCATCGCAAGCTTCGTCGGCGTGGCGCTCGGTGCCGCCGTGGCGGTCGCTCCCGCCCATGCGCAGAATGTCAGGATCGGGCTGCTCGGCGGCATCTCGGGGCCGATCGCGGCGATGGCCCCGCCGATGATCCAGGCCTCGCAGCTGGCGGTCGCGCAGATCAACGCCCAAGGCGGCATCCTCAAGGGCGGCAAGCTCGAGGTGGTGGTCGGCGACAGCGCCTGCAACCCGCAGAATGCCACCGACGCCGCGACCAAGGCGGTCAACATCGACCGCATCCTCGCCACCGTCGGCCCGCACTGCTCGGGGGCGGTGCTGGCCGCGGCCAACTCGGTGACCGTGCCGGCCGGGGTGCTGATGGTGACGCCCTCGGCCACTTCGCCGGAAGTCACCAAAATCAAGGACAAGGACCTGGTGTTCCGCACCGTGCCGTCCGACGACTACCAGGGCCGCGCCCTGGCGCGTACGCTCAAGGCGCGCGGCATCGCCAAGGTGGCGGTGGCCTACCTCAACAACGACTACGGCAAGGGCCTGGCCGAAGCGTTCAAGGCTGAGTTCGAGGCCGGCGGCGGCACCCTCGCGGGCTATTCCGGCCACGAGGACGGCAAGGCCTCCTACCGCTCCGACCTTGCCCAGCTCGCCCGCGGCGGCGCCGACACCCTGGTGATCTTCGACTACGGCGACGGCACCGGCCTCACCATTTTGCGCCAGGCGCTGGAGAACAATTTCTTCAAGACCTTCATCGGCGCCGACGGGATGAAGTCCGAAGCGGTGATCCGCGCGCTCGGCGAGCAGAACCTGGGCACCTTCTTCAGCTCCGCGCCGGTGGGCGAGGCCTCGTCCTCGCTCGACGCCTTCCGCACCGCGTTCCGCGCCGGTGGCGGCGATCCGGAAGCGATCTTCGTCACCACCTCCTACGATGCCGCCTTCCTCGTCGCGCTCGCGATCGAGCAGGCCGGCGGCGACCGGAGCAAGCTGTCGGCCGCCCTGCGCGCGGTGGCTTCGGCGCCGGGCGAACCGATCCTCGCCGGCGAGTGGGCGAAGGCCAGGGAGCTGATCGCCGCAGGCCAGGAGATCGACTACAAGGGTGCGGCCGGCGACCACGAGTTCGACCCGGCCGGGGACGTCCCCGGGCGCTACGCCTTCTTCAAGGTCAGTGGCGGCACGTACGAGGCCATCGCCGAGATGAAGTAGGCGCGGCGCCAGGCGCGGGCCCGGCACGCATCTGGAGCGCGGCCGGCCCGGCGCCCGCCGTTTGCATCGCGTCACCGTTCTGGCATTGAAAATCCGGCGGCCATCGTCGATGCTTGACCCAGGGGCGTGCCGCGGCGAGCGCGATCGCGGCCAGCGCCCCCCGTCCTGGAGAACGCACCATGAAACGCCTGCTCGGCTGCTTGTGTGCCCTGCTGTCGGCGATCGGCATCACCGCCTGCGACTACCTCAATGTCCGCCAGCTGCAGCCCGGGGTGTCCACCGCGGCCGAAGTGCGCGAGCGCTTCGGCCCGCCGCATATGGAGTGGCGCAACGAGGACGGCTCCACCACCTGGGAATACAGCCGCCAGCCCGAAGGGGTGGAGTGCTTCATGATCACCGTTGGCGGCGACGGCGTCCTGCGCGGAATCGAGCAGGTATTGAACGAGGAGACCTTCGCCCGGGTCGAAAACGGTATGAACGGCGACCAGGTGCGCCGCCTGCTGGGCAAGCCGGCCTCCAGCCAGTTCTTTCAGCTCAAGCGGGAAACGGTGTGGGAATGGAAGATCGACGACGGCCAGGCCGGCGGCGAGCCGGCTTATTTCACCGTGTCCTTCAACAACGATGGCCGGGTGACGGGCACCGGGCGCTACACCCGGTATCGCGGACACTGAAACGGAGACGATGATGCGCGACATGAGCTGGGGCGGGGCCGAGCACCGCCCTGATCGCAGTGCTGCTCGTGAGGTTTTCTGGCGTCGGCTGGGCACCCTGTGGATGATGGCGTTGCTGCTCCAGCTGGGCGCGTGCACCGCGTTCGCGCCCCCCCGGCCCTACACCACCGAGGCCGAGGCCGTCACCGCTCGTGGCGAGCCTGCCCGGCGCTGGGCCAACGACGACGGCACCACCACGCTCGAGTATTCGACCCAGCCTTACGGCGACACCTGCCTGATGGTGCAGGTCGACCAGGGCGGCATCGTGCTGCGCCAGTGGGATGCCCTCGCCGCCGATAACCTCGCCCGCGTCGCGCGCGGCATGGACAAGGAGCAGGTCTTGCGCCTGCTCGGCAGCCATCGTTCGGAACAGACCTTCCGCCTGTCGGGTGAGGAAGTATGGGACTGGAACATCCGCAACCACGGCCCCGGCATCGCCACCCTGTTCAACGTCCATTTCATCGATGGCCGCGTCGCGCGTACCAGCCAGACCTACATCTTCCCGAGTGAAGGGCCGTCCTTCGGCGCCTGGGGCGGCCATTACGGCTATCCCTGGAGCTGGGGGATGGGGTGGGGCTATCCGCGCGCCTTTTACCCCCATCCGTGGTTTTCGCCCTGGTACTGGTAAGGCCGCCGTCATTGCGGCAGGGGATTTCCCCGTCCTTCGCGCCACCGGGCTTCAGACTGCCGCGGGCTTGTCAAGGGGCCCGCCCAGCCGATAGAATCCCTCCCCCTGCCGAGGAGCGCTGCGACCCTGTGTGATTCCCGGGGCCAGGCTCGGCAACCGTTCAACGGCGCTCACAAACCCTCAGCTGGTTTGTGGCGCCGTTCGCGTTTGTGCATGGCGTTGCCCGGCGACCGTTGACTGACCGAGGTAGATCCCATGCAAGCCGACCGCACGACCGAACTTTGCCAGCTGCTCGCCGAGCGCATCCTGATCCTCGACGGGGCGATGGGGACGATGATCCAGCAGGAGAAACTGGGTGAGGCGGACTACCGCGGCGAGCGCTTTCATGATCACCCGAAGGACCTCAAGGGCAACAACGACCTGCTGGTGCTGACCCGCCCGGAGGTGGTCGCTGCCATCCACCGCGCTTATCTGGAAGCCGGCGCGGACCTGATCGAGACCAACACCTTCAACGCCACCCGGGTGTCGCAGGCGGAATACGGCCTGGAAGCGCTGGCGTTTGAACTCAACGTCGAGGGCGCGCGCCTGGTGCGCCGGCTGTGCGACGAATACACCGCGCGAAATCCCGCGAAGCCGCGCTTTTGCGCCGGCGTGCTGGGGCCGACCTCGCGCACGCTGTCGATCTCGCCCGACGTGAACGACCCCGGCTACCGCAACATCAGCTTCGATGCGCTCGCCGACGACTACTACGATTCGGCGCGGGGGCTGCTCGAAGGCGGCGCCGACATCCTGCTGATCGAGACCGTGTTCGACACCCTCAACGCCAAGGCGGCAGTGTTCGCGGTCGAGAAGCTGTTCGACGAGATGGAAAAAAGCGGCGGTCAGCGGGTGCCGGTGATGATCTCCGGCACGATCACCGACGCCTCCGGGCGCACGCTGTCGGGCCAGACCGCGGAGGCCTTCTGGAACTCGCTGTCGCACGCGCGGCCGATTTCCTTCGGCCTCAACTGCGCGCTCGGCGCCGACCAGCTGCGCCAGTACGTCGAAGAATTGGCCAATGTGTGCGACACCCATGTGTCCGCCCACCCCAATGCCGGCCTGCCCAACCCGCTGTCGCCCACCGGCTACGACGAGACCCCCGCGCATCTCGCCGGCGAGATCCGCGAGTGGGCGCAGAGCGGGCTGGTGAACATCGTCGGCGGCTGCTGCGGCACCACGCCGGCGCACATCGCCGCGATCGCTGAGGCCGTCGCCGGCCTCGCCCCGCGCGCCGTGCCCACCATCGACAAGAAGCTGCGCCTGTCCGGCCTCGAGCCCTTCAACGTCGGCGGCGACAGCCTCTTCGTCAATGTGGGCGAGCGCACCAACGTCACCGGTTCCAAGGCCTTTGCGCGCATGATCCTCGAAGGCCGCTTCGACGACGCGCTCGCGGTGGCACGTCAGCAGGTCGACAACGGTGCCCAGGTCATCGACATCAACATGGACGAGGCGATGCTCGATTCGGCCGCCGCCATGGAGCGCTTCTGCAAGCTGATCGCCACCGAGCCCGACATCTCGCGCGTGCCGATCATGCTCGACTCGTCGAAGTGGTCGGTGATCGAGACCGGCCTCAAGTGCATCCAGGGCAAGGGCGTGGTCAACTCGATCTCGATGAAGGAGGGCGAGGCCGAGTTCCTGCGCCAGGCCCGGCTCGCGCGCCGCTACGGCGCCGCGGTGATCGTGATGGCCTTCGACGAGCAGGGCCAGGCCGACACCTTCCGGCGCAAGACCGACATCTGCGAGCGCGCCTACAGGCTGCTGGTCAAGCCGGTCGCCGAAGGCGGCGCCGGCTTCCCGCCCGAGGACATCATCTTCGACCCCAACATCTTCGCCATCGCCACCGGCATCGAAGAGCACGACAACTACGCCGTCGACTTCATCAACGCCGTGGCCTGGATCAAGGAGAACCTGCCGTACGCCAAGACTTCGGGCGGGGTCTCCAACGTGTCGTTCTCGTTCCGCGGCAACGACCCGGTGCGCGAGGCGATCCATACCGTGTTCCTGTACCACGCGATCCAGGCCGGGCTGTCGATGGGCATCGTCAACGCCGGCCAGCTCGGCGTCTATGACGAACTCGATCCGGCGCTGCGCGACAAGGTCGAGGACGTGGTGATGAACCGCGAGGTTGGCAAACCAGGCGGCGCCGGCGAGGCGCTGGTCGAATTCGCGCAGACGGTGAAGGGCCAGGCCAAGGAGTCGGCGCAGGACCTGGCCTGGCGCGAGTGGCCGGTCGAGGAGCGCCTCTCCCACGCACTGGTCAAGGGCATCACCGAGTTCGTCGTCGCCGACACCGAGGAAGTGCGCGCCAGGCTCGAAGCCGAAGGCAAGCCGCCGCTGGCGGTGATCGAAGGCCCGCTGATGGCGGGCATGAGCGTGGTCGGCGACCTCTTCGGCGCGGGCAAGATGTTCCTGCCCCAGGTGGTGAAGTCGGCGCGCGTGATGAAGCAGGCGGTGGCCCACCTGATTCCCTACATCGAGGCCGAGAAGCTGCGCACCGGCGCCACCAGCAAGGGCCGCATCGTCATTGCCACGGTCAAGGGCGACGTGCACGACATCGGCAAGAACATCGTCGGCGTGGTGCTCGGCTGCAATGGCTACGAGGTCATCGACCTCGGTGTGATGGTGCCGGCGGCGAAGATCCTGGAGGCGGCGAAGGAACACGGCGCGCAGGCGGTCGGCCTGTCCGGGCTGATCACCCCCTCGCTGGAAGAAATGGCCCACGTCGCCGCCGAGATGAAGCGCCAGGGCTTCGCGGTGCCGCTCTTGATCGGCGGCGCCACCACCAGCCGCAACCACACCGCGATCAAGATCGCACCGCACTACGACCAGGCGGTGGTCTACGTGCCCGACGCCTCGCGCGCGGTGGGCGTGGTCACCGCGCTGCTGTCCGAAGGCCGGAGCGAAGCCTTCAAGGCCGAAGTCGCCGCCGACTACGAGAAGATCCGCGCGCTGCACGCCGGCAAGAAGGGCATGCAGCTGGTGGGCCTCGAGGCGGCGCGGGCGAATGCGCTGCGCACCGACTGGAGCGCCGAGCCCGTGGCCGCCTGCAGCACCGCGCGCCAGGCCGGCTACGCGCCTTACTCGCCGCCGCGCCCCAACATGCTCGGTGTGCAGGCGATCGACGTCGACCTGGCCGACCTGGTCGATTACATCGACTGGGGGCCCTTCTTCCAGACCTGGGACCTCGCCGGCCGCTTCCCCGCCATCCTCGACGACGCCGTGGTGGGCGAGACCGCGCGCAGCGTGTTCGCCGACGGCAAGGCGATGCTGGACAAGATCCTCGCCGAGGGCTGGCTGCAGGCGAAGGCCGTGTTCGGCCTGTTTGCCGCCAACGCGGTCGGCGACGATATCGAGATCTACACCGGCGAGGACCGCAAGCACCTCGCCATGGTCTGGCACGGCCTGCGCCAGCAGCATGAACGCCCGGCGGGCAAACCGCACTGGTGCCTGGCGGACTTTGTCGCGCCGAAGGACTCCGGCGTGCCCGACTGGATCGGCGCCTTCGCCGTCACCGCCGGGCTGGGCATCGAGGCCAAGCTCGCCGAGTTCGAGGCCGCGCACGACGACTACCGCGCGATCCTGCTGAAGAGCCTCGCCGACCGCCTCGCCGAGGCCTGCGCCGAATGGCTGCACGAGCGCGTGCGCCGCGAATGCTGGGGTTACGCCGCCGACGAGACGCTCGACAACGAGGCCCTGATCGCCGAGCAGTACCGCGGCATCCGCCCGGCGCCGGGCTATCCGGCGTGCCCCGACCACACGGTGAAAGGGCCGCTGTTCGAACTGCTCGGCGCGCGCGAGCGTACCGGCATGGACCTCACCGAGAGCTACGCGATGACCCCGGCGGCGGCGGTGAGCGGCTTCTACTTCGCCCACCCCGAAGCCCACTACTTCGCCATCCCGAAAATCGGCCGCGACCAGCTCGAAGACTGGGCGCGCCGCACCGGCATGGCGGTGGACGAGGCCGCGCGCTGGCTGGCGCCGCTGCTCTGACGGGGGGAGTTGCGTGATCGTTCGTCCCCGCCCGCACTGGGTGCGCCTGCTGTTCGTGCGCCGCGGCTCGCTGCTGCGGCGCATCCTGTCGCAGCAGCTGTTCGTGTTCTTTCTCGCCTGCGCGGTCGTGCTCGCGCACGGCGAGCTGTTCCACTGGAAGGTCACGCTGACTTCGGCGCCGTTCTCGCTGATGGGGGTGGCGCTGGCGATCTTCCTCGGTTTTCGCATCAACACCAGCTACGACCGTTACTGGGAAGCGCGCAAGCTGTGGGGCCACGTGCTGGTCGGGGCACGCAACCTGGCCCGCCAGGCGCTGACCCTGAGCGGAGACGGCAGCAGCGTGCACGCGCGTCCTTTCGTCCTCGGCCTGATCGCCTTCGCCGCCTCGATGCGCAACGAATTGCGCGGCCGCCCCGCGGCCGACGGGCTGGGAAACCTGCTGCCGGCCGAAGTGCTCGCGCGCATGCCCGCCGCGCGCTCGGCGCCCAACCTCATCCTGCTGTGGCTCGGCGCCTGGCTGCGCGCGCGCCGCGAGGCCGGCGAGCTGACGCCGATGCTGGCGCAGCACATGGAAGCTTCGCTCGACCGCCTGGCGGAGACGCTCGGCGGCTGCGAGCGCATCGCCAACACGCCGCTGCCGTTCACCTACTCGGTGATCCTGCACCGCAGCTGCTACCTGTACTGCATGCTGCTGCCGTTCGGCCTGGTCGATTCGATCGGCTGGATGACGCCGCTGGTGGTGGCCTTCGTGTCCTACACCTTCTTCGCTCTCGAAGCCTTGAGCGACGAAATCGAGGAGCCGTTCGGCACCATGGCCAACGACCTCGCCCTCGACGCGATCGTCGCCGGAGTCGACGCCAGCCTGCGCGAGATGCTCGGCGAAATCCCGCCGCCGCCGCCGCGACCGGATGCCGAGTTCATCCTGACCTGAGGGGCCGTGAGGACTCCGGCCATGCCCTCCGCCTTCCTTTCCTCCGCCTTCCTTTCCTCCGCCTTCCTTTCCCCGCCTGGGATGAGGGCTGAGTAGCTCCCTGCCGCCATCGGGCCGGCACTGCGACCACGTCGACCGCCCATGCGCCCTGCGCAGAGGCATTGGCGGGGCTTGCCGTGCCCGCCCGCCGCGCGCTGGTCCGTCCCGCGATCGATGGCGCGCGCTGGATCTTTTCCCCGCGCCGGGCTGTGGGGTTGCCCCTTAGCGCCTAGGTGTTCGGACCGATTGTTGCGTTCCGGCCTGCGGGATTTAATGGCCCCAGGTCGAACACGAAACAATTCCTGCGGAGGTGCCATGTCAGAGCAAAAGACGAACAAGAAGCCGGAAAAGAAGCCGGATATCACGTTCTTCCACCCGGATCTTCTCGAGGCGCCCGCCGACGGCCGTGCGCCCTATCTCAAGGGCTACCGCTGCAAGAAATGCGGACAGCTGGATTTCCCGAAACTGAGCCCGTGCCCGAGCTGCTGGGGCGAGGAGTTCGAGGTCGTGCCGCTCAGCCGCCGCGGCAAGCTCTACAGCTTCAGCGACAACTTCATCGGCCAGGCGGGAATGAAGACCCCCTATTCGTTCGGCTATATCGACCTGCCCGAGAATCTGCGGATCTTCGCCCAGCTCGAAGGCGCGCCGGGCAGCTTCCGCTGCGACGACGAGGTCGAGTTGACGGTCGGGCCGGTGCGCGACAACCGCGACGGTGTGCCGCTGATCAGCTACAAGTTCCGCAAGATCTAATCCTCGGTGAGTGACGACAAATGAAACTGGAGCGCAAGGTCTATATCGCCGGGGTCGGCGAGACGAAATTCGGTCGGCATGAAGTCGATTTCGACGTGCTGGGTCGGGCGGCGGCACTGGAGGCGTTGAAGGCGTCGAACATCGACCGTCCGACGATGGTGCAGAGCGCCTATGTCGGCAACGGCACCAACGGCATGGTCACCGGGCAGACCGTGCTCAAGGATCTGGGCATGTGCGGCCACCTGCCGATCATCAACGTCGAGAGCGCCTGCTCGGCGGGCGGCATGGCGATCCATCTGGCGGTGCGCGATGTGGCGCTGGGGCTCGCCGACGTGGCGATCGGCATCGGCTGCGAGAACCATACGCTGCACATGGCGCAGGGCACCGCGTTCGCGACCGCGATGTCGGATATCGAGACGGTGCATGGCGCGGTGATGACCGGCAAGTACGCGATGCGCGCCCAGCGTTACATGTACGAGACCGGCGCTACCGCCGAGGATCTGGCGATGATCACGGTGAAGAACCGCCGCCACGCCACCAACAACCCCTATGCCTGGTTCAAGGGCGAGATCTCGATCGAGGAGGTGGTGAATTCGCGCGTCGTCGCCTCGCCGCTGACGCTGCAGCAGTGCTGCGGCATCGCCGACGGTGCCGGCGCGGTCGTGGTGTGCTCGGAAGAGATGGTGAAGAAGCTCGGCATCAAGAAGCCGATCCGGGTCGCCGGCTCGGTCGTGCGCTCGGGGCCGTACCACAACCGTCCGCGTGACATCACCGGCGACGACATCACCGAGGAGACCGCGCATCAGCTCTACGAGGAGTCGGGCATCGGCCCCGAGGACGTGAATATCGTCGAACTGCACGATGCCTTCACGATCGCCGAACTGCTGTACTACGAATGCCTCGGCCTGTGTCCGAAAGGCGAGGGGCTCAAGTTCCTGCGCGACGGCAACGCGACCCACGGCGGCAAATGCGTCGTCAGCCCGCGCGGCGGCATGCTGTCGTACGGCCATCCGATCGGCGCTTCGGGCGCGGCGCAGATTGCCGCCAGCGTCAAGCAGATGCGCAACCAGTGCCCCGGCTACCAGGTCGAGCCGGTGCCGCGGGTGGCGATGACGCACGTGACCGGCGGCGGCTTGTCGGGCACGGAACACGCGGCATGCACGATGCACATGCTGGTAAGCGACTGGTAAGCGGGGAGACAGGGCGATGAAATCCAACAGCAATGGAAAAGTGGCGCTGATCGTCAATGCCGACGATGCGGTCGGCGAGGCGGTCGCGCTGCGGCTCGCCGGGTCCGGCGTGCAGCTCGCGCTCGCCGGCGCGGACGCAGGCCGGCTCGACAAGCTCGCGTCGCAGCTGGCCGGAAAAGGGGCGACGGTGATGGCCGTGGCCACGGCTGCGGTCGAGGCGGGCGCGATCCGCGACAGCGTGGCGCAGGTGAAGGCGCGCTACGGGCGGATCGACGTCCTGGTGCATAACGAAAGTGCGCTCGCGGCGAAGCCGCTGCCGGAGATTTCCGACGCCGATGTCGGTGCCGCGCTCGACACCGGTCTGGCGGCGCCGTTCCACTACCTGCGTGCGGTCGTTCCGGGCATGCGCGAGGCTGGCTTCGGGCGCGTGGTCAATATCAGCGACCTCCGCTACCTCGGGCTCGCCAATACCTCCAGCGTCGCCGCCGCGCGTTCCGGCCTGTTCGGGCTGACGCGGGCGCTCGCGCTCGAATCGGCGCGTGACGGGGTCACGGTCAACACCGTCGTCATGGGCGATGTCGACAGCGAGACGACGCCGGCGGCCGAGCGCGAAAAGCTTGCCGGCGGCATTCCGGTGAAACGGCTGGGCACGCCCGCCGATATCGCCAACGCCGTCGGCTTTCTTGCGGCCGACAGCTCGAAGTACGTCACCGGGCAGACGCTGTTCGTCTGCGGTGGCAAGAGCGCGTACTTTTCGATGTCGATTTGATCACGGAGGCGGCAATGGGAATTCAGAACAGGGTCGCACTGATCACCGGTTCGGCCAGCGGCATGGGCAAGCAGACGGCGCTGCGCTTCGCCGAGCAGGGCGCGGCGGTGGTGATCAACGACATCGACGCCGAGAAGGTGCGGGCGACGGTCGATGAGTTCAGCGCGCGGGGGCATCGCGTGCTGGGCGCGGTTGCCGACATCGGCAACAAGGCGGCGGTCGACGGCATGGTGAAGCAGACGATCGACGCATTCGGCCGCATCGATATTCTGGTCAATAACGCTGGCATGGAGCGTGCGGGCGCGTTGCGCAAGCTCAGCGAGGCGGACTGGGACGTCACGATCAACGTCAACCTGAAGGGCACCTTTCTGTGCACGCAGGCGGTGCATGGGCACATGGTCGAGAACAAGCACGGGCGCATCGTCAACATCGCCTCCCGTGCCTGGCTCGGCGGCGCCGGCCAGACGCCGTACTCGTCCGCCAAGGCGGGCGTCGTCGGCATGACGCGCGCACTGGCGATCGAGCTCGGCCGCGCCGGGATCACGGTGAATTGTGTCGCGCCGGGCTTGATCCACACCCCGATGTGGGACGAGCTGCCGGAGAAGGATCAGCAGTTCCTGCTCTCGCGCCAGCCCACCGGCAAGCTCGGCGAGCCCGACGACATCGCTAACACGCTCCTCTTCCTCGCCGACGACGACAGCGGTTTCGTCACCGGCCAGGTGCTCTATGTGTGCGGCGGACGGAGCCTGTTCGCGGGCTGAAAACAGCGCGTAACAGTCCTCGGCGAGCAGGAGAAAGGTGACATGGGACAGGATTTTTCCCGATTCAGGGTGGTGGATATGACCGGCGAACTCGGCCCCTACACGGCCAAGATGTTCGCCGGGCTGGGCGCCGACGTGATCCATGTGGAGTCGCCCGCGGGCGACCCGCTGCGCCGCGTCGGCCCCTGGTTCCGCAACCAGCCCGGCGTGCAGGCGAGCCTGCCGTACCTCTATTACAACGCGGGCAAGCGTGGCTTTGCGGTCGATCTCGAACACGAGGCGGGACGTGAAGTGTTCCGCACGTTGTGCAGCGGCGCCGACCTGCTCGTCGAAAGCTGCCGCCCCGGCTATCTCGACGGGCTCGGCCTGTCGTATGAAGAACTGAGCCGCGACAATGCCCGCCTGGTGCAGACCTCGGTCACGCCGTTCGGGCGCACCGGGCCGCTCGCGGCCTACCCCGGTTCGGATCTGACCTGCTCGGCGCTGAGCGGCTTTCTCTGGCTCGCTGGCATCGACGGCGACAAGCCGGTGCGCGCCCCCGACAACCAGGCCTACCGGATGGCCGAGGCGTACGCGGCGGTCGGCAGCGCGATCGCGCTGTTCAGCGCGCAGCGCACCGGCAAAGGCCAACTGGTCGACGTCGCCTGCATCGAGGCCGAGGCGATGGCGCTGGAGAACGCCGCGCAGTTCTGGGACCTCGAGGGCAAGATCCGGCGCGGGCGCGGGCGCGAGGCCGGCAGCGCGACCTTGCATCCGTGCGCCGACGGCTATATCGCGCTGGTCGCGATCATGGGGCGCAACAAGGACATGTGGACGCCCTTCGTGCGCTGGATGGAGGCCGAGGGCGTCGAGGAGTGGCCGCTTTTCGACGATGACAAGTGGATCGATTACGCGTACCGGACTTCGGAGGAGGGCTATACGACCTTCTGCCGCGTCTTCGAGCGCTATACGCGAAGCCGCAGCAAGGCCGAGCTGTACGAGATCGGGCAACGCTTCAACGTCGCGGTGACGCCGGTCAGCGATGGCCGCGATCTGCTCGCCAACCCGCAGCTCGCGCACCGCGAATTCTGGCAGACGCAGTTCAACGACACGCTCGGGGCGGACATCACCTATCCCGGTGCGCCGTACGAATTCGGCGAGCTGCAGTGGCAGCTCGGTCGCAATGCGCCGCGGATCGGCGAGCACACGCGGGAAATCCTCGTCGAGTGCGGCTACCCGGCGTTCGAAATCGACAACCTGTTGCGGATGGGGGCGGTGTATGCCGAACAGCATTGAACGTGCCCTGGAGGGCATCGTGGTGTGCGATTTCTCGTGGGTCGGCGCCGGTCCGATCGCCACCAGCGTGCTGGCGCAGTGCGGCGCGGACGTGATCAAGATCGAAAGCGTCAAGCGCCCGGACACCCTGCGCCGGGGCGAGCCGTTCAAGGACGGCATCGGCACGGGGCTGGACCGCAGCGGCTACTTTGCCGCGCGCAACGCCAACAAACGTGACATCGCGCTCGACATGAGCCATCCGCGGGCGCGCGAGGTCGCGGTGCGGCTGATCGAGAAAAGCGACATCGTGATCAACAACTTCCGTGTCGGCCAGATGGAGAAGTGGAAGCTCGGCTGGGAGGACGTGCAGAAGATCAACCCGCGCGCGATCTACGTGACGATGAGCATGCAGGGTATCGACGGGCCGCACAGCCGTTACATGGGCTACGGCGTGAACCTCAACGCGCTGTGCGGGCTGACCGCGCGCGCCGGTTTCCCCGGCCAGGCGCCGTTCGGCACCGGCACCAACTATACCGACCATGTGATGGTGCCGACGCACACGCTGTTCGGGATCATGGCGGCGCTGCTCGAACGCGAGGCGACCGGGCGCGGCCAGACGGTCAGCCTGTCGCAGCTCGAATCGGCGATCTGCATGACCCCGAGCGCGCCGATGGCCTTCGCCGCCAACGGCGAGGCGCTCGGGCCGCAGGGTTACGGCGACCCCGAGGCCGCGCCGCACGGCGTCTATACCACGCTCGGCTACCGCAAATGGATCGCGATCGCGGTGTTCGACGACGCGCAGTGGGCGACGCTGCGCCGCGTCATGGGCAACCCGCCGTGGGCCGAGGACGAGCGCTTCGCGACGATCGAAATGCGCCGCCGGCACGCGGCCGAACTCGACGAGCGCATCGAGGGCTGGACCGCCACCCAGTACGGCGACTGGCTGATGGAGGCGCTGCTGAAGGCGGGGGTGGCGGCGGGCGAGGTGCGCGACGCGCGCGAGGCGATCGAGGACGAGCATCTGCGCCGGCGCGGCTTCTGGGCCTACCTCGATCACCCCGAGGTCGGCGTCACGCTCTACAACCGCGCGCCGATCGTGTTCTCGCGCACGCCGGTCGAGATGAAGAGCGCGGCGCCGTCGATCGGGCAACACACTCGCGAGGTGCTCGGCGGGATGCTGGGTTATTCGCACGGGGAAATCGAGGATCTGGCCGCTCAGCAGGTGCTGGTGTGAGCGCCGCAACGGCAGCGTATCGATCGCGGACAAGATCGAGTCGCTGATGCGCCCGGATGCCGATCGAAGGCGTGGATCGGCGGATCGGGCCCGACAAACATAAGACAAGAGACGAAAAATGGATTTTTCCTTATCCGAAGAACAGACGATGCTCAAGGAGGTGGCCCGCCGGTTCACCGCCAACGAGCTGATGCCGCTGGAAAAGGTCCTGCTCGAGCGGGAAATGCGGATGTGGACCGACGGCTACACGCTGCTGCCGGAGGCCGATCATGCGCGGCTGATGAAGATCACCCAGGAGATGGGCTTCTGGGGCATCGAGGTCGACGAGAAGCTCGGCGGCCAGGGGCTCGGCATGTTCGCTAAGACCTTGGTCGTCGAGGAAATGTCGAAGTCCTTGATCGGCTTCTCGCATCACGGCTTCACGCTGCCGCCCGACGCTCCCAATCTCTATTACCTCGAAGAATGCGGCTCCCCGGCGCAGCGCGACAAGTACGTGCGCCGCTACTGCCGCGGCGAGATCGACTCCGCGATGATGGCCACCGAACCGGGCGCGGGCTCCGACATCAGCGGCCTGACGACGACCGCGGTGCGCGAGAACGGCCAGTGGGTGATCAACGGCTCGAAGATCTTCATCAGCAAGTGCGACAAGGACGAACTGTTCTTCATCTGCATCGCGGTCACCGACAAGGAGGCCCCGACCAAGCGCCGCTTCACCGCGTTCATCCTCGACAAGGACACGCCGGGGCTGCGTATCGGCGCCGAGATTCCGGTGATCGGCGCGATGCCGACCTGGTCGGTGTATCTCGACAATGTCCGGGTCGGCGATGAAGCCGTGCTCGGCGAGGTCGGCGACGCCTTCATTCCGCTGCAGAACCGCTTCGGCGTGCGCCGGATCGAACTCGCAGCGCATTGCACCGGCATGGCCGAGCGGCTGATCCAGATGATGATCGACCAGGCCAACCTGCGGAAAACCTTCGGTGTGGCCCTCGCCGACCGCCAGACAGTGCAGAACTGGATCGCCGATTCGACCATCGAGCTCGAGCAGGTGCGGCTGCAGCTTTATTTCACTGCGTGGAAGTCGGATCAGGGGCACAAGGACCTGCGGCTCGAAGCGGCGTCGCTGAAGATCGCCGCGACCGAAATGCTCACCCGCGTCGCCGACCGCGCGATCCAGCTCCACGGCGGGCTGGGTCTGTCGCGCGAGATGGGCATCGAATACGTCGCGCGCATGGTTCGCATCTGGCGCGTCGTCGAAGGCGCCTCGGAAATCCACCGCATGTCGATCGCGAAGAAGCTGCTGACCGACGGCAGGACCTACAGCCCGTTCGTTGCCGCCTGAAGCGGATCGGAACACCACAAATAGACAGGAGAAGCGCAATGCCGGTAACGCTGGAAGTATCGAACCACGTCGCCTACGTGACCTTGAACCGTCCGGAAGCGATGAATTCGCTCGACCCGGAATCGACCGCCGACCTCACTGAAATCTGGGCGCGTGTGCGCACCGATCCGGACATCCGTGTCGCGGTGCTGACCGGCGCCGGCGAGAAATCGTTTTGCACCGGCACCGACATGAAAAAATCGCCACCGCCCACCGAGTGCATGGCCGCGACCTATCTGCGCGACGGCCAGCCGATCCTGCCGCACATGAAGATGTGGAAGCCGATCATTGCCGCGATCAACGGCTACGCGGTCGGCGGCGGGCTCGAGATCGCGCTTGCCTGCGACCTGCGCATCGCTTCCACGAACGCCAAATTCGGCCTCACCGAAGTCAAGGTCGCGAGCCTCGCCGGCCTCAACGGCACGCAGGCGCTGCCGCGCGCCATTCCGCAGGCGGTGGCGATGAAGATGTTGCTCACCGGCGAGATGATCAGCGCCGAAGAGGCGCTGCGCTATGGGCTGGTCAGCGACGTCGTCGAGCCGTCGGCACTCGCCGATCTCGCCCGCAGCTATGCGGAGAAGATCGCCAGCGCGGCGCCCTTGAGCGTGCAGGCGACCAAGCAGGCCGCGGTGCTCGGCAAGGACATGCCGCTCGAGCACGGCATCCTGTACTCGCACCTGCTGTGGGGCGTGCTGCGTGACACCGAAGACCGCAAGGAAGGCTTCAAGGCCTTCGGCGAACGGCGCGCGCCGGCATTCCGCGGCGCCTGAGGGCGGCGGGAAGACCGATGACGGGGCGGCAATCGACCGCCCGCCCCGCGCACAGGAGACAGGAACGATGCGTCTGACGAGCAGTTTCGACGACAACCGGCCACTGCCGGAAATCCACGCCTTGGCGGTGGCCGATCCGGAGACGCACTTCCGCCTCGGCGCCAACCGCAGCCCCGGCTTTACCTGGGACGCGCCGCCTGCGGGCACGCGCTCGTTCGTCCTCGTGTGCCACGACCCGGACGTGCCGAGCCGTTTCGACCATATCAACCGCGACGACGTCGTGATTCCGGAGTCGATGCCGCGGGTCGATTTCTTTCACTGGGTGCTCGTCGATCTTCCCGCCACCTGTCGTGGCGTCAATGAAGGCGAATTCTCCGACGGTGTCGTGGCGCGCGGAAAACCGGGTCCCGCAACCCGCCATGGCGCGCGCCACGGCGTCAACGATTTCACCCGCGGCTTCGCCCAGGACCCGCAGATGGCCGGCGACTACTTCGGCTACGACGGCCCGTGCCCGCCGTGGAACGACGAGCGCGTGCACCGCTACGTGTTCACGCTCTACGCCGTCGATCTCGAGCGCTGCCCGGTGGAGGGGAAATTCACCGGCCCCGACGTGCTGCGCGCGATCGAGGGGCATGTGCTCGGCAAAACGTCGCTGACGGGGCGGTATACGCTCAATCCGCGGTGCAATGCCGGCTGAGGCAGCGCCCACCACGATCGTGGCCCGAGGGCCGCAACTCGGCGCGCCGTAATCGATTTCGGGGGCGGCGTTGGGTTACCCGGTCGCGAGGTAGCTATGCCTACGTGACCCTTCGTTCAGCGAGGAATCCTGATTCCCGGAAATCGCTCAGTAGTGGTAGCGCAACTGAGCGATCAGCAACGCGTCGCCGGCGATTCTGTACACCATCCGATGCTCGTCGGTAATCCGCCTGGACCAAAATCCCGCCAGGGCGTGTTTGAGCGGTTCAGGTTTGCCGATACCGGAAAAAGGTTCACGCTGAGTTTCGCGAATGAGCTTGTTGATCCGCTCCACCATGCGCCGGTCTTGTTGCTGCCAATGAAGGTAATCTTCCCAAGCGGCCTCGGCGAAGATCAACTTCATTCGTCGAGTTCCCGCTCGTTGCCTCCGCCGGCATTGAGTTCGGCTATGGCGCCGAGCAGGCGGCGCGCATTCTCGGGGCTGCGCAACAGGTAGGCGGTTTCCTCGAGGGCCTGGAAGTCGTCGAGGGAAAGCATGACGACCGAGGCTTGCCCGCTACGGGTAATGATCAGCGGCTCGTGGTCGTTGCAGACGCGGTCCATCGTACTGGCCAGATTGGCCCGGGCTGCGGTGTAGGAAATGGCGTCCATGGTGTTTATCCGTACATGTACGGATAAACGTACATCATGATGCGAGCACTTGTCCAGTGCGGTTTGTAACATCACCCGGCGTTACGCCCGTGTCCGCTTCTGCGACGTCTGTTGCGCTATCGCGCCCAGACGATCCGTCCGCCGATCAACGTCATCACGACTCGCGCGCGCCCGAGATCGTCGGCCGTCGCCCAGTCGCCGCCGCCTTCGATGACGACGAGATCGGCGCGGCGGCCGGCTTCGATCGTCCCCGTCGCGTCCTCGTCGCCGGCCGCGCACGCACTTCCGTAGGTGTACAGGCGCAGCGCGTCGGCGAGCGCGATCGCTTCCTCGGCCGCGACCTGCCGGCCGTCGTCGTCGCTGCGTGTCACGGCCGCCTTCAGGCCTTCGAGCGGTGCGCAGGACACCAGCGGCGCATCCGAGCCGAATGCGAGCGGGATACGATGGCGCAGGAACGAGCGGAACGGAAACAGCGCGGGCTGCGTCGGGTCGGGCGGGCGCGCGTGCACGGCCGGCGCGGCGAGCGGCAGCAGCGCGGGTTGGGCGACGACGAGTGCGCCGCTCGCGGCGAGGCGGTCCAGCCACTCGGGCGGGCAGGCCGGGCAGTGCTCGAAGCGCGGGCGCAGGCGGGGCCGGAGACCGGCGCCGTCGAGCAAGGCGAGCGTGTTCAGCGAGCGGTGCAGCAGCGCGAGGTCGGGGACGTGGAAGGCGAACTGGAAGCCGGCGCGGTGGGCCGCGAGCGCGGTGGCGTCGAGGAGTTCCTGTGGCGGGTCCGGATCGCCGGTACTCTCGTCGAGCGCGATCTTCGCCGCACCGAGGCGCAGCATATCGGGGTCGCCGCCGGGATGGATGCTTCCGGTGCGCAGCCCCTGCTCGGCGAACGCGCCCACGCTGTCGGCGCCGGCGCACAGGGACACGCGCGGACGGAGGAGGCCGCGTTCCTTGTAGGCGGCCATCGCCTGCCAGTGCGCCGGCGTGTTCGACCAGCTCGTGTCCTGCAGGGTCGTGATCCCGGATTCGAGGAAGGCACGGTCGGCGGCGCGCAGGCCGGCCTCGATCTCATCCGCTGAAAGCGGCGGCATCGCCGCGGCCACCTGTGCGTGGTTGCCGGAGATGATGCCATTGACGCGCCCGCTCGTGGGATCGCGGTGGATCGTGCCGGCGTCGGACGGCCCCGCCGACTCGTCGATGCCGCACCGCGCGAGCGCGCGGCTGTTGAGCACGCAATGTTGTCCGCTGCGCTCGACGACGATCACCGGATGCACGGGCGAGGCGCGGTCGAGCTCCCAGCGCGTGGGCAGCCGGCGCTCGGCCAGGATCGCCGGATCGCAGTTCGCCGCCCGCAGCCAGTTGCCCGGGCGCGTCTCCGCCGCCCGGGAGCGCAGCGCGTCGATGAGATCGCCGAGGTTGCGCACGTGCGGCGGCGAGCAGTCGACGTAGCGGGTCGTCATCGCGAAGGCGACCGGATGGCAGTGCGCGTCGTTGAACCCCGGAATCACCGTCGCGCCCTGGCAGTCCACGAGCTTCGTGTGCGGGCCGGCGAGGGCGGCGCGCGCGGCGCGGTCGCCGACGTAGAGGATCCGGCCGTCCTTGATTGCGATGATCGACCCGTGGTCGGCACCGCGCCCGCCGGAAAAGCGTTCGGGCGTGAACGCGACGAGGTTGTACAGGATCAGGTCGGCATTCATCGCGCGTTGGCGGCGGCCGCTTCGCGCCGCTTGACCATCAGGTAGTACTTCAGCGCTTCGCGCAGGCCGACGTGGAAGGGCGTGTGCTCGAAGCCGAACAGGCGGTCGATCTTGGTGCCGTCATAGACGAGGTCCTCGTCGAGCGGGAACGGCAGCGGCAGCTTGCGGCGCGCGATCTCCCCGGCGGGCAGGCGCAGCGTGTCGATCGCCTTGCCGGTGATTTCGCCGAGGGCCTCGACGATGCGTGCATGGGACACCACTTCGCCCGAGGCGAGGTTGAAGGTTTCGCCGAAGGCGCGCGGATCGCCGATGCACGCCCACAGCAGGCGGGCCATGTCGACGACCCAGATGAAGTTGAAGCGCGACGCGCCCGGCTCGGGGATCACGATCGGCTCGCGCGCGCGCAGGCGGTCGAAGAAATACGTCTCGCGCGGCGCGTAGTTGTAATAGCCGTAGATGATCGCCGGCCGCAGCACGGTCAGCGCGACGCCCCGCCGCGCGCATTCGCGGCGCGCGGCCTCTTCGGCGAGGCATTTGTGGTAACCGTAATCGGCGTATTCGCCCAGCTCCGGCTGCGGCCCGTCGAGCAGCGGTGCGCGCTCGTCGACGGGCTGCTGCGTCGTCTTGCGGTACACGGTCGTGGTGCTGATCAGCAGATACTGGCCGACGGTGCCGCGCAGGTTGGTGAGCAGGGTTTCGACGTGGGCCGGGGTGTAGGCGCAGAAATCGACGACGGAGTCCCATTGCCCGCCCGGTATCGCGTCGCCCACCTGCTCGGGGCGTTCGCGGTCGCCGACGTGCTCGGTGATGCCGTCCATGCGCAAGGGCAGTCTGCCGCGGTTGAACACATGCAGCTCGACGTCCGGCATCTTCAGCGCTTCCTCGACGAAGACGCGGCCGGAAAAGTAACTGCCGCCGATGACCAGTACCCGTTTCGCCATGAAGATCTCCTTCGTTGCGGATTCAGCCGATCAGCACGCTCAGGCGGCGCAATGCCGGATCGTCGATGCGCCTGTGGATCAGCGGGCCGTGATCGACGAGAAAGGGGCTGTCGGAGTCGGTCAGCCCTTCGGCCTGCAGCTCGGCGACCGAGAGCGCGCACAGCACTTCGATGTGCGCGCGCTTCTCGTCGGCGTCGGCTGCCGAGACCAGCGCCGCGATGCGTGCATGTACGGCATGGCCCAGGCGCGGCAGCGCGAGCAGGCCGCGGTGCAGCCATTTGTAATAGGGCGCGTAGCGACGGTTGAGCAGATAGACGAGCGACATCAGGTCGCTGCAGAATTTGGTTTCGGCGTAGCGCGCGGCGAAAAACTCGTCGCGGGCGAGCGCGCGTGCGAAGTTGTACTGCCCCGATTGGCCGATCGACATGCAGCGCGCGGCGATCTTCGCGAGCCTGACGTCGTCGGGATAGAAGGCGAGCAGCCGGCGCCGGCGCTGCGAGAACTCGTCGAGCGGGTCGTGGAAGACGCGGCCGGAGGTGCACGCCGCGAGATGCATTTCCGGGATGCGCAGCCAGTCGAAGAGCGTCTGCGGGCCGTCGGGATGGCCGAGGTATTGCCTGTACCAGGCGCCGATCTCGAGCACGCCGACGCGATCACCACCCCATTCGGTGGTCGAGCGCTCGAAGCCGGCGAAGGACTTCGGCAGCCGCTCATAGGCCTGCTGCAGCGACGTGCCGATCGCGGCGTGATCGGCGTCGGTCAGCCACAGGCAGAACCCGGGGCCCCAGTCGTGGTCGCGCGACTGTTCGTCGTCGAAACCGAGGCAGTCCGAGCCGTCGCCGGCAAGGCCGGCTGCGATGCGCTCGCGCCAAGGCGCGAATTCGCCGCCGAGCAGTTCATCGCCGTAGCGCTCGAAATACTGTTCGGCGAGCGACAGTCCGTTCACGGCGCAGTCGCGTAGTCGATGACGTCGACGCTCTCGCTGCCGGTGAAGGCCTGCTGCGCGATCAGCGTATTGAGCCGCCGCCCGACTTCGGCATCGACGTATTTTTCGCCGCACTGTTGGCACAGGCCGGCGGGAACCTTCTTGATGACGTACAGCCGGCCTTCGAGGCGGTAGTCGAAATTGCCGACAGTCACCTGTTTGATGGCGCCGCCGCAGAAGAAACAGGTCGTGATCGAATCGGACATCGTCGGCTCTCCTGAAGAACGGTGCAACGCGGTGCGCCACACGGGGGGCGCCGGCACGTAAGCGTGGGTGACGACGAGCCAGCCGTCGGCGCGTGGGGCGGCGATCGCATGCACCGGCTTGCCGTCGTGGACGGCGCATAGCAGGTACGCCGGGTCGCGCTCGCGATGGCGGTGCTCCTCGATGATGCGGCCGCCGCGCAGCGCCGCTTCGATCTGCGCCGCCTCGATGCTGCCGGCCATCAGCGAGCGGATCACGTGTTCGGACAGGACGTAGCGCGATGCGTCGGCGCGCGCGGCAATCCAGGCGGCCTCGCCGCCGGGGAGGGGAAGGGTCATGCTTGGGCCTCCTCTGCCGGGCGGTACGCGGCGAGGGCACGCTCGGCGACGAACAGCGCGAGCGCGAGCAGCGCCGAGACGGTGGCGAGCGGCCGCAGCGTGCCGTCGTAGCTGGCACCGACGAGGGTGGTGACCAGGAACGCCGAGAGCATCGTCAGCGATCCGAGCAGGGCCGCGGCGGCGCCGGCTTTTTCGGGGAAGGGGGCGATCGCCCCGCTTTGCGCGCACGGGCTGTTGATGCCGTGCGCGAGGGTGACGAGAAAGTGGGCGAGGACGACCGTCGCCCAGTGCTGCAGACCGAGTGCGAGCCCGATGGCGAAGGTTGTGCCCGCCGCCAGCCCCAGCGTGCTGCCGACGCGAAGGGTGCGCGCCAGCCCGTAGTGCGGCAGCATCCGCCGGCAGAGCTGGGTGCCGACCAGGTAGCCGAGCACGCCGAGCGCGAAAAGGTAACCGAAGTGGCGCGTGGGCACGTCGAGCACGTCGATGAGCGCGAACGACGCGCCGGAGATGTAGACGAACACCATGCCGAAAGAGAGCGCCCCCGGCAGCGCATAGGCCCAGAACGCGCGGCTGCGCAGCAGCGCGCCGTAGTTGTGTAGCAGCGCGGCGGGTCGGATCGCCGCGGGGGGGCGCTGCGTCATCGTCTCGGCGAAGCGCACGGCCGAGATGAGCGCGAGCGCGGCACCGGCGAGTGTCAGCAACGTGAAGTTCGCACGCCAGCCGAAGCTCGCCTGCAATTGGGCGCCGACGATGGGGGCGAGCAGCAACGCGACCGCGAGCATGCTCGTCGAGCGGGCGATCACCTGCGCCCCCTCGCTGGCCGGCCAGGCGTCGCGGACAACGGCGCGGGCGATCACGGCGACCGTGCAGCTGCCCGCGGCCTGGGCGAAGCGGGCGGTGATCAGTGCGTCGATGTGGGTGGCGAGCGCGCACGCGAGGCTTGCCGCGACATAGACCAGCAGCCCGGCGAGCAGCATCGGGCGGCGGCCGAAGCGGTCGGCCAGCGGACCGCTGACGAGCTGCGACACGGCGACGCCGAGGGCGAACATCGACAGGGTCTGCTGCACCGCCGCCGGTGCTACGCGGAAGGATGCGGCGAGTGTCGGCAGCGATGCCAGATAGAGGTCCGTCGACAGCGGCTGCAGCATCCAGAAGCCGGTGATCAGCCACAGCAGGCGGGCGGGGGCGGCGGTGCCCGGCAGCGCGGCGGCGGCGCCGAAGACTACGGGGGGCGGTGCAGGGGGCGGGATGCGGGGGCGTGCGTCGTTCATTCCGCTGCCCGTCCGCTCAGCACCTGTTCGGCCTGTTCGAGACTGGCGTAACCGCTTTGTGCGACGAGCCGGTCGAGGGCTTCGATCGCGAGATTGCGCCCGGCGGTGGCGGCGCGTTCGACGTTCTCGTGGTACAGGTGCACGGTCCGCTCGCCGTAGGTCTCCAGCTCGCAACGCAGATAGACCGAAAAATTGCGCCCGTCGCCGGTCGGCGCCCGGCTGCGGCAGCAGCGCCGGTACAGCGCCGGGTAGCGCGCCTGCAGTTCGGTCTGCCAGCGTTCCTCGACCGCCACGATTGCGTCGATCAACGGGTTCTCGGATAGCGGCGGAATCAGCCCGTCCATGCGTGCGTACTTTTCCGCGAGCGGGTTGCGGCCCTGCGCGACGGCGCGTTCGAGGGCCTCGAGATAGGCGGCGAGCATCTCGCCGGTCCACAGATCGAACAGGCTGCCGCGGATCGTGCGGAAACTGGCCGGCGCGCTCTGGCAGCGCACGGGGCGGGCGCTATGTACCCGTTGAAACAGCTCCCACTCGCGATCGAGCACGTGGGCGACGAGCGTCTCCGTCATGGTGCGTTCTCAGTGACGGGCGTCGTAATTGAGCAGGCTGCCGAGTAATGGCGGCAGCTGTTGCAGATCATCGATGAACTGCACGAGCTTGCCGTACTCGTCGCGTAGCGACTGCTTCGCCGCCGGGCTGCAGCCGATGCCGAGGGTCAGCAGGCCGATGTTGCGTCGCCGGCAGAAGGCGATCGCCTCGGCGACGCCGCAGCCCCAGTTCGAGGCGCCGTCGGTGAGGTGGATGATGATGCGGCGGCGTGCAGCGCTGCGCGTCGACAGCGCGGTGGCGATGATCGCTTCGCCGGAAGCCGTCTTGCCTTGCGGCAGCACGGTGTGCATGCGTCCGTCGCGGAACAGCTCCGAGATCCGGCAGGCGCTGCGGGTCTCGTTGTAGGCGAACAGCCGTGCATTCTTCGCGTAGGCGTGAATGGCCGTGAACAGGGTCTGGAACACCGTCTCGGCGCGGGACCACCGGGCTGGATCGGCCATCGACCCGGTCGCGTCGACGAGCAGCACGACGTCGTTGCGCAAGTCGTATTCGTTCTTCTTTTCCTGGAACACCGTACCGGTCGTGTGTGCGCGGTAGAGGCGCCGGCTGTGGATCTTGCCGGAGGTCAGCCCGCGGTTGAAGGCGCTGGTGCGCTGCGCGGCATGGCGCACCACGCGCTCGAGCTTGCGCCGCAGCGCCGCATCGACGAGGTCCTGGGCCGGCATCAGGATGTCGCTGCCCTCGACACGGACGACGCCTTCGGCATTCATCACGTTGTCGAGCACCTGTTCGGTCAGGTCGCGGTTCTTCGCCGGCAGCGCGCGCTCAATCAGCTTCGCGTAACTGACGATGGTCGCCTTCACCGCCTTGCGCTCGGCATCTTCGGTGGCGATGTTTTCATCGTATTCTGAAGGCATCATGAAGCGGTCGCCGCTGTCGCCGATCCAGAAGCGTATGCGCGGCAGCAGCGTCTTCCACAGGGCCAGGTAGCGCTCGACGCGGAACTCGACGCGTTCGGCGATACCGGTGATCGCCGGGCACTGGGTGCGCAATGCCGGCACGAGGGCCGCAAGCTGCTCGAAGGGCGCCTGATAGAACTTGTCGAATGCGGCGCGATCGAGCAGGTCCTCGAGCCACGGATCGAGCCATCGCGTCCGGTAGCGATCCGGGTCGCGGTCGGTGGCGAAGATCCACCACAAGTGCAGTGCCTCGGATAGTGTCGGCGGCGACAGCAGCCGGCACGCATTGTTCTCGACGCGCCAGCGTCGCGCGATTTCCGCGTAGTGCCCGAGCACGCTGCGGTTGGCGAGGTTGTCGACGTAGACGCTCTCGCAGAGGTCGAGGAACAGCCCGAACTTGTATGCGTACTGCGGCGGAGGCTGGAGGCGGGCGAGGGCGAGCTCGCGCACGCGCGCGCTCCATTCGGTGCGCAGGTAAGCCTGGTGGACGGTCAGGCCGACCACCAGGTCGGTGCGCGCCGCCGGCACCGGGTAGCAGCCCAGGATCGGCGACGGATCGATCGCGATCGTGGCGTCGTCCTGTGCCATGCCGGACCACACGACTTCGCCCGCATTGCGGCCGACGAATGCGGCGACCTTGCGCAGCGCGTGCAGCAGCTTCGCGAGCTCGAGCGGTTCGACCGGCGACTTGTCGCGGCGCCAGAATTCGGAATAACCGTCGGTGTCGGGAATGACGAAGCGTTCGATGACGGGCGTGGCGGGAGCCGGGGACATCGCAGGGATCCTGTGCGCGGGAGGGGCGGACGGTGTCGGGGGACGGTCAGCGTGGCGTGAACAGCACGTACTCGGTCGTGCCGCGCTCGGTCTTGCCGAGTTCCACGTGCAGCGACAGCAGCACGGATTCGAGGGTCTCGCGGTCTGTCTGCAGGCTCGCCGCGATCGCCTCGCGCAGGCTGCCCCCGGCGGCGATCATCTCGCCGATCATCAGCGCCTTGCGCGTGGACACCTCGACCCCAAGCTCCGGGCTCGCGCGCAGGCTGTTGACGACGCCGATGATCTCTTCGGCCTGCGCGGTGGTGACGCCGGTCTTTTTCTGCAGCACCTCCCGTTCCACGTCGTTGGGCAGGAAATCCATCGAGGTGACGTAGAAGCGGTCGCGCAGCGCCGGGTCGAGCAGTTCGGTGCCGACGAATTCGTCGCCCTCGTTGAGGGTGGCGAAAAACACCACGCCGTCGGCGACCTTCAGCAGGCCGAGCTCGTCCATCCACACCTGGCGATCGTCCGAGAGGATCGAAAACAGCATGTTGAGCGCCTTCGGGTGCTCGGGCCGGTTGATCTCCTCGAGATGGATCACGCAACCCGGCGTCTGGAGCGCCTGCGGAAACAGGAACTGCTTGTAGCGGGTTTCGCCGTTCTCGAGCGCGTATTCGCCAAAGAGCTGCCCCGGTTCGGACAGCAGGCCGATCTGGAAGGTCGCCAGCGGCAGGTGATGCACCGCGGCGTACTGCCGCACCAGGGACGACTTGCCGCAGCCTTGCTTGCCGACGACGAGCACATTGACCGGGTGCTTCTGCGAGATCCGGTGAATGCGATTGAGCAGGCTCAGGGTTTCGGTATTCAGGTAGTAATAGGGGTCGGCCGCAGGAACGTGCACGCTGTCGAGGAGTCCGCTGTTCTTCATGAGGGTGTCTTGGCTGCTGGGGGGTGGAAAGGTCCGCCGCACGCGGTCTGCCGGTGTGGTGGAGAGTGGCCGGCGGGAGGCGGGTGCTCCCGCGCGGCCATCCCGTTACCGTGCTGTCGTTTGCATCACACGTGGTCGCGGAAGCTCAGTTCGCCTTCCTCGTGACGGCTGCAGGTCATGTGCTCGACGTCGCGGATCCAGCGTTTCCACACGCCGCCCATCGCATGCCGGTTGACGGTGCATTGGCCGCGCATCGGATCGGTCGGGTCGGGCGTTTGCCATTTGCACTTGCGGCAGGGGCGGGCGGTGTTCTCTTCCCAGTGCACCTGGGTATGCGGTGTTGCGCTCATGATCGATATCCAAAATTAAGTATGTCCATCAACTCGAGAGGCCGCCGATGAGCCGGGAGGGAAATGCCCGCCCTCCCGGCCCCCGCGGTCAGAGCTCGACGTTCAGGAACTCCAGGTCCTGGGCGTTGAAATTCTGCTCGTTGCGGGCAATGATCGTATTCTGGCCGTAGGTCGGGATGTCCACGAAGCGGGCACTGAAGCCGGATACGCGCACGATCAGGTCCTGGTGCTTTTCCGGCTCGCGCTGCGCGGCCTTCATCTCCTCGGTGCTGACCACGTTGAACTGCACGTGGTCGATGTTGAGCTCGTGCCAGGTGTCCATGTAGGCGTGCCAGATGTCGAAGCCGTGCTTGCTGCGCATGATCGGCACCGACAGACGCTGGTTGAGCAGATTGGCCTTCTGGTTCTTCTGCACCTTGGACACCGAGCGCAGCACCGCGGTCGGCCCCTTCTTGTCGGTACCCGAATACGGAGAAATGCCGCCGTCGTCGGCAGCCTCGCCACCGAAACGCCCGTCCGGAGTGGGGCCGGTGCGCGACCCGACTTCCATGTACAGGCCGACCGCCTGCCCCGTGGGCTTCACCGGACCGCCCGAGTAGTTGATGTTCTTCATCATTTCGCCGCCGAGGATTTCCTCGTAGAAACGACTGATCAGAACGTCCGCGTCGTCGTCGTCATTGCCCCACTTCGGCGCATTCTTGAAATCGCGGCGCATCTCCTCGTAGCCTTCCCAGTTCGCCTGGAGGGCGTCCATGAGCTGGGCCATGGTGTACTTCTTCTCGTCGTAGATGAGCTTCTTGATCGCGACGAGCGAGTTGCCGGCGACGATGCTGGTAATCGGGTTATGCCAGCCATTGGGCTGTTCCGACAGGGCGTTCGCGTCCATGCCGAGTTCCATGCAGCCGTCGTCGAGTGCGGAGACGAAAGGCATCTGCAGGAAGCGGCACTCCATGGTGCGCGAGACATCCTTGCAACGGATCGCCAGCGCAATGGCGTACTGATACTGCTTGCGGAAGGCTTCCCACAACTCGTCGAAGGTCTTGAAATCCTTCGCGTAGCCGGTTTCCGGCCCCATCTGCATGTCGGCATACGACCAGTCGTAACCGTTGTTGAGGGTGATTTCGAGAAGCTTCGCCGGGAAGATCGCGCTACCGCCCTCGGAGCGGGTTTTCTGCGCCTTGCGCCGGCCGGCCAGTCCCGGCGCCATGCACAGCACGTTGACCCAGTAGTGCGCTTCTTCCGGTGTTGCACCGTTGCCGTTGCGGCTGTATTTGGCCATCTCGAGCATCTGCTGCACACCAAGTTCGTTGTGCTTGATCGAAGGATAGCCGAGCCCGTCGCGGATGCACTCGAAAACCCAGCGCAAGGTCTTGGCGCGATTCTTCTTCGAGTAGCGGAACACGATCGACGGCTCCGTCGTGCGGATGCGCTTGGTCGCCTCGAGGATGGCGTCGGTCATGTCGTTGCAGGCGTCCGAGCCGTCGCCGTTGGTGCCGCCCAGGGTCAGGATGAAGAGGTCGTTGGAGCCGGGGAAGATCTCGCGGTAGGCGCGCGACTTGCCGGCGCCGTGCTCGGAGATCTTCAGCCGTTCCATTTCGATCAGTTCGACCGCATCCTTGTGCTCCATCGGCTGGAAAGTCTTGTCGATCACGCTCGCCTTGTAGTACGGCCACAGCAGCGAGTCTTCCTTTTGCGCGAAGCCGCTCGCATAGCGTTCGATCGCGTGGCAGATCAGGAAGGTGAACCATTTCGACTGCATCGCGTCCTTCAGGCCGCGTGCCGGCTCGGCGGGCATGCGCTGGCAGATGTCGGCGATTTCGAGCAGCTCGGCCTTGCGTTTCGGGTCGGTTTCGAAGTGTTCGGCGACGATCTTGCACAGGCGTGCGTGACGGCGTGCCCAGGCGATGACCGCTTTGCAGGCGATCACCATTGCTTTCCAGTTGTCGATCTTGTCGATCCATTCGAGACCGCTGGGAGCGTGCCAGGGGAATTTTTCCATTTCCGCACGGGCATGCTCGATTTTCTCTTCGGCCAGCGCGATCCGCGCCTGCAAACCGTCTTCGAGCACCGTCTCGTACGGCGGAATCACGCTGTTGTAGCCGGATGCGAAAACCGGCCCTTCGATCGTACTGACCTGGTAGCCGCGGCGCAGGTCGACCGGGTCGAAATACGGCTCGCAGCGGGCCTGCAGGCTGAACGGCTTCCAGTAATCGACGATCTCCTGGGCTTCCTTGGCCGGTTGCGGCGAATATTTGCTCTTCAGATAGTCCTGCACTGCCATGTAGGACAGTTCCGGATAGAGCGGAAACATGTTCGGGTCTTCGGCGTGGTAGCCGACGATGAATTCGTCGGTCTGCAGAACGAGCGTGCTTTTGTCGAGGATGTTCTTCAATCCGTGCGCGCGACGGATCGGCTCCGGCTCTCCTCTCGTGGCCCAGTGCGACTCCGTGAGCAGGCGCATGCGTTCGATCCCGGCGGTGACGCCCTTCTCGCAGAACTCGCCCGCCGCGGCATGTTTCCAGCGGCAGCGCGCCTTCAGCCGGCGGGTGCGCTCGGTAGACGGATTTTGCAGATGTTCGTGCAGTTCATCGGCCGGGATCTCGGCTTCGCGCGGATTTTCGGGGGCGAACTGAACGACTTTCCCCTTGTATTCCAGCGTCTGTACATCGCTCATTGCTGTCTCCTACCTTGTTCTGTCGTATGGTTCTGTTCAGCGCTTGTGGAACGCGCCGCAACACTGGTCGTTTTCGAAGACGGGCTTGGACAGCCAGTACCTGCCCTTTTCATCGTCCTTCTGGGTCACGCAGTCCCCTTTCGATTTTTCGAAATCGTCCGCGTCCTCCGGAATTGAAAAAAAGAAAGCACAGTCCTTGCAGGTCGTCATTTGATTTCCTCCTGATGCTGGGTCAGTGATGCACTTCCAGGGCGATGCCCCCGGCTAGTTCGTTCTTGCCATTGGCGATGCCCACGATGCCGCCGATGGTGACGGCAAGCCCTCGGGCCTTCAATGCCTGCGCCAGCGGCACGATCTTTTCGGCAGGCGTCTCGTCCACGCCGCTGTACTGATAACTTCCGGCCCGGCCGAGAAAGGTGTATTTGCCTTCGCCGTAGCAGTGGAAATTGAGCAGATCGATTCCGCTGATCGCTGCTGCATGCTTGCCGAGATACTCGGCGTAAGCTTCGACATCGGCGTGCGAGTCGTTGAAGCCGGGAATCACCGGAATGTGGATGCGCACTTTTGCGCCTGCCGCGAACAGGGTTTCGAGATTCGCGAGAATCGGTGCGAGCGGCCAGCCGATGACTTCGAGGTGCTTGCGCGCGTCGAGCGTCTTCAGATCCACGATGAAAAGGTCGACGATGCCGATCATCGATTCGACGACTTTCCCCTGCTTCGGAAAGCACGAGGTTTCGATCGCGACATGAACGCCGCGGGCGTGCAATTCACCGGCGAGTTGCCGTGTGAAATCGGGGAAATAGAGGGGGTCGCCGCCGCTGATCGTGACGCCGCCGCCGCTATTGCGGTAGAACGCCGAATCGGACAGCGCCTCGCGCAGGATTTCCTCGACGCTCATGTGCTGCCCGACGATGGCGCGGGCTTCGGTCAGGCAGGCAGCGACGCAGCGCATGCATCGCTGGCAGTTCGTGCGGTCGATCTGGACGATCGTGCGACCGTCCGAATTGCGCACGAGGCGGGACGTCTCGGCGGGGCAGACGGCCACGCAGCGACCGCAGCCGACACAGCGATCCGGGTAGAAATAGAATTCCTGCCGTGCGTCCTGGGTTTCCGGGTTGTGGCACCAGGGGCAGCGCAGCGGGCAACCTTTCAGGAAAATGGTCGTCCTGATCCCAGGGCCGTCCTGAAGGCTGAACCTCTGTATTTCGGTAACAAGAGGAATTTTCACTGCGGCCTCAATATTGAATGTGAGTCGAAGTCGCGGCCGGATCGATCGCCGGCAGTCGCTGCTTCATAACGGTGCCCATGGGACTAACTTAGGCCGCACAGGATCGTGCAGCAATTGGTGTGAGCACCTAAGCATAGGGGGCGGCCCCTAGGGCATCCCGTCCCCCAGGCGTTACCGGAGGGGACCGTTAAAGGGCTGATTTCTATGGAGCGTTTCACCGGGGTGCGGGGCTGCGGGAAAGCTGCCGACCGGCCCGGAGCCGGCTGCAGGGCGGCCCGATTGCCTTGCCGAGCGGGAGTCCCGCCGGGCCGCGAAGCGCATGCTTGCTGCTGGCGGGACGGCGACGAAGAAGGACCCATGCCGTCGGGCCCTGTCCGGTCCGCCGCGGTCGGTGCATGGCCGTTCATAGCGGTGATGCCGTGCGGTTGAAGCCTGAGCCGGCGAGGTTTCACCGGGCGGGCAATCGAATGCCCGCGAGCGCTGCTGACGGGCTCGGCACGAAGGCAGACGTGGCCATTGCCGCACTCCACGAAGCTCGCGCGCTTGGTGACTTCCCGCGCTACGCGGCAGTCCGGCAGGCGCTGCTTCCCGGCAGGGGTTGCCGGCCACAGTCGCTGGCTCTATGCCGTTTCCAGTGGAAATTGACTTCTCAACAAACATGATCTTCGGTGGTCCAACCGCCCGACACTGACGCCGACCTCGCACCCGATGAACAACCAGATCGAAGCCCTCTTCACCACCGCACTTGGCCTGCAGCCGCCCTGGCAAGTCGCCAAGGTCGAGCTCAACACGGCCAAGCGGCGCATCGACTTCGAGGTCGAGCACACCGGCAAACGTGCGACCTGCCCGGCATGCGGGGTCGAGCAGCAGTTGATCCATGATCGCGTGCGCCGCAGTTGGCGACACCTGGACTTCTTCCAGTTCGAAGCCTGGCTCCATGCCGAGGTGCCGCGCGTGCAGTGCTCGGGCTGCGGCAAGACCACGCAGTTGCCGGTGCCGTGGGCACGCGAGGGCAGTGGCTTCACCTTGCTGTTCGAGGCGCTGGGCCTGTCGCTGTGCCGGGAATTGCCCGTGCGCCAGGCCGCCAATCAGATGCGGGTTGCACCAAAGCGGCTGTGGCGGCGGGTTCGCCACTACGTCGAGGTGGCGCGAGCCAAGGACGACATGTCGGGCGTGCGCCACGTGGGCATCGACGAGACCAGCGTCAAGCGTGGGCACCAGTACATCACCGTGGTGCATGACCTGGCGGCCAAGCGTTTGCTGTTCGCCTGCCCCGGTCGTGACCATCAAACCCTGGGGGCCTTTTCGGAGGACATGCGCGCGCATGGCGGCGATCCGGTCACCATCGAACACGCCTGCATCGACATGAGCGCGGCGTACGCCAAGGGGATCAGTCAGTCGCTGCCCAACGCCCAGATCAGCTACGACCGCTTTCACGTCGTGGCGCTTGCCAACGCGGCGATGGATGAGGTGCGACGCGAAGAGATGCGCAGCTCGGCCGCCGCCGTCCGCGAGGCGGTGGGCGTGCATAGCAAGAAGACCCTTCGCCAACTGCTGTGGGGCATGCGCAAGGACTCGGCGAGCTGGACTCGGGCGCAGTTCGAGGCGATGCACTGGCTGCAGCGCTCGAACCTGAAGAGCGCACGGGCCTGGCGACTCAAGCAGGCCCTGCGGCTGGTCTACCGCGAGGCGCGGGACAGCAACAGCGAAGAGCTCGCCCTGGGCGCATTGACGAAGTGGATGAGCTGGGCTCGACGCTCGCGGCTCGAGCCGTTCAAGCGCTTGGCGGCCACGTTGAAAGAGCATCTCGGCGGTGTCGTGCACGGCATGCTCGACGGGCGCAGCAACGCCTACGTCGAGGCGATGAACGGCCTGCTTCAGAAAGCGAAGACCGCCGCCCGAGGCTTCCGGGATCCCGAGAACTTCATCGCGATCGCCTACCTGCGAATGTCCAAGCTCGAGCATCTACCGAAGAACCCTCTGGTGCCGGCCATCCCCCGCGACTACGGGCGCTACCGTCATGTTTGTTGAGAAGTCAATTTCCACTGGAAACGGCATAGAGCCCAGTCGCTGCAATGACTGCTGCCGCGCATGGCGAAGTGCATTAGATCGCCGGTGGATTTGAGCCCGAGCTTGCTGATGATGCGTCCGCGATGCGCTTCAACGGTCTTGTAACTGATGCCGAGCAGCTTGGCGATTTCCTTGCTGCTGCTTCCGGAAACGACCTTGTCCAGAATTTCCATTTCCCGTTGCGACAGGGTGGAGAGAAGGTCGAGGCGCTTCTGCTTTTCATTCTGCTTGTCCGCCATCTCCCGGTTCAGGGCAAGGGCGGCGTTTACCGCGTCGAGCAGGTCCTGGTTCCGGTACGGCTTCTGGAGAAAGTCGAAGGCACCTTTCTTTACCGCCTGGGCGCCCATCTGGGCGTCGCCGTAAGCCGAAAGGAAAATGATCGGCAGCTTGAAGCCTCTTTCCGACAGCGCCTGCTGCAATTGCAGACCGCTGACGTTCTGCATTCTGACATCCAGGACCACGCAGCCATGGGTGCATGAGATGTCGGCATCGAGGAAATCCTTCGCAGATTCGAATGTCCGGACATCCAGCGAGATCGAATTGAGAAGCCAGGTCAGCGAATCCCTGACGGACGCTTCGTCGTCCACGACAAAAACAGTCGATGTATTTCCGGTTTTAGTGGCTTGCATGAGTGTCTCCTTCCCGTGCCGATGGTTTCGCCATTTCTCGGATATTGCGGATATCTCTCATATTGGCAATGTGAACTGGAATTTCGATCCGCGCTCTCCGGTTTTCGAAAAAGAGAGCTCTCCGCCATGCGATTCGATGATCGACCGGCAAATCGTGAGCCCGATTCCGAGCCCGTCCGGTTTGGTCGTGAAGTAGGGCTCGAACGCACGTTTTGCTGCGCGCTTCTCGACCCCGATTCCATGGTCCTGGACGAATATTTTCATCGATCTTCCGTCCGGGGAGATTTCATTTCCGATGGTCAGTATGCGCGACTCCGGTTCCATTTCAGACATTGCCTCAATGCCATTTTTCACCAGATTGAACAGGACCTGTTGAATCTCGATCTTGCACAGGGGGACGGGTGGGGGAGAGGGTATCAGCTGCAGATTTACGGTAACGTTGTGCCGGTGGACGTCGAAGCTGAGAAAGGAGAGAGTGTCCTGAATGACTTCGTTGATATTCTCCGGCGTCCTTTCCGGCGCGTGCTTGCAGACGAAATCCTTCACCCGCCGCAGGATTTCACCAGCCTGATCGAGATGCGTGATCGCCAGGCCGAGCGATTGGGATATCTCCGCGGCTCCGCTGATGTGCTCGAGCCGGAGGCGGCAGCCTTGCAGGTAGTTGAGTGCGGAAACGAGGGGCTGGCCCATCTGGTGTGCCAGCGCGGCAGCCATTCCGGCCATTGCATTGATGCGCCCGAGGCGGGTGAGCTCCGCGTGGCGCAGCCTTTCCAGTTCCTCGATCCGTTTACGGTAGGTGATGTCGGTGAAGGCGGCCACGACCATTTTTTGCCCCTTCAGCTCAAGCAACGATGAACTGACGCTCAGCCATCGCTGCTTGCGACTTTCTTCTTCACGCATGCCGATTTCGATGTTCTTGATCGAATCTTTTTGAACGCCGTGAATCCGCCAGGGCAATCTTTTTTTTGCGACTCTTGTCCCGTCGCTGAGGAAGAAGCGTTGTGGCAGTTGTTGCCAGGTGATGGGCGGCTTCTCGGGTGTTCCCACCAGTTCGGTGAACTGGCGGTTGGCTTCGAGGATCCTGCCGCCGTCATCAGTGATCGATATCCCGATTGGAAGCATGTGGAACAGCTTCTCGTATTTTTCCCTGTGCTCATTCGCAACGTCTTCGGCCCGCTTGCGTGTCGCGACTTCCTGCTCGAGTTTGCTGACATGCTTGTGCAGCTCGAGCGTCCGCTGGTGGACCAGGATTTCCAGTTTCTCGACGCTGGCCTTCAGGTCGTCTTCGGTGCGCTTGTGTTCGGATATGTCCTGAACGACCCAGATCGAACCGAGACGAGGGTTGGATGAATCGAGCAGGGAACCGGTGACGATGCACCATACGACCGACCCGTCTTTGCGAATGATTGGGCGTTCGTCCTTGAACGTGTCGTGGCGCTCGAAGAAATGACCATAGTTTTCCCCGATGGTCCGAAATGATTCGTCGGTTGGATAAAGCAGCCGTACCGATTTGTTGTCGAGCTCACCTCTTGCGTATCCGAATAATTCCTCGAACCGGGTATTGCAGCGAACGAACGCACGATTGCGCAGATGGCAAATCGCCAGCGGTGTGTTGCGAAAGATGACTTCGTAACCGGTGGCGGAATCGTTCCCGTGGTCCACTTCCATTTCCGCTTCGGTTGATGCAATTGCGTTTCCACTCACGGAGCCTGCCTCCTCTGCCTCTGTGCATCGTTTGATCGTGACCCGCAGGCTCTACTGCGCTGCGGACGCTCGGGCGGCCCTGTTTTCGCGAGAACCTGCTTTCTTCCGGGGCTGTGCCCGGAGTCGGGCATGGACATAGGGTTGCCCCTAGGTGTTCGAGTGCTAGCACCAATTGCCGGTTCTCTGCAAGGTCCTTAGCTTACATCCATGGGCGCATGGCTGAGCGGTCCCGGAAAATCATCGCCTGAAGTCGCTTCGGAGCGTCACGGGATGGCTGGAGCGTGATCCACGGGGCGACAAACATAATCAGAACATCTCAACTGAACGGTCGTTCAGTGTGAGGATAACACCAGGAGGAAGCATGGAGGCAAGAAGTAAGCTGGAGCGACGCCAGTGCGGTAGCAGGGCGGCGAGAAAGGGGCTTGCAGCGTTCGTGATCGGTGTGCTCGGCATGGGCGGAACGGCTATTCCTGAGGCGCATGCGTTCACCATCGACACGGGCAATTCCGACCTGTCGGTGCGCTGGGACAACACGCTCAAGTACAACGCGAGCTGGCGGGTCGAGGAGGCGGACGGGCGCGGTCCCGCCTCGGATGCGGGGGCGCAGATCAACACCAACGACGGCGACCGCAATTTCAGCCGCGGCCTGATTTCGAACCGTCTCGACCTGCTCTCCGAATTCGATCTGCGCTACCGCAACAACATGGGTTTCCGCGTCAGCGGCGCCGCCTGGTACGACCAGGTGTACAACGAATCGAACGACCGCAGCCAACGTTACGCCTGGTCGCTCAACCAGCGCTCGGCCGATTTCGACGAATTCACCACCGCCACCGAAAAACTCCACGGGCGCAAGGCGGAGTTCCTCGACGCCTTCGTCTATGGGCGCACCGAGATCGCCGGCAAGGGCCTGAACCTGAAGGCGGGGCGCTTCACCCAGCTCTACGGCGAGACCCTGTTCTTCGGCGCCAACGGCATCGCCGGCGCCCAGACCCCGCTCGATCTGGCCCGTGCGCTGTCGGTGCCGAACTCGCAGTTCAAGGAAGTCGCGCGCCCGGTCGGCCAGGTCTCGGCGCAGCTGCAGCTCAGCCCCGACCTCTCGATCGGCGCCTACTACCAGTACGAATGGCGCGACTCGCGCCTGCCGGGGGCGGGCAGCTACTTCGCCTTCGCCGACTTCCCCGGCGCCGGCGGCGAGTTCCTGTACGGGCCGTTCGGGCCGAACGGCACGCTGCGCCGGGGCGATGACCTGGATGCGAAGGACTCCGGTCAGGGCGGTATTCAGGTCAAGTTCCGTGCCGGCGACACCGAGTACGGGCTGTACGCCGCCCAGTTCCACGACAAGCTGCCGCAATTCTACATCCGGCCCGGGGTGAACGCCGATCCGGGGCGCGGCATCGATGGCGACTACGTCCTCGTCTATGCGGAGAACATCCGCACCATCGGCGCCAGCTTTGCCACGCTGGTGGGGGAGACCAACGTCTCGGGCGAACTGTCGTTCCGTGAAAACCAGCCGCTGGTCGCCACGGGCAACGTCGCGCTCGGCCTGGGCGGGGCGGACAACGACGATGATGCCACCTTTCCGAAAGGCAAGACGATGCACCTGAGCCTGTCGGCAATCAGTGTGTTGCCGGCCAATGCGCTGTGGGACGGGGCCGCCTTCGTCGGCGAGTTCGCCTACAACCGGGTGCTCAGCGTCACCGACAACCGGGCCGCGCTCGACCCGAATGCCACCCGCGAAGCCAGCGCGATCCAGTTCGTGTTCACGCCGGAATATTTCCAGGTCATGCCCGGGCTCGATCTGCAGGTGCCGATCGGCGTCAACTACGGCCTGGCCGGACGCTCCTCGGTCAATGGCGTGCTGTTTCCGGCGGAGAACGGCGGCAGCCTGAGCATCGGGGTGAAGGCCGATTACCGCAAGACCTGGCAGGGCGGGCTGAACTACACCCACTACGTCGGCTCCTCGGGTTCGATCGTCAATCCGGCCGGCGAGCTGTCCTATGACAATTTCCACGGCGACCGCGACTTCGTGTCGCTCACGATCCAGCGCACGTTCTGATTCTTATAAAACGACCGAGGAGATCAAGATGCTGAAAAAGACCTTGCTGTGTGTCTCCATCCTGGCGCTGAGCGCCGGCATGCAGAGCACGATGGCCGCGGTGAGCGCGGACGAAGCGGCCAAGCTCAAAACCTGGCTGACGCCGCTCGGCGGCGAAAAAGCCGGCAACAAGGACGGGACCATCCCGGCGTGGACGGGCGGGCAGACCGGCCCGGTCGCGGGGCCGAAAGTGGGCGACATCCCGGTGAGCCTCTTCCCGAATGAAAAGCCGTTTCTGCAGATCACCGCGGCGAACATGGCCCAGCATGCGGACAAGCTTTCCGAAGGCACGCAGGCGCTGCTCAAAAAATTCCCGGAAAGCTTCAAGGTGAACGTGTATCCGAGTCACCGCACGATGGCCGCGCCGGCTTACGTCTATGACAACACTTTCAGAAATGCGACGGAGTGCAAGCTCGTGGACGGCGGTCGCTCAGTCACTGGCTGTTTCGGTGGCATTCCGTTCCCGATCCCGCAAACTGGAGTCGAAGTGGTCTGGAACCATCTGCTGCGCATCGAGCCGGAATCGATGTCGTACGGTTTCAAGAATTTCGTGGGCTCGGTTGATGGGGCGCGCACGTTGGCGACGCGCAACGATCAGCACTTCCAATATCCCTATTATTACAATGACGGTGCGGCTGATAAGTGGTCGGGCGAATATTCCCTGATGCGTTTCAATACCACGGCGCCCTCCTTCAAGGTGGGCGAATCGATGGTGATCCGTGACAGTATCGATCCGGACAACGCGCGCAAAACATGGCAGTACCTGGTCGGCCAGCGCAGGGTGCGGCGCGCGCCGACGGTCGCCTACGACACGCCGGACTTCGTCGCCTCGGGTGCGAACTATTTCGATGAGGTGATCGGTTTCTTCGGCCATCCCGACCGCTACGAATGGAAGCTCCTCGGCAAGCAGGAGTTGTACGTGCCGTACAACAACAACGCATTCGTGACCGCCGGTGAGGACGAAGCTTTTATCAAGCATCATGCCAATCCGGACCTGATCCGCTGGGAACTGCACCGGGTATGGGCCGTCGAGGCAACGGTCTCAGCCGGGAAGCGTCACGCGGTGCCCAAACGGCGGTTCTATTTTGACGAAGATAGTTATGCGTTACTGATGCTCGACGGCTTCGACGCCGAGGGCACGCTGTGGCGTACATCGCAACTCCTGCCGTTCGTCGTGCCGTCGGTACCGGCTGTGCTCGTGAAACCGGTCATTGTCTATAACCTGCAGGCGGGCACGATGAGCGCGGTGCAGGCCCTCAACGGCGAAGCCTTTAATGTCGTCACGCGTCGGCCGGAGACCTTCTTCACCGGTGACTCGATCGCCGCCGACGCTGCACGCTGATCTTCACCTTTCAGATCGGGTTTTTCGTTGTTGAACGACGTTCCGTCCACGGCGCGGCCCCCCGGGCCTGCTGCCGGGTGACGGAGCGCGCATGAGAGTAGGCCACATGGTTCTGAACATTGCGCTGCGGCCCCTGGTGGCGGCCACCCTTTTGAGCTTGATCTGCCCGCTGGCGACCGCTGCGACCGCTGCGCCGGCCGCGGCCGCGCCGGCGACGACCGGCCAGCCGGTGCCGGACCTGCTGGAGCTGCCGGCCCGTGCCGATGTGCGCGCCACCAGCACGGTCCAGCTGGCGGTGACCCGGGCGGGCGAGCGGCTGGTGTCGGTGGGCGCGCGCGGCACCGTGCTGCTGTCGGACGACGGCGGAGCGAGCTGGCGCCAGGCGCGCGCGGTGCCCGCGAGCGTGGCGCTCACCGACGTCTGCTTCGTCGATGACCAACGGGGCTGGGCGGTCGGCCACAGCGGCATCGTGCTGCATTCGCGCGATGGGGGCGAAACCTGGGTGCGCCAGCTCGACGGCCGCCAGGGCGCACAGGCGGCGCTCGAAGAAGCCCGCGCGCTCGAAGCGGCGGGCGCGGACGGGGCCGAGCGACGCCTGCGTGAGGCCCAGGCGATGGTCGAGGACGGCCCGGACAAGCCGCTGCTGGGCGTGCATTTTGCCGACGCACGCCGCGGCTGGGCAGTCGGCGCCTACGGCCTGGCGCTCACCACCGACGATGGCGGCCAGTCCTGGCAGGCCTTCATCGCGCGCCTGCCCAACCCGCGCGGCAAGCACCTTTATCAGGTGCGCGCCGACGGCGCCCGCCTGCTCATCGCCGGCGAGCAGGGCGCGCTGTTTCGCTCGGACGATGGCGGGGCATCGTTTGCCGAAGTGCGCACCCCCTACCCGGGCACCTTCTTCGGCGTCCTCGCGCTCGGGCCGGACACGCTCTTGGCCTACGGCCTGCGGGGCAACGTCTGGCGCAGCGGCGATGGGGGCGCGAACTGGGCGCAGATCGCCCTCGACCAGGAAATCACCCTCACCAGCGGCCTGCGCCTGGCCGACGGCGCCGTCGTGCTCGCCGACGAGAGCGGGCGCCTGCTGCGCAGCGACGATCAGGGGCGCAGCTTTCGCGCGCTCGAGGCCAAGGCCCCCAACGCGGTCACCGCCCTGGTGCAGATCGAGGGCGGCGCCCTGGTGCTGTCCGGCGCACGCGGCCTGAACCGCGTCGATGCCGCTCAACTCGTCGTTACGGAACGCAAATAATGGCTGTCGCACATTCCCTTCCGGCCGAAGCGGTGATCGCCAACCTGGCCGACTTCGATGCGCGTTCGGGCTCGCTGGCCGAGCGCGTGCTGTTCAACAACCGCCTGGTGATCGTCCTGCTGTGCCTGCTGGCCACGCTGGTGCTCGGCTATCAGGCGCTCGGACTGAAGTTGAACGCCGCGTTCGACAAGATGATCCCGACCAGCCACCCGTACGTCGTCAATTTCCTCGACAACCGCAGCCAGCTCGCGGGCATGGGCAACAGCCTGCGCATCGCCGTGGCGGTGAGCGAAGGGGACATCTTCGACGCACAGTACCTCGACACCGTGCGCAAGCTCAGCGACGAGCTGTTCCTGCTGCCCGGCGTCGATCGCCCCTACATGAAATCCCTGTGGGCACCCGCGGTGCGCTGGACCGGAGTCACCGAGGAAGGGCTCGACGGCGGCCCGGTGATCCCGGACGACTACGACGGCTCGCCCGAATCGATCGAGCAGGTGCGGGTCAATGTCGAGCGCTCGGGCGAGATCGGCCAGCTCGTGGCGGCCAACTATCAGTCGAGCATCCTGCTCGTGCCGCTGCAGGACAGGATCGCCGAGACCGGCGAGCGCATCGACTACCACGCGCTCTCGCAGCGCATCGAGGCGCTGCGGGCGAAATACGAGTCGGACACGATCCGCATCCACGTCACCGGTTTCGCCAAGGTGGTGGGCGATCTGATCGAGGGCCTGCTGCAGGTGATGGTGTTCTTCGCCATGGCGATCGTGATCTGTACCGCGGTGCTGTACTGGTACACCCGCTGCCTGCGCAGCACGCTCCTGGTGGTGTCGTGCTCGGTGGTGGCCGTGGTGTGGCTGCTGGGCCTGTTGCCCACGCTGGGCTACGAGCTCGACCCCTACTCGGTGCTGGTGCCCTTTCTCGTCTTCGCCATCGGCATGAGCCACGGCGCGCAGAAGATGAACGGCATCATGCAGGACATCGGCCGCGGCACGCACAAGCTGGTGGCGGCGCGCTACACCTTCCGCCGCCTGTTCCTGGCCGGCATGACCGCGCTCTTGGCCAACGCGGTGGGCTTCGCGGTGCTGATGGTGATCGACATCCAGGTCATCCAGGATCTGGCGATCACTGCCAGCATCGGGGTGGCAGTGCTGATCTTCACCAACCTCGTGCTGCTGCCGATCCTGCTCTCCTACACCGGGGTGAGTCCGATGGCGGCCCAGCGCAGCCTGAAGGCCGAGCTCATGGAGGCCAGCGGGACGCATGACAAGCACCCGTTCTGGGCCTTCCTCGATCTCTTCACGCAGCGTAAGTGGGCCTCCATCGCGGTGCTGGCCGGGCTGGCGATGGGCGCGGTGGGGCTCGCGGTGAGCTTTCAGCTCAAGATCGGCGACATCGACCCGGGCGCGCCCGAGCTGCGCCCGGACTCGCGCTACAACCGCGACAACGCCTTCATGACCGCCAACTACGCCGCGAGCAGCGACGTGTACATCGTCATGGTGCGCACGCCCCAGTACGCCTGCGGCCAGTACGACACGCTGATGGCGGTCGATGCGCTCGAGCGCGAGCTGCAGCAGCTGCCCGGGGTGGAGACGACCAGCTCGCTGGCCGGGCTGGCCAAAGTGGCCAACGCGGGCATGAACGAGGGCAGCCTGAAGTGGTTCGAGATCCCGCGCTCGCAGGACATGTTGAACGCGATCATCACCCGCGCCCCGCGCGAGATGTTCAACCAGAACTGCGATCTGCTCACCGTCTATGCCTACCTGAAGGATCACAAGGCCGACACGCTCAAAAGCGTGGTCGAGGTGGTCGAAGCCTTCGCCGCGCGCCACGGCACCGAGGAGGTGCGCTTTCTGAACGCGGCGGGCAACGCCGGCATCGAGGCCGCGACCAACATCGTGGTGAGGAAGGCCAACGTGCAGATGCTGTTCCTGGTCTATGCGGCGGTGATCGTGCTCGCGTTCATCGCCTTCCGCTCGTGGCGGGCGGTGGTGTGTGCGGTGGTGCCGCTGACGATCACCTCGATGCTGTGCGAAGCGCTGATGGTGTGGCTCGACATCGGCGTCAAGGTCGCCACCTTGCCGGTGATCGCGCTCGGGGTCGGGGTCGGCGTCGATTACGCGCTCTACGTGATGACGGTCACCCTGGCCCGGCTCAAGGAAGGCATGAGCCTGTCGGACGCCTATTACAAGGCGCTCACCTTCACCGGCAAGGTGGTGGTGCTCACCGGCATCACACTCGGCATCGCCGTCGCGACGTGGGCGTTCTCGCCGATCAAGTTCCAGGCCGACATGGGCATCCTGCTCGCGTTCATGTTCATCTGGAACATGCTCGGTGCGCTGATCCTGCTGCCCGCGCTCGGGCATTTCCTGCTGCGGCCGAAACAGGCCGCGCAGCAAGACCGTACAGACCTTGCCGACGTGGCCGATGCGCGGACCGCAGGGTATGCGGCTCCCGCCGCGGTGCGCTCGTCCGCAAGCCCCGAGCTCGAGCAACGCGAGCCGGTGGAGAGCGCTGCTGCGGTTCTCCAAGAATCCACGATTTGATCCCACCCTGGAGCTGGATGTGTTTCGTCACTTACTTTGTCCGCTTGACGGCTCGCCTCTTTCCGGCCGCGCCATCGAGAAGGCCGTGGCGCTCGCGCGCGAGATTGGCGCCGAGCTCACGTTCTTCTATGCCAAATCCGATCCCGGAACCTTGCTTTACGGTGAATCGGAGTTGTCGCGGGTGATGGATCCCGAGGGCTACGCCGCACGTGCCGAAGCGCATGCAAGGTCGATTCTGTCTGAGGCGCTGGCGGCGGCGGAGGGCGTCCGCTGCCAGGCGATCGCGGTGAGTGCGGGCGAACCCTACGAAGCAATCATCGCAACGGCCGAACAGAAATGCTGTGACCTGATTGTGATGGCCTCGCACGGGTATCGGGGGGTAAAGGGGCTGTTGCTCGGATCGCAGACCCAAAAGGTTCTGCTCCATTCCAAGCTTCCGGTCCTCGTTTATCGCTGAACCGTAGGCGCTCCGGCCCGGCCGCCAAAAATACGCTGAGCGCGAAGTTCGCCGTGCTGAAGAGCGGCGGATCGGCCGACCCCGGTCGCCGGGCGCAAGAAAAACACTCTGGAGCAAGCATGAAGATCCTGATCCCTGTCAAACGCGTGGTCGACTACAACGTCAAGGTGCGCGTGAAGGCCGACGGCAGCGGCGTGGACATCGCCAACGTCAAGATGAGCATGAACCCGTTCGACGAGATCGCGGTGGAAGAGGCGGTGCGGCTGAAGGAAGCCGGCGTGGCGACCGAAGTGGTGGCGGTCACCTGCGGCATCGGCGCGTGCCAGGAGACCCTGCGCGCGGCGATGGCGATCGGTGCCGACCGCGGCATCCTGGTCGAGTGTGGTGAGCTGAGCGACGTCGAGCTGCAGCCGCTGGCGGTGGCCAAGCTGCTGAAGGCGGTGTGCGACAAGGAAACGCCGAACCTGGTGATCTGCGGCAAGCAGGCGATCGACGACGACGCCAACCAGACCGGGCAGATGCTGGCGGCGCTGGCGGGCTGGCCGCAGGCGACCTTCGCCTCGAAACTGGTGCTCGAAGGCGGCCGTGCGCAGGTCACACGCGAGATCGACGGCGGGCTGGAAACCCTGTCGGTGAGCCTGCCGGCGGTGGTCAGCACCGACCTGCGCCTCAACGAGCCGCGCTACGCCACTCTCCCCAACATCATGAAGGCGAAGAAAAAGCCGCTCGACACGGTCAAGCCGGCCGAGCTGGGCGTCGATGTGGCGCCGCGCCTCACCACGCTGAGCGTGTCCGAGCCGCCCAAGCGCAGCGCGGGCGAGCGCGTCGCCGACGTCGCGCAGCTGGTCGACAAACTGAAGAACGTAGCGAAGGTGATCTGAGATGACGACCCCCATATTTTCATGGAGGGCCGGCTTTGCACAGCCGGCCCGTTCCGCAGGCGTGGAGCTTTGCTCCACGAATTCCCTGCTCCACCCCCCCAAGGGGGCGGACACCCTCCTTGGGGCGGCCCGGCGGAGGATGTCATGACCATTCTCGTCATTGCCGAACACGACAACCATTCGATCAAGGCCGCCACCCTCAACACCGTGAGCGCGGCGGCGAAGCTGGGCACGCTGCTGGCAGCGGACATCCACGTCCTGGTGGCCGGTGCCGGCTGCGGCGCGGCGGCCGAGGCGGCGGCGAAGATCGCCGGCGTGGCCAAGCTGCGGGTGTGCGATGCGCCGCACTACGAGGCGCAGACCGCGGAGAACGTCGCCGAGCTGGTGCAGGGGCTGGCCGGCGACTACAGCCACGTCCTCGTGCCGGCCACCTCGGCGGGCAAGAACATGCTGCCGCGGGTGGCGGCGCTGCTCGACGTTGCCCAGATCAGCGACATCGTCGCGATCGAATCGGCCGACACCTTCGTGCGTCCGATCTACGCCGGCAACGCGCTGGCCACGGTGAAGAGCGCCGATGCGATCAAGCTCATCACCGTGCGCACCACCGCGTTCGATGCCGCGGGCGAGGGGAGTGCCGCCCCGGTCGAGGCGGTCGCCGCTGCAGCCGACCTGGGCGTTGCCGCCCTCGTCGGGCGCGAGATCACCAAGAGCGCCCGCCCCGAGCTGGGAGCGGCGAAGATCATCGTCTCCGGCGGTCGCGGCCTGGGCAGCGGCGAGAACTACCACGCCCTGCTCGAGCCGCTCGCCGACAAGCTCGGTGCCGCGCTCGGCGCCAGCCGCGCCGCGGTCGATGCCGGCTACGTGCCCAACGACTACCAGGTCGGCCAGACCGGCAAGATCGTCGCCCCCCAGCTCTACATCGCGGTCGGCATTTCGGGCGCGATCCAGCACCTGGCCGGGATGAAGGACTCGAAGGTGATCGTGGCGATCAACAAGGACCCCGAAGCGCCGATCTTCCAGGTCGCCGACTACGGCCTGGTGGGCGACCTGTTCGAGACCGTCCCCGAACTGGCGGCAGCGATTGCACGGTAGCCCGGGGGCGGGATGCCCGAAGCCATACGTTCATGAAGTGTCATCCGGCGGCGCTTGCCACTCCTTCTCCTCCCGCGCCGCCATTTTTGGCCGGTTCATCGGATTGACCGGTGAACCGGCCGCTTTCTCTGTTGTGCAACCAGCATATTTGTCCGTCGCACCCGCGCTGCCCGCTCCCCAGGCTGTGCGGCCCTCGGCATGAAAGGAAACAGGCGATGCCATTGACGATAGGAATACCGACTGAAGTTGTAGTGGGCGAGCGCCGCCTGTGCGTGGTACCGGATGTGGTCCGAAAATATCGGGAGCTCGGCGCCCAGCTGCTGATGCAATCCGGCGCCGGCGTATCTGCCCATCTCGGTGACGACATGTTCGCCGACGTCCGTTTCGCCGCGAGTGCGGGCGAGGTGTTTGCGGCCGCCGATGTCGTACTGTGCGTGCAGCCTCCCCGCACGGAGTCCATTGCGGCGATGAAGCCAGGCAGCGTTCTACTGGGCCTGCTGCAGCCGTGGTCGAGCGAGGAGCGCGTCCGGCTGTTCATGGAGCGGGGCATCACCGCCTTCGCGATGGAGCTTCTGCCGCGCATCTCGCGCGCGCAGAGCATGGATATCCTGTCGAGTCAGGGGGCGGTCGCCGGCTACGAGTGCGCGCTGATCGCCGCCGACCATAGCCCGAAGTTCTTCCCGATGCTCACCTACGCGGCCGGTACGATCCGCCCGGCGAAGGTGCTCGTGATCGGCGCCGGAGTCGCGGGGCTGCAGGCGATCGCCACCGCGCGGCGTATCGGCGCGATGGTCGAGGCCTATGACGTGCGCCCCGAGACGCGCGAGCAGGTCGAGTCGCTCGGCGCCAAGTTCATCGACACCGGCGTCGCCGCGGCGGGCAGCGGCGGCTACGCGCGCGAGCTGACCGACGAGGAGAAGGCGAAGCAGGCCGAACGCCTGGCCAGGGCGGTGGCGCAGTGCGACGCGCTGATCACCACCGCGGCGCTGCCCGGGCGGCCGGCGCCGCGCATCATCGGCGCGGACATGATCGCGCGCATGAAGCCCGGTGCGGTGGTCGTCGATATGGCGGCCGACACCGGCGGCAACGTCGAAGGCACGGTGGCCGGCGACAAGGTGTGGATCAACGACGTGCTCGTGATCGGCCCCACCCACATTCCCAGCCGCATGCCGGTGCATGCGTCGGAGATGCTCGCCAAGAACCTGTTCAACTTCATTTCGCCCTTCATCCGCGACGGCGCGCTGGCGCTCGACTGGGAAGACGAAGTGATTTCCGGCAGCTGCCTCACCCACGCCGGCGAAATCCGCCACCCCGGGGTGAAGCAGGCGCTCGGCCTGTAACGGAGGATTCAGACATGGATGGCTTTACCGCACTGTACATTTTCATGCTGGCCGCATTCACCGGGTACGAGGTGATCTCGCGCGTGCCGGTGATCCTGCATACGCCGCTGATGTCGGGCTCGAATTTCGTGCACGGCGTGGTGCTGATCGGGGCGATGGTCGCGCTCGGCCATGCCGATCCGGAAGACCCGGTGCAACTGGCGATCGGTTTCGTCGCCGTATTCCTGGGCGCGGCCAATGCCGCGGGCGGTTACATCGTCACCGAACGGATGCTGGGCATGTTCAAGGCCGGCGGCCGCAAGCAAGGAGGCGCGCAATGACGTCGAACTGGTTCGTGAACATGGCGTATTTCGTCGTCGCGGTGGTGTTCATCCTCGGCCTCAAGGCGATGGCTTCGCCGGTGAGCGCGCGCCGCGGCATCGTGTGGGCGGGCTTCGCCATGGTCGGCGCCACGGTGGTGACCTTCTTCACCCCGGGGCTGCACAACGTCGGCCTGATGGTGCTGGCGATCGTGCTCGGCGGTGGGGTCGCCTGGTACAGCGGCAAGATCGTCAAGATGACCGACATGCCGCAGATGGTGGCGATCTACAACGGCATGGGCGGCGGCGCCGCGGCGGGGATCGCCGCGATCGAGCTGGTGCGCGGCGTGCCTCACGACGGCGTCACCTCCACGCTGCTGGCGCTGGGCGCGATCATCGGTGCGGTGGCCTTCTCCGGTTCGTGCGTGGCGTTCGCCAAGCTGCAGGGCCTGATGACCAAGGCGATCCGCCTGCGAGCGCAGAACAACGTCAATTTCTTCCTCACCCTGGCGACGTTTGGGGTGGGCCTCACCGTGGCCTACGCCGACGCCCCGGGCGGCTTCGAGATCTTCCTCTTCTTCGCCCTTGCGCTGGCGCTGGGGGTGGTGCTGGTGATGCCGATCGGCGGTGCCGACATGCCGGTGGTGATCTCGCTCTTGAACGCCTTCACCGGCCTGGCGGTGGGCTTCAAGGGCTTCGTCATCGGCAACCCGGCGCTGATCGTGGCCGGCATCGTGGTCGGCGCCTCGGGCATGCTGCTCACCCAGTTGATGGCGAAAGCGATGAACCGGCCGATCAAGAACATCATCTTCGCTCCGCTCACCGGCGCCGCGGCTGAAGGCGGCGAGGCGGTCGAAGGCACGATGCGCGAGCTCTCCGCGATGGATGCGGCGGCGCTGATGCGCTACGGGCAGAAAGTCATCATCGTGCCGGGCTACGGTATGGCGGTGGCCGGCGCCCAGCACAAAGTGTGGGAGATGGCGCAACTGCTCGAAGAAGGCGGCGTCGAGGTGGCGTTCGCGATCCACCCGATCGCCGGCCGCATGCCCGGCCACATGAACGTGCTGCTCGCCGAAGCCGGAGTGCCCTACGACAAGATCTTCGATCTGGAGGAGATCAACGCCGACTTCGCCCAGGCCGACGTGGCGCTGGTGATCGGCGCCAACGACGTGGTGAACCCGGTGGCGCGCACCGACAAGTCGAGCCCGATCTACGGCATGCCGATCCTCAACGCCGACCTCGCGCAGAATGTCATCGTGGTCAAGCGCGGCAAGGGCGCGGGCTACTCGGGGATCGAGAACGCGCTGTTCTACAAGGACAACTGCCGCATGCTGTACGGCAGCGCGCAGGAGGCGATCGGGCAGGTGATCCAGCACGTCAAGGCGCTGGAGGTCTGAGCAAGGAGGGGCGAACCGAGAGCATTCGAGGTACTGCCGGGGGCATTGTCTTGGTAGCCGTGGCGTTCTGCACGGCCGGCAGGCGGTGACGGTGCAGGCGTCGCGGGGTAGCATCGGTCCTGCCCGCCACCCCTTCTGCCGTTGTCGGGGGTAGCCCTCGATGCCCCCCTGCGGATGCCCGCTCGTGCAGGGGGACTCTCGCATCTGTGGAGACCGCATCATGACAACCTTGCTCCGGGCCATCCAGGCCGACATCACCACCCTCGCCGTCGATGCCATCGTCAACGCCGCGAACACCTCCCTGCTCGGCGGTGGCGGGGTCGATGGGGCGATCCACCGCGCCGCGGGGCCGGAGCTGCTCGCCGCCTGCCGCCCGCTCGGCGGTTGTCCGACCGGGGAGGCGCGCCTGACCCCGGGTTTTCGCCTGCCGGCGCGCTTCGTGATCCACACCGTCGGTCCGGTGTGGCACGGTGGCGGTGGCGGGGAGGCCGCGCTGCTCGCTTCCTGCTACCGGCATGTGGTCGAGCTCGCGGTCGCCGCCGGGGTGCGCTCGCTCGCCTTTCCGGCGATCAGCACCGGCGTCTACGGCTATCCGGTGGAGGCGGCCGCGCGCATCGCGGTCGATACCGTGCGCGCGGCGACGGCGGCGCAGGATACGGTGCGTGAAGTCGTGTTCTGCTGCTTCTCGGCGGCCGACCGGCGGATCTACGAAGCCCTGCTCGGGGCCGCCGCGGCCTGAGTTGCGGGCGCTATTCGAACAGCGCGCCCACGCTCTGGCCGCTGTGGATGCGTTCGATCGCGGCGGCGAAGAGCGGGGCGACGTCGAGCACGGTGAGCTTGTCGAGGCGCTTTTCCGCCGGCAGGTGGACGGTGTTGGTGACGACGATGGAGTCGAGCGCCGCCTCGCGCAGGCGTTCGATCGCCGGGCCGCACAGCACGCCGTGGGTGGCGGCGGCGTGGATGCTGCGCGCGCCGGCGGCGTGCAGGGTGGCGATCGAGGACAGCAGGGTGCCGCCGGTGGCGATCTCGTCCTCGAAGATCACCGCGTCGCGGCCGGCGACTTCGCCCACCACGTGGCCCTGCTTCACCGCGGTGTCCGATACCCGGCGCTTGTCGATGATCGCCAGCGGAATGCCGAGCGCTTCGGAGAAGCGCCCGGCGCGCTTGGCGCCGCCGGCGTCGGTGGCGACCGCGACCATCTGCGCCAGGTCGTGGCGGTTGCGGAAATGCTCGGCGATGATCGACACCGCGGTCAGGTGGTCCACCGGCACGCTGAAGAAGCCGTGCACCTGGTCGGCGTGCAGGTCCATGGTGAGCACGCGGTCGGCGCCGGCGGTGTGCAGCAGGTCGGCGATCAGCCGCCCGGTGATGGAGATCCGCGGCGCGTCCTTCTTGTCCGAGCGCGCGTAGGAGTAATAGGGGATCACCGCGGTGATGCGCTGCGCCGATGCGCTGCGCAGCGCATCGAGCGTGATCAGCAGCTCCATGATGTGCTCGCTGACCGGCTCGGTGAACGACTGCACGACGAAGACGTCGCGTTCGCGCACGTTTTCCCGCACCTGGACGCGCAGGTTGTCGTTGGAAAAGCGCGAGATGTCGAGTGCGCCCGGGCGCAGGCCGAGGCGCTGGCTGATGTCGCCGGCGAGTTCGCGGCTGGCGTTGCAGGCGAAGATCTGGAGTCCGTGCTTGATCATCGGTCGAGGCCTCCTGTCGTGCCGGGGTGGCTGCGGGCGCTCAAGAATAGAGCAGGAAGGGGCGGCGCGTCTCGTCCCAGGCGGCTTCGTCGGCGCGGGCGGGCGCATCGAGATCGGCGGGGACGGCGGCGGCATCGTCCACCCATTCGCGCAGCAGCGGGGAGCCGTTGATGAGGTCGATCGGGAGGCGGTCGAACTCGTACTCGTAGGCGAACTCGCGCCACAGCGGGTAGCCGGGATGGAGCGCGCGGATCGCCTTGAAGGCGAGCGCCTGCAGGCGCCAGGGGCGGAACGCGGCGTGGTCGTAGTGCGCCGGATCCTCGACGTGGAGCTGCACGCCGCGGCACAGGCGCCCGGCGTGCTTGTGGAAGGTGGGCTCGAACCAGCATTCGCGCAGCACGCAGCCCTGCAGCCAGTGCGGCGCCAGGCGGCGCATTTCGGCGATCAGGGCGCGCGCGTCGAGATCGGGGGCGCCGAACAGCTCGAGCGGGCGGGTGGTGCCGCGGCCTTCGGACAGGGTCGTGCCTTCGAGCATCACGGTGCCGGCATAGCAGCGCGCCATCGACAGGTTCGGGGCGTTCGGGCTGGGGTTGATCCAGCTCCGTGCGCCCAGCGGCCAGCCGTAGCCGGGGGCGGCGGCGGGCTGCCAGCCGTCCATCGGGATCACCGCGCAGTCGACGTCGAGCCGCAGCGTGGCGACGAACCAGCGCGCCAGCTCGCCCATCGTCAGGCCGTGGCGCATCGGCAGCGCCCCGGCGCCGACGAAGCTTTCCCAGCCGGCGCGCAGCAGCGTGCCTTCCACCGGCCGGCCGGCCGGGTTGGGGCGGTCGAGCACCCATACCGTCTTGCCGTGTTTCGCCGCTTCTTCGAGGACGTAGCGCAGCGTGGTGATGAAGGTGTAGATGCGGCAGCCGAGGTCCTGCAGGTCGACCAGCAGCACGTCGAACGTGTCCATCATCGCCGCGCTCGGGCGGCGCACTTCGCCGTAGAGGCTGAACACCGGGATGCCGTGCGCCGGGTCGACGAAGTCGGCCGACTCGACCATGTTGTCCTGCTTGTCGCCGCGCAGGCCGTGCTGCGGGCCGAAGGCGGCGGTGACGCGCAGGTCGGGCAGGGCGGCGAGGGCGTCGATCGAGTGGGTGAGCTCGCGCGTCACCGACGCGGGGTGGGCGAGCAGGGCGATGCGGCGACCGGCGAGGGGGCGGCGCAGCGCCGGGTCTGCGATCAGGCGCTCGAGGCCGAAGCGGATCGACGCAGGCATCGGCTCAGCCCGCGTCCCGGTGCGCCGTGGTCAGGCGCAGGGCGAAGGTTTCGCGGGCGTGGAAGTCGGGCTGGGCGGCGACGTGGCGCACCGCCCAGTATTCGTGCTGCCCGTCCGCGCGCTCGATGACCGCGGCGAGGCCGACCGGCAGTTCGGTGCCGGCGGGCACCGCGGGCAGCAGCGCGGCGGGGACGTGCGCGGTCAGCGTGAGGCCGTCGCCGTGGCGCGCGCAGCGCAGCTGCGGTTCGGCACCGGGGCGGAAATCGGCGATGCGCTCGCGCCAGGCGCGGAAGGCGTAGGCCGCCCATTGTCCGGAGGGCGAGAAGTTGAACTCGCGGTAGCCCTCTTCGCCGGGGACGCCGAGGAAGGCCTCGAAGCAGGTGTGGCGCCACAGCCCGTCGGCGGGGCCGGGCGGCTGCGCGGCGGGGATCTTCAAGGCGTCGAGGCGGCACTCTTCGAGGCCGAACTCGAACACCGCGCCGCCTTCGGCCGGGGCATACATCGTCGCCAGCACGCGGCCGACCGGACCGCCGCCCGGCGTGGCCGCATCCGGGCCGAAAGGGTGGGGGCGCAGGCCGACGGTGATGGTCGGAACGCGGGGAGGGGCGTGGTGGGGAAGGCTCACGGTGATCGGGATGGTAGCGGGGGCGGGAGGGGGCCGGGCGAAGGCCGTGCGAGGCGCAATGGTAGCCGGTTCGACGGTGCCGTGCGCGCGCCGCGCCGGTCGCGCCGGTCGCGGCGGTGCGCCGGTCACGACGCGGGGGCACGCCGGTCACGGCGTGGACAGGCCCAGTTCGCGCCGGCGCTCTTCCCATTGCGGCAGCCAGCCGGCCAGCGCCGTCAGCGGCATCGGGCGGGCGATGAAGTAGCCTTGCGCGGCATCGCAGCCGCTTTCGCGCAGGAAGTTCCAGTCGTCGCGGTCTTCGATGCCTTCGGCCACCGTGCGCATGCCCAGCCGCCGCGCCATGTCCAGGCTGGAGGCGAGGATCGCCGCCAGGTTGGGGTCGCGGCCGGCGCCGTGCACGAAGCCGCGGTCGAGCTTGAGCTCGTTGAACGGCAGGTCGCGCAGCTGGGCGAGCGAGGAGTGGCCGGTGCCGAAATCGTCGATCGACAGCTCGATGCGCTTGAGGCGCAGGCGGGCGAGGACGTCGAGCACGGTGCGGGCGTCCTTCATCAGCCGGCTCTCGGTGACTTCGAGCACCAGGCTGTCCGGTGCCACGCCGGCCTGCGCCAGCGCGTCGACGACGAAGTCGGCGAATTCCGGATAGCCGAGGTTGTCCATCGACAGGTTGATCGCGACCGGGCAGTCGAGCCCGGCGTCGCGCCAGATGCGCGCCTGGCGCAGCGCGGCGAGGAGCACGGCGCGCGTCAGCGCGTCGATCAGGCCGTGCTCTTCGGCGACGCCGATGAAGCGGTCGGGGAACACCAACCCGTCTTCGGGGTGCTGCCAGCGCACCAGGATCTCCACGCCGGTGAGCACGCCGGTGGCGAGGCTCACTTTGGGCTGGCAATGGCACAGCAACTCGCCGGCGGCGATCGCGCGCTGCAGCTCGTCCGGGGGGTAGAGCTTGCGCACCCCCTGCGGTCGCGGCACCGACGCTTCGGCATGCTTTGCCAGCAGCGTGCGCAGGTTTTCCGGGGCGACGGGCTTACTCAGGCTGCCGAGCACGCGCAAGCCGTGGGCCCGGGCGAGCTGGTTCGCGGTCTGCAGGATGCGCTCGTTCTCGCCGCTGACCAGCACCAGCTCTCCGGTGAAGCCGGCCTGCGCCAGGGCGCGGACGAACTCGACGCCGTCCATGCCCGGCATCTGCAGGTCGCTGAAGACGATGTCGAAACGGACGCTGCGGTCGGCCAGCCGCGCCAGGGCCTGGGCCGCGCCCCCGGTGGTGGTGACCCGGTTGAAGCCGAGCGCGGCGAGCTGGCGGGTGAGCAGGTCGAGGGCGAACGCTTCGTCATCGACGAGGAGGATCTGCAGGGCGTGCGCCGGATTTTCGGCGGCGGGGGCGTCGGCCACCCTCAGCATCGCGGCCAGTTCGGTGTCGACCCGCTCGAACAGGATCCTGAACTGTGCCAGGTGGCGCTCGACCGCCTGCGCGTCGGCGGCTTTGCCGGCGAGTTCGAGTTCGGCGCAGTGGTCGCCGAGCGCCAGCGCACCGACCGAGCGCGACGACGACTTGAGCCGGTGGGCGGTCGCGGCGAGGCGGGCGAAATCCCCTGCGCCGGCGGCCTCGTTCAGTTCGGCGGCGATCGCGCTGGCGGTGCCGGCGTATTTTGCGAGCAGGGCGCGCACGGCGCCCATGTCTTCGCCGACCAGGCGCTCGAGCACCGCCACGTCCAACGCCGGCTGCGCCACGGGTAGCCCACCGCCTTGCCCGGGCGGCGCCGCTTCGGTCCCGGTGGTCCCGCCGTCGCGCTGCGGCAGCCAGTGCTCGAGCACCGCGCGCAGCTTGGCCAGCGCCACCGGCTTGGTCAGGTAGTCGTCCATGCCCGCGGCGCGGGCGCGGCTGGCTTCGTCGCGCAGGGCGTTGGCGGTGAGGGCGATGATGGGCAGGCGCTGCCCGCCGTGCTCCTGGCGGCGGATCTCCTCGGTCAGTCGGTAGCCGTCCATGTTCGGCATGTGGAGGTCGGTGAGGATGAGGGCGAACCCGCCCGAATGCCAGTGGGCCAGGGCCTCGGCGCCGTCGTTGGCGACTTCGGCGGCATAGCCGAGGAGGGCGAGCTGCTGCAGGATGACCATCTGGTTCACGCTGTCGTCCTCGGCGACGAGGATCAGGCGCCGGTCGGTGCGGGCCTGGGCGACGGTGGGCGGCGGCAGGGCCGTGGCGGGCCCGAGGTCGGTCGTGCGGGCGCCGGGGCGTTCCGGCGAAGCACGTCCGGAGGCGACGGCGACGGCGTTCAGGAAGGCCTCCCGGCGCAGCGCATCGCCGTCGATGACGACGCCGTCGGCGGCCTCCTGCCGTGCTTGGCGGCGGCGGCCGTGGCCGATCTGCACGCGGCGCAGCCTGCCGGGTGCCGCACCGTCGCGCAGGAGGCCGTGCTGCGCTTCGGCGTGAACGAGCACGATCGGCGCGGCGGCGGCGAAAGCGGAGCGCAGCACCGCGGCCGGATCGGCGCTGCGGTGTACGGTGGCGCCGGCGTGCGCGAGGTAGCTGGCGAAGGCTTCGGTATCGAGCTCCGGGTGCTCGAGCAGGAAGCAGTCCACTCCGGCCAGATCGGGCTGCGGCCGGGCCGGCTGCGCGGCGGCCGGTTCGAACGGGAGGCTTACGGTAAAGGTGCTGCCGAAGCCGGGGCGGCTTTCCACGGCGATGCCGCCGCCCATCAGGCCCACCAGCCGCTTGCAGATCACCAGGCCGAGGCCGGTGCCGCCGAAACGGCGGGTGGTGGTGGTGTCGGCCTGGGTGAAGGGGGTAAACAGGCGGGCCTGCGTCGCCTCGCCCATCCCGATACCGTTGTCTTCGACCCGGAAGGCGAGGCGCAGCGGCTGCGACTCCTCGATGGTGACCCGCAGCGATACCCGTCCCGGGTGGTCGGGGTTGCCGGAAGAAAACTTGATCGCGTTGCCGAGCAGGTTGTAGAGCACCTGGCGCAGGCGGGTGTCGTCGCCGAGCACGCGCTCGGGGATCTCGGGGGCGACGAACACCCGCAGCGCGCAGCCGCGCCGCCGGGCCACCGGCAGCAGCGAGCTGCACAGGCCTTCGGCCAGTTCGGCGATGCAGACCGGGGCGTGCTCGAGTTCGACCCGGCCGGCCTCGATCTTGGAAAAGTCGAGGATGTCGTCGATCAGGGCGAGCAGGGTGGTGCCGGAGTCGCGCATGATCTGCACCTGCTCGCGCTGGTGTTCGTTCAGCTCGCTGTGTTCGAGGATTTCCAGCATCCCGAGTACGCCGTTCATCGGCGTGCGGATCTCGTGGCTCATGGTGGCGAGGAAGGCCGACTTGGCCTGGTTCGCCTGCTCCGCCTCGCGCCGCGCCTGGACCGCTGCGGCCGTGCCGGCGACGACGCGCCGCTCGAGATCCCGGTTGGTCTCTTCCAGCGCCTGCTCGGCGGCCTTGCGTGCGCTGATGTCGGTGATGAAGTCGTCCAGGTACAGCAGCCGGCCGTGCTCGTCCCACGAGCCATGGCCTTTTTCCATCACCCAGCGCCAGCTGCCGTCGGCATGGCACAGGCGGTATTCGAGCTGGTAGGGCGTGCGCGCTTCGACCCCCTGCTGCGTTTCCCGCCAGACCCGGCCGGCGTCTTCGGGGTGGATCAGGCTGGCGATGCCGGGACGCCCGGCGAGCAGCTCCGCCGGGTCCAGGCCGAGCAGCTCGCGGGCGCCGTTGCTGACGAAATCCATCGGCCAGTCGGGCGCGTTGCGGCAGCGGTAGACCATGCCGTTGAGGTTCTGCAGGACGGTCTGCAGATGGCGCTCACTGGCGCTCAGCGCCGAGGTGCGCGCCTGCACCTGGGCTTCGAGGTTCTGGTTCAGCACCTGCAGCGCGGCTTCCGCGGCCTTGCGCTCGCGGATGTCGACGCCCGACGGAATGAGCTTGACGACGTGCCCACCGGCGTCGAGCACCGGCGTCAGCATGAAGTCGATTGGAATGATGGTGCCGTCGGCGGCGCACAGCTCGGCGTCATGGTGGACGGCTTCGCCACGTGCCGCGCGCGCGATGTCGGCGCGGATCAGGGCCTGGGTCGCGGGGGAATGGGCGAAGCAGAAGAGGCTGTCGAGGCGTTGCCCGATCACGGCTTCGCGCTGCAATCCGCCGGCAGCCATGACCGCGCGGTTGACTTCGGTGATCGTGCCGTCCGGCATCGTTTCGCCGACGAAGGCGGCCATGTTGTCCACCAGACCGCGCAGCCGTGATTCGCTCTCGCCCAGCGCCCGGGTGCGCGCCGCGACTTCGGCCTCGGTGAGCGCCTGGCGGCCGGCGGTGATCAGGCTGAAGGCGACGACGTACAGTCCGAGCAGCAGGGCGGCGATCGGAAACAGCGGATAGGGAATGCCTCTGGGATGGAGCGCGGTGAGTTCGATGCGCAGCGTGAACTGCGCACTGTCGATGTCGGCGCGCCATTCCGGGAGATGGCCGGGAGGAAAGCTGTCCACCAGCTGCAGCGCTTCCTCTCCCTCCGTGCGCACCAGTGCGGCGCGCAGCGCCAGACCGCTCTTGCGTGCGGCCTCGAGCTGGGTGGTGAACAGGGCGCCGGTGTCGAGGATGCCGACGACGTAGCCGGCGAGGGCCGCGCGGCGGGCTTCGGGAGTGGCGTTGCGCGGATCGAAGCCGGCGGTGAAGTGGGGCACATCGATCAGCAGCTCGAGCTTGCCGGTGAGGCAGGTCATCGCCACTGCGACGCCGAAGCCGCGCGCGCTGTCGAGCGCTTCGGCCATCGCCCCGCGCCGCGCCGGCTCGAAACCGTGATCGAGTCCGGCGAACTTGCGGAAGCGTTCATCGGGCTGGATATAGAGGAGGGGGAAGTGCTCGGCGCGCGGGCCGACCGGCGCCGGGCTGCACTCGTAGTCGGGCTCGAACACCCGGTAGCCGGGCAGGCCCAGCTGCTGCCGGGCCGCGGCCTCGAAGGCGGCGAGTTGTTGCGGCGCCACGCGCGGCGCCCAGACGATGCCCTTGAGGTCGATCGCGTTGCCGCGAGCGGCAGTGAATGCGGCGAAGCCGGCCGCGTCCACGCCCGGGCTGGCGGCGAGGAAGCGCTCCACGCCGCGCACCCGCTCGTGGGCGGCGTTGAGTGCGTACTGGGCGTCACGGGAGACGTACTCGGCGATGTCGGTGAGGTAGGCCTGGCGCTGGGCGTCGGCCATCTGCTGGACGACGGCGGCAGCGGTGGCCAGGACTGCGGCAGTCGCCAGCAGCGGCAGCGCGACGTGGGCGCGCACGCCGCGCCAGACCGCGCTCATGCGGGGCCAGGCGAGCAGCAGCAAGGGGGTAAACAGCATGACCCCCAGAGCCTCGCCGGACCACAGCAGCAGCCACAGGTCGAACGCAGGCAGTGGCCCGAGCGAGGCGCCGAATCCGGCCGCGGCGAGGGTGAGCAGGGCGGCCGAGAACAGGCAGCTCAGCGGCCCGGCCAGCAGCAGGAAGCGCAGCGCCGCCGCCGGCCGTGCCAGCGGCAGGGCGGGGAGAAAGAGCTTGCGGGTGAGCACGGTGCCGAGCACGGCCTGCAGCGTGGCCGCGGTGGCGGTGAGCGCGGCCGCGGGCAACTGCTCTGCCGCCCCCGCGCCGAAACCTGCGGCCGCCGCCATCGCCCCCAGCCACACCCCCGGCCAGCAGCGCAGGCCGAAGACGAGCAGGCCCGCCAGCGCCACCCCGGCGGCCGGCGCCAGCGGCGGGGGAAAGGTGGGCGCCGTCGCGATCAGCCGTCCGGCGAGGGCGGCGAGGGCGTAGGCGACGGACAAGGCGAGGACAAGGAGGATGGTGCGCCCGCGATCGGCACCGGCGGGTGCGGCAGCGGCGTGCCCGGCGGGCTCATCGAGGCGCTGATTCATGGGTTCTTCCCTTCTCGTTCGCCCTGAGCCGTGCCGGCGAGCTTGCCCTGCTGAGCACGATGAGCGGGCCGCGACGGCTGGAGGCTCGGAGCGCCATGGCTGCGGTGCGGTGCCGGGGTCGTTGTGGTCGCGGGATGTATGCAAAACGGTATAACAATAGGACGCGATGATAGAGCGTTCGGCAGGGCTGCGCACGCGTTGCGCGTATTCCGGTCAGCGGCTGCGAAGTCGCTGTGGACTGGCCGCAACGGGGCAGCCTCTGCGCGGCCATCAAAGGGTGACATACAATCGGCAGCCGTCCCCTCGAAACCGGATCGCCGTTCTCCATGGTCGATGAACCCTATGAATCGGACGGCGCGCGCCTGCGACGCCTGCTGAGCGCAAGCCCGACGATCCTGTACAGCCTTCGCGAACGCGACGGGCGCCTGTCCGCTACCTGGGTCAGCGACAACGTCGCCCGTCTCACCGGCTACAGCAGCGCACAGGCGCTGGCGCCGGGGTGGTGGTGGGACAACCTCGATCCGGACATGAAGGACGAGGTCGCGGCGCGCCAGGCCGAGCTGTTCGCGGCGGGGCGGCTGGTGCACGAGTACCGCTTCCGCTGCCGCGACGGGCGCATGATCTGGATTCACGACGAACTCAACCTGGTGCGCGACGAGCGCACCGGGGTGCTCGAGGCGCTCGGCTCGTGGACCGACGTCACCGTCCGCAGGCAGGCCGAAATGCTCCAGCGCGCCCGCACCGACGTCCTCAACTGCGTGCTTGCGGGAAATGCGCTGGGCGATGTCCTCGGGCTGGCGGCGCGGCATGTCGAGGCGCTGCTGCCGGAGGTCAGGGTGGCGGTGCTGCTGGTCGATCCCGCGTCGCGGCGCTTTTCGGTGGCGGCGGCGCCGAGCCTGCCCGGCGAGTACCGCGCGCTCATCGAGAGCGTGGAGGTCGGCGAAGGCGGCGGGTGTTCCGGGGCGGCGGCCGGACGGGGCGAGATGGTGGCCGTCGACGATGCGCTGGCGCAGCCCGAATGGAGCGCGGCGCTGCGCGAATATGCCGGCAGGGCCGGCATCCGCAGCTGCTGCTCGATTCCGTTCGCCGATAGCGGCGGGCAGGTCCTCGGCACCTTCACGCTGTATTACGGCGTGCAGCGCACGCTGGGGCGCAGCGAGTTCGAGTTCATGGAGGTGTTCACCCGCCTGTCGGCGCTGGCGGTGCAGAAGCTGCGCGCGGAAAAGCAGCTCGAGCGCCTTGCCCATTACGATCCGCTCACCGCCCTGCCCAATCGCCTGCTCGCCCATGCCCGCCTGGCCCGCGCTCTCGAGCGGGCAGGGGGCGGTGGTTCCGGGGCGGTCGCGGTGTTGCTGCTCGATCTCGACCGCTTCAAGAACATCAATGAATCCCTCGGTCATCCCGCCGGCGACGAACTGCTGTGCGCGATCGCCCGCCGTTTCGAGCAGGGGCTGGGAGGCAACGACCGCGTCGCACGCCTCGGCGGCGACGAGTTCCTGGTGCTGGCCGAGCACCTGCAGACCCCCGATGATGCCGTCCGCGTGGCGCAGAAGATCCGCGCCCTGGTCCAGCAGCCGTTCGCCCTGCCCGGCGGGCAGGAGCTGATGGTGAGCGCGAGCATCGGCATCAGCCTGTTTCCCCGCGACGGGGACAACGGCACGCTGCTCATCCAGCGTGCCGATGCCGCGCTCAACCAGGCCAAGAAGCAGGGGCGGAACGCGTATTGCTTCTATGCCGCCGAGTGGGGGGCTTCCGCCAGCGCGCGCCTGCAGCTCGAAATGCGCCTGCGCCGCGCCCTCGAGCGCGCAGAGCTGCGCCTGTTCTACCAGCCGCAAATGACCCTGGGCGAGGGCGGTTTCGTCGGCGCCGAGGCCTTGTTGCGCTGGCTGCCGGAAGGCCAGGCGATGATCCCGCCGGCCGATTTCATCCCGCTGGCGGAGGAGACCGGCCTGATCGTGCCGATCGGGGCCTGGGTGCTGCGCGAAGCCTGCCGCCAGACCCGCGCCTGGCTCGATGCCGGCCTGCCCTTCGGGCGGATCGCGGTGAATCTGTCGGTACGCCAGTTCCAGCACCAGGACCTCGTCGCCCTGGTGGAAACGGTGCTATGCGAAACCGGTCTGCCCGCCGCTTGCCTGGAACTGGAAATCACCGAATCGGCGCTGATCGGCGAAGTCGAGCTGGCGGTGGCCAAGCTGGCGGCGCTGCGTGCGCTCGGCGTCAGCCTCGCGCTCGATGATTTCGGGACCGGCTATTCCTCGCTCGCCTACCTGAAGCGCCTGCCGCTGGACAAGCTGAAGGTGGACCAGAGCTTCGTGCGCGGGCTCGGCGCCCGCGACGATGACCGGGCGATCGTGTCCGCCACCATCGCGATGGCGCGCAGCCTGGGCTTCGCGACCCTGGCCGAGGGGGTGGAGACCGAAGAGCAGCTGGCGATCCTGCGCGCGCTCGGCTGCGATGCCGGCCAGGGCTACCTGTTCAGCCGGCCGCTGCCGGCCGCGGCCTTTGCGCGCCTGCCCTGGTTCACGGCATAGGCCTGGCGCCGCCGCCCGTGTTCAGCGCGGGGCCGGGATCACGTGCTGGTACATGTCCACCTGCGGGTAGGGGATGGTGATGCCGTTCTCGTCGAAGGCGATCTTCACCTTTTCCTTCAGGTCGCACATCGTCGCGAAGTAGTCGGCGGTGGCCACCCAGGGACGGACGTGGAGGTTGACGCTGCTGTCGGCGAGCTCGGCGACGCCGACGAAGGGGGGCGGATCGGCGAGCAGGCGGGGCTCGTCCTGCAGCACCTGTTCGATGACCGCCTTCACCTTGCGGATGTCGTCGTCGTAGCTGATGCTGAACAGCAGGTCGATGCGGCGGGTGGCGCGCGCGGAGTAGTTGGTGATTACGCCGGAGTAGATCGCGCCGTTGGGGACGATGACCTCGCGGTTGTCCACGGTGCGGAAGATGGAGCTGAAGATGCTGATCTTCTCCACCACGCCGGTGATGCCGCCGGCCTCGACGAAGTCGCCGGCCTTGAACGGGCGGAACACGATCAGCATCACCCCGGCGGCGAAGTTCTTCAGCGAATCCTGCAGGGCGAGGCCGATCGCGAGGCCGGCGGCGCCGATCAGCGCGACCAGCGAGGTGGTGTCCACGCCGAGGCGGTCGAGCGCGGCGATGATCACCACCACCAGCAGCACGCCCTGCAGGATCGAGATGATGAAGCTCACCAGGATGTCGTCGAGGCGGGCGCGGGTCAGCAGCTTGCGCACCACGGCGACGATGCCGCGCGCTACCCAGCGCCCGAGCACGAAGATGCCGAGGGCGAACAGCAGGTTGATGCCCCAGGGCAGGGCGTAGGTGTTGATCCAGTCGAGGTCGGTGAGGTTTTCGAGCATGGGTTTTCCTTGCGGTCGATCGGTCGTCTGGCCCGGGGCTCAGGCGGCGGAGACTTCGGTCGCAGCGGGTGGCGACGCCACGACGCTGTCCGCCGGGCGCGCCGGCGGCGCTGCGGGCTGCGCCTTCACCGCATCGAGGAAGTCCTGCCCCCAGCGCTGGATGTCATTGTGACAGACGATTTCGAACAGTTCGCGCAGGCGCGCTTCGGCCTCGGCACGGTTCATCGCGATCGCGAAGTAGAGCTTGGCGGTGAGGTCGTGGAGGTCGTGCGGGTTGGTCAGCACCGCGCCGTGCAGTTCCGCCGCCGCGCCGGCGAATTCGGACAGCACGAGCACGCCCTGGCCGCCGGTCAGGCCCTGGGTGGCGACGTATTCCTTGGCGACGAGGTTGAGGCCGTCGCGCAGCGGGGTGATCCACATCACGTCGGCCATCGCATACCAGGCCACGACCTCCTCGAACGGCAGGGCGCGGAAGAAGAACTGCACCGGGGTCCAGCCGACGCGGGCGAAGCGGCCATTGACCTTGCCCACGGCCTGCTCGATGCGGGTCTGGAGCTCGTCGTAGACGGTCATCTCCTTCGCCGCCGGCACGCAGACCGCGAGCAGCGACACCTTGCCGCACAGCTCGGGGTGGGCTTCGAGCAGGCGCTCGAAGGCGACGAGCTTTTCCAGCGTGCCCTTGGTGTAGTCCAGGCGCTCGACCGACAGGATCACGCGGGTGCCGGCGAGCTCGCGGCGCAGCGCGGCCATCCGCGCGGCGGTCTGCGGCGCCGCCAGTACCGTGCGCACGCGCTCGACGTCGAGCCCCACCGGGTGGGCGCCGAGGCCGATGCGGCGGCCGTTGACCTCGATCGCGGTGCTCACTTCATCGAGCCCGACGGCGCAGCCATAGGTCAGGTAGCGCGGCGCGCAGGCCCGGGTTTCGAGCACTTTCAGCGGCGCCGCGCCGCGCGCGACATCGACGAAGTTCTCGGCCTGGCGCGGGATGTGAAAGCCGATGTAGTCGCACTGCAGCAGGCTGCCGACGATGTCGCGGCGCCAGGGGAGGACGTTGAACACGTCGGCGGAAGGGAAATAGGTGTGGTGGAAGAAGGCGATCTTCAGGTCCGGGCGCAGCTCGCGCAGGGTCGCCGGCACCATCCACAGGTTGTAGTCGTGGATCCACACCACCGCGCCTTCGGCGGCTTCGGCCGCGGCGCGTTCGGCGAACAGGCGGTTGACCTTCAGGAACACCGTCCAGTCCTCCTCGCGGAAGATCGCGCGTTCCCAGAACGTGTGCAGCGTCGGCCAGAAGGCTTCCTTGGAGAAGCGCTTGTAGAAGGTATCGACATCGTCCTGGCTCAGCGCGACGCGGGCGGCGACGAGATCGGGGTAGCGCTCACGGTCGACTTCGGTGTGGGTTTCGAAGGGCAGGGCCTTTTTCGGGTCGTGCACCGCCCACGCCACCCACGAACCCTTGCGGTTGTTGCCGAAGAAGGACAGCAGGGTGGGGATGATGCCGTTGGGCGAGCTCGGGCGGCGGCGGGCGAGGCGCCCGTTGTCGAACACTTCCTCGTACGGCAGGCGGTGATAGACCATCACCAGCTCGGCCTTGCCGGGTGCGTCCATGGCCTGGACTTCGGCCTCGATGCCGCTGCCGCCGAGAAAGCCGAAGTGGGCCATCGCCTCGAGGATGCCGCCGCAGCCGGTGTGGCGGGCGTGCAGCACCCGCGCGCGGCCGTGCGTGGCCTCGAGCAGGGCGGGCTCGGACTCGCCGACGCAGACGCCGATGAAGCCGGCTTCGTACATCGACAGGTCGTTCAGGGTGTCGCCGGCGACCAGCACCGAGTCGTGCTCGAGGCCGAGGTGGCGGACCAGCGCGGACAGCGTGCTGCCCTTGTTGACGCCGCGCGGCAGGATGTCGAGGTAGCGCTGCGCCGAATGGAGCACATCGCAGCCGAGGCCGGCTGCGATGTGCTCGATCCCGGGGGCGACCGCTTCGGCGGTGCAGAAGTAGGAGCAGCGTCGCTGCTGCGGGACTTCCTGGCGCTCGAGGGCGTCGAACGCGGCCATCGCCTCGGCCACCGCGCGTTCGCCCGGCCAGCGCGTGTCGATGTCGGATTGCAGCGGCTGCACGGCCTGGCGGCTGCGGCCGTCGACGACGGTCGCACCGACGTCGCAGATGATGTAGTCGGGCACCGGGATGGTCGGGTCGGAGAGGATCGGCAGCACCACCTCGAGGCCGCGGCCGGTGACGAAAGCGAGCTTGATTTCCGGGTGGGCGCCGATCAGCTGGTAGAGGCGCTGGCGGTTTTCCGGGTGGCCGGCGAGGAAGGTGCCGTCGAGATCGGTGGCGAGCAGCATGTGCGGTTCTCCTTGTGGGTGAACGCCGACATCGGTGCCGACTGGTTCGATTCGGAATGCCCGGCAGGGGGAGGCGGTGGCGGAAACGCTGGCGGCCGCGCCGGGAGGGCTTGCGTGCGGCGGCGCTTGGGGCCGGAGGGGCCGATGCTGCAGGCGTGGCCGCCACGGTGCCGGGAAGAATATTTGAACAAATATTGTAAGCCGGTTTTGCTGCGACGCACAACCCGCAGCCGCAGGCGCGCCGGGTAAAGGCAGCTTGTTGCCGGCAGCCGCTCCCGCGACAATCGGCTCCTTACCCACCGGCTACGGGAAGGACCGGCAATGATCAGGATCGCAACAAGGATGGCGCTGTTTCTCGGGCTGGCCCTCGGCGGCCCGTTCGTCCTCGCCCAGCAGCAGGGCGGCGGCGGGGGCGAGGCCTTGCGCCTCGAATGCGGGGGGATCGGCCTCGAAGAATCGCAGCGCATGCGCGCCGATGCGCCGATGCATGCGCTGACGCTGCTGTTTTCCACCACCGACGGTGCCTATCTGGCCGATGTGGCGACGCGCATCGACGATCCGCTCGCCGGGCGTCGGGTCGAGGCCTTGTGCGGACCGATCGGCCAGGTCGATGTCGCGGAGGCGGGGCGCTATCGCATCAGCGCGCGTTTCGGCGGCGTCACCCAGGAGCACTGGGTCGACCTGGTGCCGGGCGGCGGCGCGCGCCTGGCGCTGCGGTGGACGGAGGCGAGACCCTGAAGGAGATGGCGCCGGGCGCTGCCCCGAAGCGGAGCGTCGGCACGCGTCGTCCGGGGCCGGGAGGACGCACGCCGGGGGAGGAAGGCTTGCTGCATTGCCGGCCCAGCGTTTTTCCGCAGCTTCGCCCGAGCGGGCGCTGCTCCCGCTGCGGGGGCGCGTCGTCTTCATTCGCGAACCGGGCTCGCGCGGGTTTTACGCGCCCCCCGAGTGGACGCGCACTCATTCCGATGGACTCATAAGCACAGATGAAATCCCTCCGACAGGACTGGCTCTCCAACGTCCGCAACGATCTGCTTGCCGGCCTCGTCGTCGCGCTGGCGCTGATTCCCGAGGCGATCGCCTTCTCGATCATCGCCGGCGTCGACCCCAAGGTCGGCCTCTACGCCTCTTTCTGCATCGCGGTGGTGATCGCCTTCACCGGTGGCCGCCCCGGCATGATCTCCGCCGCCACCGGCGCGATGGCGCTCTTGATGGTCACCCTGGTCAAGGATCATGGCCTGCAATACCTCCTCGCAGCGACAGTGCTCACCGGCGTGCTGCAGATCCTCGCCGGCGTCCTGCGCCTCGGCGTGCTGATGCGCTTCGTGTCGCGCTCGGTGGTCACCGGCTTCGTCAATGCGCTCGCGATCCTGATCTTCATCGCGCAACTGCCGGAGCTGACCAACGTCGGCTGGCACGTCTATGCGATGACCGCCGCCGGCCTCGGGATCATCTATCTGTTCCCGTATGTCACCCGCGCGATCCCCTCGCCGCTGGTCACCATCGTGGTGCTGACCGCGGTGGCGATCGTGCTCGATCTCGACATCCGCCGCGTTGGTGACATGGGCCAGCTGCCCGACAGCCTGCCGGTGTTCCTGCTCCCCGACGTGCCGCTGAATTTCGAGACGCTGGCGATCATCTTCCCGTACTCGCTGACGCTGATGGTGGTGGGCCTGCTCGAATCGCTGATGACCGCGACCATCGTCGACGACCTCACCGACACGCCCAGCAACAAGAACCGCGAATGCGTCGGCCAGGGCGTGGCCAACATCGCCAGCGGCTTCGTCGGCGGCATGGCGGGCTGCGCGATGATCGGCCAGTCGGTGATCAACGTGAAATCGGGGGGGCGTGGGCGGTTGTCGACGCTGTCGGCGGGCCTGTTCCTGCTCGCGCTGCTGATGCTGGTCGGCGACTGGGTGGCGCAGATCCCGATGGCGGCGCTGGTCGCGGTGATGATCATGGTGTCGATCGGCACCTTCGACTGGAACTCGATCCGCAAGCTGCGCGAGCACCCGCCGAGCTCCAGCATCGTCATGCTCGCCACCGTGGCGGTGACCGTCCTCACTCATGACCTGGCGCAGGGGGTGCTGGTCGGCGTGCTCGCCTCGGGCTTCTTCTTCGCCCACAAGGTCGGCCGCATCCTGCACATCCGCTCGGCGTCCGAAGAAGAAGGCCGCACCCGGCGCTACACCGTCGCTGGCCAGGTGTTCTTCGCCTCGGCCGACCGCTTCGTCGCGTCCTTCGATTTCAAGGAAGTGATCGAGAAGGTCGTCATCGACGTCTCGCGCGCCCACTTCTGGGATATCACCGCGGTCAGCGCACTGGACAAGGTGGTGGTGAAATTCCGCCGCGAGGGCACCGAGGTGGAAGTCGTGGGCCTCAACGAAGCCAGCGCGACGATGGTCGACAAGTTCGGCGTGCACGACAAGGACGGCGCCGAAGACCTGCTGACGGGCCACTGAGGAGAACGAACAGCATGAACAAGCAAGACCAGAAAGTGCTGGCCTGCGTCGACCAGTCCCATTTCGCCGACACCGTCGCCGACTACGCGGCGTGGGCCGCGCGGCGCATGGAGGCGCCGCTCGAATTCCTGCATGTCATCGACCGCCACCCCGAGCAGGGCTCGGGCGAAGACCACAGCGGCGCGATCGGCTTCAACGCCCAGGAACACCTGCTGAACGATCTCAGCGACAAGGACGCCGCGCTCGCACGCCGCCAGCGCGAGCAGGGCCGCGTCTTCCTCAACCGTCTGCGCGAACGCGCGCTCGCCGCCGGCGCCCCGTCGGCCGACATGCGCCAGCGCCACGGTGCGCTCGACGACACCCTGGCCGAGCAGGAAGACGGCGTGCGCCTGTTCGTGTTCGGCCGCCGCGGCGCATCGGCCGAAGCCACCCAGCGCGACCTCGGCCGCAACGTGGAGCGGGTGGTGCGTGCGGTGCACAAGCCCATCCTCACCGTGACCGAGGGCTTCAAGGAACCCGAGCGCGTGATGCTCGCCTACGACGGCACCGCGGTCACGCGCAAGGGTGTCGACATGATCGCCAGCAGCCCGTTGTTCAAGGGTCTTCCGGTTCACATCCTGATGTCGGGCAAGGAAAGCGCGGACGGACCGAAGCAGCTTGCCTTGGCAAGGGACACGCTTACCGCCGCGGGCTTCGAAGTGGTGGCCGACATCCTCCCCGGCGACCCCGAGGCGGTGATCGCGCGCGAGGTCAAGGCGCGCAGCATCGACATGCTGCTGATGGGCGCCTATGCCCATTCGCCGCTGCGCGCGCTGGTCTTCGGCAGCAGGACCACCGACCTGCTGCGTGCCGCGACCATCCCGACCCTGCTCATGCGCTGAGGACACGTGCCCGGGCGGCTCGATGCGGCAAATGCGGCGCGCCCGGGATCTGTCCGTAACCGCCCGTTCATGGTCGCCGTGCGGCGCGGGCATCGGCTCTTTCGCGATAAACTCGCGGCTTTGTCCGGCCGGAGCAATCCATGACTGTCCAGCGCGTCCTCACCGGGATCACCACCTCGGGCACGCCCCACCTCGGCAACTACGCCGGCGCGATCCGCCCGGCGGTCGCCGCCAGCCGCCACCCCGGGGTCGAGAGCTTCTACTTCCTCGCCGACTACCACGCGCTGATCAAGACCGCCGATCCGGCGCGGGTGCAGCGCTCGACGCTGGAGATCGCCGCCACCTGGCTCGCCGCCGGGCTCGATACCGAGCGGGTGTGGTTCTACCGCCAGTCCGACATCCCCGAGATTCCCGAGCTGACCTGGCTGCTCACCTGCGTCGCCGGCAAGGGCCTGCTCAACCGCGCCCACGCCTACAAGGCGGCGGTGGACAAGAACGCCGCCGACGGCCTCGACCCCGATGCCGGGGTCAGCATGGGGCTGTTCATGTACCCGGTGCTGATGGCCGCCGACATCCTGATGTTCAAGGCCAACTCGGTGCCGGTCGGGCGCGACCAGATCCAGCACCTCGAGATGGCGCGCGACATCGCCGGCAGCTTCAACCACCTCTACGGCGAGCACTTCGCCCTGCCGGAAGCGGCGATCGACGCCTCGGTGGCGACCCTGCCCGGGCTCGACGGCCGCAAGATGAGCAAGAGCTACGACAACACCATCCCGCTGTTCGCGCCGCCGGCCGAGCTGAAGAAGCTGATCTTCTCCATCGTCACCGACTCGAAGGCACCGGGCGAGCCCAAGGACGCCGACGGCTCGGCGCTGTTCCAGCTCTACCAGGCCTTCTCCAGCGCCGAAGAAGCGCGCGCGATGCGCACCGCCTTCGATGACGGCATCGCCTGGGGCGAAGCCAAGCAGGCGCTGTTCGAGCGTATCGAGGGCGCGGTGGCGCCGATGCGCGACCAATACCAGGCGCTGATCGCCGAGCCCGCGCGGATCGAGCGCCAGCTGCGCGAAGGCGCGGAGAAGGCGCGCGTGCTCGCCGCCCCCTTCCTCGCCGAGCTGCGCCACGCCGTCGGCCTGCGCAGCCTCGCCACCGCGCCCGCCGCGGCGGGCGCGGCGAAGCCGAAACCCGCCGCCCTGCCGCAGTTCAAGCAGTACCGCGAAGCCGACGGCCGCTTCCATTTCAAGCTCGTCGATGGCGACGGCCGCCTGCTGCTGCAGGGCGCCGGCTTCGCCTCGCCGCGCGAGGCCGGGCAGTGCGTGGCGGCGCTCAGGCAGGGTGGGCGCTTTGAGGTGCACGAGGGGATGCTGCGCGTCGACGGCGCGGCGGTGGCAGCGCTGGCCGGGGGCGTCAGTGAGGCCGAACTGCGTGCGGCGCTGGCCGCTTTCGACGCCTAAGCCAAGCCTCCGCAGGCGTTGCGAATCCGTCACAGCGCCGTTTTTCGCCCGGGGACGCGGGATAATCGTTGAAACGAAGCGCCCCCGCGCTCACTGCGTTCGCGGAAGGGCGGCTTTGCACCCTGCCCCATGCCGACTTCATCTCCTCCGCGTCCGAATTCACCACCGCCGCCGGCAGCCGCCGCCCCGCCCGCTGCGCGCAGGCGGCTGCCGAGCCTGCTTGGCGCCGTGGTGTTGGTGCTCGTGCTGGTGATCCTGGTCGCATGGGGCGTGCTGCTCGCCCACGAACTGTCGACTTCGCGCCTGCAGGCGCGCGAGATCGCGCGCTATGCCGCGCGTCTCGACTATGCGCGGATGGCGGGGCCGAGCACCGCGATCCGCTTCCCCGCCCACGGCCCGTTCGACCAGCGCCTCGGCTACACCGAGCTGCCGCGCTTTGCCGAACGCCTGCAGGCGCGTGGCTTCGCCCTCACCGAGCAGGTGCGCTTCAGCCCGGCGCTGATGGATTACACCGACCGCGGGCTGTTCCCGCCCTATCGCGAAAAGACCCGCGCCGGGCTCGACGTGCTCGACTGCCGGGGCGAGCGCCAGTACGGCTTTCGCTATCCTTACCGCGGCTATGCCGACTTCGAGGCGGTGCCGGCGGTGGTCGTCGATGCCTTGCTGTTCATCGAAAACCGCGACCTCCTCGATCCCTCCCGGCCGACCCTGAACCCGGCGGTCGATTGGGCGCGCTTCGCCCGCGCCGCGCTCGGCCAGCTCGGGCGGATGGTCGATGCCGATCTCGACGCCCCCGGCGGCAGCACCCTCGCCACCCAGATCGAGAAGTACCGCCATTCACCCGGCGGCATCACCGCCGATGCGCGCGAGAAGCTGCGCCAGATGGCCTCGGCCAGCGTGCGCGCCTACCGCGAAGGCGAGCACACCCTGGCGGCGCGCCGCCGCCTGGTGCTCGACTACCTGAACACCGTGCCGCTGTCGGCCGCCCCCGGCCACGGCGAGGTCAACGGCCTCGGCGACGGCCTGTGGGTGTGGTTCGGCGCCGACTTCGCGCACGTCAATGCGCTGCTCGCCGCGCCCGCGGACGAAGGCGAGCAGCGGCTGGCCCAGGGCCAGGCGCTGCGCCAGGTGGTGGCGCTGATGATCGCCCACCGCCGGCCGTCGTGGTACCTCGCCGACGGCCGCGAAGAACTGGCCCGCAGTACCGATGCCCACCTGCGCCTGCTTGCCGGGGCCGGCCTGATCGGCCCCGCCCTGCGCGACGCTGCACTCGGCCAGCCGCTGCGCTTCCGCGATCTCGCCGCCGACCCGGCGCTGGTGCCGGCCCAGCCGGGCAAGGGCACGACCGCGGTGCGAACCCGCCTGGCGGGCCTGCTCGACACTTCGCTGTACGCCCTCGACCGCCTCGACGCCGAACTGGCGAGCACGCTGCACGGCGGCCTGCAGCAGGCGGTCAGTGCCTACCTCGGCCGCCTGTCCGAGGCCGAGTTCGCGCGCAGCCAGGGCCTGATCGGCGAGCGCCTGCTGCACCCGGCCACGCTCGATGCGGTGCGCTACAGCTTCACCCTGGTCGAGCGCACCGCGGGCGGCAACCGGGTGCGGGTGCAGACCGACACCACCGACCAGCCGCTCGACATCAACGAGGGCAGCAAGCTCGAACTGGGCTCCACCGCCAAGCTGCGCGTGCTCGCCACCTACCTCGAACTGGTCGCCGAACTCCACGCCCGGCTCGCGCCGCTCGATGCGGCGGCCCTGCGCCGGGTGAATATCGACACCCACGACCGCCTGACGCGCTGGGCCGTGGAGCATCTCGCCGCGGCCACCGACCGCAGCCTGCCGGCGATGCTCGAAGCCGCGCTCGAACGGCGTTTTTCCGCCAATCCGGGCGAGCGCTTTTTCACCGGCGGCGGCGTGCATGTGTTCGGCAACTTCAACGACACCGACAACGGCCGCGTGCCGACCGTGCGCGAAGCGCTGCAGGCTTCGATCAACCTGCCTTTCGTGCGCCTGATGCGCGAGATCGTGCGCCACACCATGTACCAGGTGCCGGGCAGCACCGCACGCCTGCTCGAAGACCGCCAGGACCCGCGGCGCGAGGAATACCTCGCCCGCTTCGCCGACCGCGAGGGGCGGACTTTCCTCAGCCGCTTCTGGCGCAAGTACCAGGACAAGGGTGCGGAGGAGGCGCGTTCGATGTTGCTCGACGGCCTGCGTCCGGGCGACGACCGCCTCGCCGCGGTCTTCCGCTACCTCGAACCGGAAGCCCCACCCGCCGCGCTCGCCGCATTCCTCGCCGCGCGCGTGGACGGGCCGCCGCCGACCGCGGCGCGCCTCGCCCAGCTCTATGCCCGCCATGCGCCCGAGGCCTTCGACCTGCCCGACCGCGGCTACGTCGCGCGCGTCCATCCGCTCGAACTGTGGCTGGTGGGCTATCTGCTGCAGCATCCGGAGGCGACGTTCGCCGATGCCGTGGCGGCGAGCGCGGACGAGCGTCAGGCGGTGTACCGCTGGCTGTTCCGCACCCGGATCAAGGGGGCGCAGGACTCGCGCATCTTCACCATGCTCGAGGTCGAGGCCTTTCTCGAGATCCACCGGCGCTGGGCCCGGCTCGGCTACCCCTTCGGCCACCTCGTGCCTTCGCTCGCCACCGCGCTGGGCAGCTCGGGCGACCGTCCGGGGGCGCTCGCCGAACTGATGGGGATCATCGCCAACGACGGCCTGCGCCTGCCGACGCGACGCATCGACACGGTGCGCTTTGCGGCCGACACGCCCTACGAGACCGCGTTCGCGGTGCGCCCGGCCGAGGGCGAGCGGGTGATGGCGGTGGAGGTGGCGCAGGCGCTGCGCCACGCCTTGTCGGACGTCGTCGAGAGCGGCACCGCACGCCGCCTCGCCGGGTCCTTCCGCCTTGCCGACGGCAGCGCGCTGGCGCTCGGCGGCAAGACCGGCACCGGCGACAACCGCATCGTCGTCCGCGGCCGCCCCGGGCTGGCGCTCAATCGCACCGCCACCTTCGTGTTCTACCTCGGGCCGCGCCATTTCGGCACCCTTACCGCCTACGTCATCGGCCCCGACGCGGCCGGCTACCGCTTCACCTCGGGGCTGCCGGTGCAGATCCTGAAGTCGATGGGGCCGCTGCTGCTGCCTCATCTCGAGCCCACGGCAGGGCCCGCCTGCCTGCCGCCGCCACTGCAGGTGCCCGCCGGGGATGCGGCGGTGGTGAGGGCAGCCGCTGCGCAGGCAGCCGGCGGCAGCGTTGCGGCGGGCGCTGTCCCGGCGGTCGAGGGGGCGCGGATCGCCCACGGGCGTATCGTGCGCTGAGCGCCGCGGCGAACGCCCCCGCCGCCGCGACGGGGGGGGGCGCAGAAGGGGCCGGGCTCAGTGGCGCGCGGCGGCGAGGCGGGTCTGCGCCGCCCGGTTCAGTTCCGGTGCGCGCTCCTGCAGGAAGCGCAGGAAGGCGTCGGCGAGCGGTGTCAGGCGCTTGCCGCTGGGGTGGACCATCTGCCAGTGGGTGAGCACCGGGGTGTCCTCGACCCGCAGCACGGCGATGCCTTCGTCCACCGCATGGGCGAGGGCGTGCGCCGACAGCAGCGACAGCCCCAGTCCGCCCGCCACCGCCTGCTTGACCGCTTCGTTGCTGCCCAGCTCGAGGCGCGGGCGCAGCGCCAGGCCGCGCCCGGCGAAGAAGTGCTCGGCGGCCTGGCGGGTGCCCGAGCCGGGCTCGCGGAGGACGAACTCCTCGCCGGCGAGTTCGGCGATCGGCACCGCCGCGCGGGCGGCCAGCGGATGGTCGGCGGCGGCGATCACCACCAGCGGGTTGGCGAGGAAGGGGGTGGCGACCACCGGCGGCGCTTCGGGCGGGCGGCTCATGATGTAGAGGTCGTCGCGGTTGTCGGCGAGGCGGCGGATCACCGCGCCGCGGTTGAGCACCACCAGCGACACCTCGACCGCAGGGCGTTCGCGGCGGAAATCGCCGAGCAGGCGGGGAATGAAGGTCTCCGCGGTGCTCACCACCGCCAGGCGCAGCCGGCCGACGACGTCGCCGCGCAGCTGGGCGAGGGTTTCGTCGAGGTTTTCCAGCTCCTGTTCGATCCGCAGCGCGGTGTCGACCACCGCGTCCCCGGCGGCGGTCAGGTGCAGGCGGCGGCCGACGCGCTCGAACAGCGGCAGCCCGACCTGGTCGGCGAGCTGGCGCAACTGCGCCGACAGCGTCGGCTGGGCCAGGTGCAGGCGCTGGGCGGCGCGTGACACGCCGCCTTCGCGGGAGACGGCAAGCAGCAGGCGGAGCTGATGGAAGGTCAGGCGCATGGCGGTGAGCTCCGGGTGATCGGGCGGGCGGCGAGGGGGCGGCGTGCATGGGGCTTGAGGAAGGCCGTGGAATAAGATTCCATATAGAGATATTTCTATATAAAACTAAAAAATAAATCATTTTTTTATATGTGTGTGCTGCGGCAGAATGCGTCCGCCTGAAGCCACCCGGCTTCGTCTCCTGTGAATGACTCCGCATGTGCGCCCCGGTGCGCATGCCTGGCCCGGAAAATACACCATGGTCGATGCCGTTCCCTTCTTCTTCGCCCTCGGCGCGGTCGCCTCGTTCGCACGCAGCGGCCTGCGCCTGCCGGGCGCGGTGTTCGAAACCTTGTCCATCTACCTGCTGCTGGCGATCGGCCTCAAAGGCGGGGTCGAGATCGCACGTTCGGAAAGCGCCACCCTGTGGCTCGATGCGCTGCTCGCGATCGGCCTTGGCGCGGTGATCCCGCTGCTGGTGTTCCCGCTCTTCCGGCTGCGCTTCGGCCGCGCCGACGCGGCCTCGCTGGCAGCACACTACGGCTCGGTGAGCATCGTCACCTTCGCCGTCGGCGCGGCGGTGCTGGGTGGGCGCGGGATCGAGGTCGAAGGCCACCTCGCGCTGCTGGCGGCGCTGATGGAAGCGCCGGCGCTGATCGTCGCCACCCTGATCGCCCGCTGGGGGGTGAAGTCGGCCGATGGCCGCTCCGCCGCCGGCGCGCTGGTGCACGAGGTGTTCGCCAACAAGAGCGTGCTGCTGCTCGGCGGCGGCATCCTGATCGGCTGGCTCGCCGGCCCGGGAGGGGTCGAGCCGCTGTCGCCGCTGTTCGTCGATCTGTTCAAGGGCGCGCTGTGCCTGTTCCTGCTCGAGATGGGGCTGATCGCCGCCGACCGCCTGCCCGACCTGCGCCGCGCCGGCTTCTTCCTGGTCGCCTGCGGGCTGGCCTTGCCGCCGCTGCTGGCGCTCGCCGGCTGGGGCGTGGCACAGGTGATGGGGCTGGGGGTGGGCGGCACGGTGCTGATGATGACGCTCGCCGGCAGCGCGTCCTACATCGCCGCCCCGACCGCGATGCGCATCGCCGTGCCCGAGGCCAACCCGGCGCTCGGGGTGGCGGCGGCGCTGGCGCTGACCTTCCCCTTCAACCTGCTGCTTGGGATTCCGCTGTACCTGTGGTGGGCGCAGACGATGGCGGCGGGCTGAGGGGGGCGCCGGTGCGCGCCGGCCCGGGGCCGGCTGCAGCCGCGTCGTCCCCGGAGTGGGCTCCTGCCGCGGTGGTCGTGGTGTCGTCGGCCGAAACCATTTCGAGCACGGTGGCCGAAGTGCGCATCATCGGGGTGAAGTGCGCGGGTGCATCGACGATTTCGTCGCGGGTATTGCGGTACAGGCTGAGCGTGAACAGGGCCAGCGGGACGAAGGCGAGGCCCAGGTGCAGCGGCAACGCGACCGCACCGAGGCCGTCCATCAGCGTGCCGGCGACGAGGGGGCCGAGGGCAGCGCCGACTCCGTGCAGGAACAGGACGCCGGTGTTGCCGGCAAGGATTTCATCCTGGTGGAGGTGGTCGACGAGGTGGGCGACGACGATCGGGTAAACCGCGAAAGCCATGCCGCCGAACAGGAACAGCCCGGCCAGTGGAACGTGCTCGATGTGCCCGAAGGCGGCGACCGCGAGCCCCGCCAGCACGGCGCCGACGGCGGCGATGCCGAGCGCCAGGCGGCGGTCGCCGGCATCGGACAGGCGCCCCATCGGCCATTGCAGCAGGGCGCCGCCGACGATTGCGCTGGTCATCAGCGCGGCGATCCCGGCGGCGTCGAGGCCGATGCGCTCGCCATAGACCGGGGTCAGGCTCCAGAACGCGCCCATCGACAGCCCGGAAGACAGCGCACCGACCAGGGCGGCCGGTGCGGCACGCCGGATCAGGCGCAGGTCCAGGCGTGGGCGGGCGCCGATCTGCGGCTGCGGAAAGCGTGTCATCGTCACCGGCAGCAGCGATGCGCAGACGAAGATCGCCGCCACCGCGAACAACGTGAATGCAGCCGCACTGCCCAGGCGCAGCAACTGCTGGGCACCGGCGAGCGCGGCGAGATTGACCACCATGTAGATGGCGAACACCTGGCCGCGGCGCTCGGGTGCGGTCTGGTCGTTGAGCCAGCTTTCGATCACCGCGTAGAAACCGACCAGGCCGACCCCGGTGATGACCCGCAACACCATCCAGAATACGGCTTCGACGATCAGCGCATGGAGCAGGATGCAGCTCGCGACCGCCGCGCCGAAGAAGGCGAAGGCGCGGATGTGGCCCATGCGCCGGATCAGCTGCGGCGCGATGAAGGTGCCGAGAAAGAAGCCGAGGAAGTAGGTGGAGCCGATCAGGCCCAGCGTGGTGTCGGAAAACCCTTCCAGGCTTCCGCGCAGGGCGATGGTGGTGCTGAGCAGGCCGGAGCCGAGCAGCAACAGGGCGATGCCGGCGAGCAGGGCGCCGATGGGGAGGATCATGGGCAGCATGGGCGGGGGGCTTCCTGTCCGCCCCGGGTGAGGGGGGTCGGAAGCGTGTCGAAATCGTTTTGTGCAAACAGTCTATCACTCGTCCCCGCCGGCAGTGGCGCTGCCGCCCGGCGCCCGCGGTGGGGGCGGCAAGCGCGGCAGCGAGGGGGCAAATGTCACGGCGGGCGAGGGCGCTTCTTCCTTGGCGGACGCCTGTGTCCAGCACTATAAAAAAACATTCACGCTTTCAGTTCGAGGCGTTGCGCCATCAGCCCAGGCACCGTGTGCGGCCGCCGATGCTGCCGGCGCCGGCCGCTTCCTGGTGCACCAGGCGGGGCCGCTTGCGCAGGAGGAAAAATCATGTCCGCAGTGAGATCTCTTGCCGTCTTCCTGGTCGGTGCCTGCCTGATCGCGGGCGCTGCTCCGCTCGCCGCCCAGGCGCCGGTCGGCGGGGGTGAGGCCGCCTCGCGTCCGCTGCCGCCACCGTTCGCACCGGATCAGGTGCTGGTTGCGTTCCGTCCCGGCCTGGCCGGGGCGGAGGTCGCACAGGCGCACGCCGCCGCCGGCGCCAGGGTGCTGAAGCGCTTCGCTGCCATCGGCGTCGAGCTGGTCGCGGTGCCGGCGGGGTCGGTGCAGGCGACGGTGGCCTTCTACCAGCGCAACCCGAACGTGCGCTACGCCGAGCCCAACTATTACCGTCCGCTGGTCCTGCCCACCGAGGGCCGTGACCCGCCGGAGGCGCTCAATATCGATTACTTCACCCAGCAGTGGGGGCTGCACAATACCGGACAGGCGCTGTTCGATCCGGAGACGGGCGGCACAATGGCCGCCACCGCGGATGCCGACATCGACGCGCCCGAAGCGTGGGACCTGACGCGGGGCAGCGACACGGTGCGGATCGCGATCCTCGACAGCGGGGTCGAATGCACCCACGTCGATCTGGCGACCAAGTGCCTCGAGCAGAAGAACTTCACCGGCAGCAGCACCGCGGCCGACCTGATCGGCCACGGCACCCACGTCGCGGCGATCGCCGCGGCGGAGACCAACAACGGGATCGGCACCGCCGGCGTGGGCTGGAACGCGAAGTTCGGTTCGATCAAGGTGTGCTACGAATATCCCTACGAGTGGTATCCGATCCTCGGCATGTGCGAGGTCGCCGCTTCGGTCGACGGGCTGCTCTACGCCGCGGACAATGGCTATCACGTCGTCAACATGAGCTACGGCAGCGACCCCGACCCCTACTCGCCGTCGAACGCCGAGCGCGACGCGATCGCCTATGCCTGGAGCAAGGGGCTGGTGCTGGTGGCGGCGGCAGGCAACGATTACGCGTCGAACCGCCACTACCCGGCGGCCTTTGCCGAAGTGATTTCGGTGGCCGCCACCGACCGCCACGACAACCTGGCCTATTTTTCCACCTTCGACAAAAACTGGGTTTCGGTCGCCGCGCCCGGCCACCAGATCCTGTCGGCCTATCCGAACGCGGGCTGCGGAATCGCCGCCGATGATCCGGAAGGCTGCTACAACTGGCTGTCGGGGACGTCGATGGCGGCTCCCCACGTGGCCGGGGTGGCGGCGCTGGTGCGCGCCTCCAACCCCGGCCTGAGCAATGCCGAGGTGCGCAGCCGGATCGAGAACGGGGCGGACGCAAGCGGCGCGCTCGGGCAGAACTTCCGCGCCTGGGTGAAATACGGCCGGGTCAATGCCCACCGCGCGCTCGGGGCCGGCACCGAACCCCCGCCGCCGCCGTCCCAGATCAGCCTGTCGGCCACCGGCAGCAAGGTCAAGGGCGTGCAGCAGGTCGATCTGCAATGGAGCGGAGCGGGCACCGCGGTCGATATCTGGCGTAATGGGGGGACGATCGCCACGAATGAAGCCAACGACGGCGCGTACCGCGACGCGATCGGCCAGAAAGGGGCGGGCACTTATACCTACCGGGTCTGCGAAACCGGCACCACGGTGTGCTCGAACGAGGCCACGGTGAGCTTCTGAGTATCCCGGCCGCGCCCGGCAGCGGAGGGCGCCCGGGAAGGGAACAAGAGGGCGGGAGCGCTGTTCCGGAAGGGCTTCGGCGAGCGGGCGGGCGGGTGTGCTTGCCTTCGGCGGCGCGCCGGCCTATGTTCACACGCCTTCGATGTCCAACCCGCCCGGCAGGAGGCGTTCGCTTGTGTCCCCACCGTCCCCGAAGCTGCGCTCCTGGCGCGACCGCCTGCGCCAGATTGCCCTGTTCGAGCTCGGCGGCCTGGTGCTGGTGACGCCGCCCTTCGCCTGGCTGAGCGGCACGCCGCCGCTCGAGTCGGCCGCGCTGCTGGCGCTGCTGGCGCTGGTCGCGGCGCTGTGGAACGGCGCTTTCAATACCGGCTTCGACTGGATGGAAGGCCGTCTCACCGGGCGCAGCGCCGACCGGCGGCCGCTGCGTCTGCGCTGCGTGCACGCCGCGCTGTTCGAGGGCGGGCTGCTGCTGATCACGCTGCCGGTGATCGTGTTGTGGACCGGCATGGGCTGGGTCGAGGCCCTGGTCGCCGACGTCGCTCTGGCGATCGCGTACACGATCTATGCGCTGCTGTTCAACATCGGCTATGACCGCCTGTTCCCGATCGCGCAGACCGCGGCCCGGGCGTGCGCCGGACGATGAGCACGCCCGGGCCGGACACCCTGTTCGACGCCGATCTCGGCGCGCTCAACAGCTTTCGCCTGCCGGCGCGGGCGGCGCGCCTGCTGCGCCTGCGCTCGCTCGATCGGCTCGATGCGCTGATCGCCACGCCGGGCTGGGCCGCTATCCCGCGTCTGGTGCTGGGTGGGGGCAGCAACCTGGTGTTCACCGGCGATTTCGCCGGGACGGTGCTGAAGGTCGAGATCGACGGCCGCCGCCTGGTGGACGCGACGGCCGAGGCCTGGATCGTCGAGGCCGGTGCGGGCGAATCCTGGCACGATTTCGTGTGCTGGACGCTGGAGCGGGGCTGGCCCGGACTGGAAAACCTGGCGCTGATTCCGGGCACGGTGGGGGCGGCGCCGATCCAGAATATCGGCGCCTACGGGCTGGAACTCGCCGAGCGTTTCGACTCGCTCGACGCGGTGGACCTGGAGTCCGGCGCGCGCCGCGTATTCACGCTGCGGGACTGTGCTTTCGGCTATCGCGACAGCGTGTTCAAGCGCGCGCCGGGACGCTGGCTGGTGAGCGCGGTGCGCTTTCGCCTGCCGCGGCGCTGGCAGCCGGTGACCCGCTACGCCGAGCTTGCCCGCGAACTGGAGGCGCGCGGGCTTGCCGACCCTTCCGCGCGCGAGATCTCCGAGGCGGTGAGCGCGATCCGTTGCCGCAAGCTGCCCGACCCCGCCGTTCTCGGCAACGCCGGCAGCTTCTTCAAGAACCCGCTGGTGGAAGCGGCGCAGTGCGCCCGCCTGCTCGCCGCCCACCCGACGATGCCGCACTACGTTCAGGCCGACGGCCGGGAAAAGCTCGCCGCCGGCTGGCTGATCGAGCAGTCCGGCTGGAAGGGACGCGACCTCGGCCCGGTCGGCTGCTTCGAGCGCCAGGCGCTGGTGCTGGTCAATCGCGGCGGCGCCACCGGCGCCGACGTGGTGCGCATCGCGCGGGCGATCGTCGCCGATGTCGAGGCGCGCTTCGGTGTGCGCCTGGAGCCCGAGCCGGCCCTGCTCTGAAGCGGGGCGGGGGATGCAGCCAGATCACAATCGGCCCGGAACCGCAATACGGACTCCTCCCCCGTGGGCAGGCCTCCCCCGGCTACGTACAATTCCCCCATGAGCCTGCCTGCTTCCGGGCCAGCCCCCGTCTGCCCGGTCTGTCTCGACGCCGCACCGCGCCTCTTCATCGAGGTGGGCGCGCGCGACTACCGGCGCTGCGTCCGTTGCGAAGCGACTTTCCTGCTGCCCGCGCAGCGCCCGCCAGTCGACGCCGAATGCGCCGAATACCTCCTCCACCGCAACGACCCGGCCGACCCCGGCTATCGCCGCTTTCTTGCCCGCCTCGCCGAGCCCCTGTGCGCCCGGCTCGCGCCGGCGAGCGCGGGGCTGGACTACGGCTGCGGACCCGGCCCGGCGCTGGCGGACATGCTGCGTGGCGTCGGCCACACCGTGCGCGTGTATGACCCGCTGTTCGCCCCCGATGCTGGCGTGCTGGCGCAGCGCTACGACTTCGTCACCTGTACCGAAGTGGTGGAGCACTTCCACCACCCGGCCGCCGAGTTCGCCCGCCTCGACGCGCTGCTGCGTCCCGGTGGCTGGCTCGGGATCACGACCTGCTTCCAGACCGACGACGCCCGCTTCGCCGGCTGGCACTACCGGCGTGACCCGACCCATGTCGTGTTCTATCGTGAAAGCACGTTCCGCCACCTTGCCCGGCGCTTCGGCTGGCGGTGCCACATTCCGCGCAAGGATGTGGTGCTGATGCACAAGCCGGTGGCGCCCGGCCTTTTCTGCGGCCGGGTTCCGGCGCCGGAGTGAGTCGCGGTCGTGCGCGGCCCGCGCCGATCCAGTCCCGTCCCGTCGCCCCGCCGCCTCCCTTCATCCTCTTTTTCTTCCCGCCCCCACCGAGAGCCTCCATGACCTACGAAACCCTTCTCTACGAACTTCGCGACGGCGTCGCCGAGATCCGTTTCAACCGCCCGCAGCGCCTCAACGCCGTGACCCGGCAGCTGTATGACGAGCTCGATGCCGCCCTGAGCCGTGCCGAAGCCGAGCGCGACGCCCGTGTCGTCCTCCTCAGCGGCGAGGGGCGCGCCTTTTGCGTCGGCGCTGACCTCAAGGAGCACAAGGTCGGGCGCACCGCCTTCGACCGCCGCCAGTACCTGAAAGGCGAGCAGGACGTGTGCAAGCGGCTGCTGGAACTGCAGAAACCGGTGATTGCCGCGGTCAACGGCTACGCCCTGGGGGCCGGGGCGGAAATGGCGATCGCCGCCGACTTCGTGCTGATGGCCGAAAGCGCGCAGATCGGCCTGCCCGAGATCTCGATCGGCAATTTCCTCGGCGGCGGCGTGACCTGGCTGCTGCCGCGCCTGGTCGGGCTGGCGAAGGCGCGCGAGCTGGTCTTTCTCGGTGAGCGCATCAAGGGTGAAGAGGCGGTACGCATCGGCCTGGCGAGCCGGGTGTTTGCCGACGAGGGCTTTCTCGACGCGGCGCGCGGCTTCGCGCGCAAGGTCGCGGGCAAGGCGCCGTTCTCGATGCAGCTTGCCAAGGCGCAGCTCAACCGCTCGGCCGAACGCACCCTCGACGCCTGCCTCACCGCCGAGCTCGAAGGCATGATGTTCGTCGGCACCACCCGCGACTGGCAGGAAGGGGTCGATGCCTTCGCCGAGAAACGCGCACCGGTGTTCCGGGGGCAATGACATGAGCACGCACGACACCGCCCCCGCCCACCGCAGCCCGCTGCACGACTTCCTCGCCCCCGATTCGATCGCCATCGTCGGCGCTTCAGCCGATCCGACCAAGCGCGGCTACAAGGCGATGGTCGGCCTGATCAAGGGCGATTACGCCGGCCGGATCTACCCGATCAACCCCAAGGTGCCCGAGATCCTCGGCGTGCCGACCTGCCCGACCCTCGATGACGTCCCCGGCGCGGTCGATCTGGCGCTGATCTGCACCCCGGCGGCGACCTTGCCCGGGCTGATTGCCGAGTGCGGGCGCAAGGGCGTCAAGGGCGCGGTGATTCTCGCCGCGGGCTTTCGCGAGACCGGTGCGGAAGGGGCGAAGCTCGAGCAGCAGGTGCTCGACGCCGCGCGCGCGGGCGGGGTGCGCATCATCGGCCCCAACACCTCGGGCATGTTCAACCTGCACAAGAAAGTGAACCTGCTCGACCTGCGCAACATCAAGGCCGGCGACATCGGCTTCATCTCGCAGTCGGGCAACATGCTGCTGGCGCTGGTGCTGGAGGCCGAGCACAACGGCCACGTCGGCTTTTCCACCTACGTCGGCCCCGGCAACCAGACCGACATCGGCTTCAACGACTACCTGCGCTACCTCGGCGAGGATGAGCGCACCCGGGTCGCGACCCTGTACGTCGAAGGCTTCCGCGACGGCCAGCGCTTCCTCCAGGCGGCGCGCGAGATCACCCCGCTGAAGCCGGTGGTGGTGTACAAGTCGGGCGCCACCGAGCTGGGCAAGAAGGCCGCCAGCTCGCACACCGGGGCGCTCGCCGGCAGTTATGCGATGACCGTCGATCTGCTGCGCCAGGTCGGGGTCACCGTCGTCCACCATTCCGACCGCATCCTGCCGGTGGCCGAAGGCCTGGGCCTGCTGCAGCAGGCGCGCGGCAAGCGCGTGGCGGTGATCGCCGACGGCGGCGGCCAGGCCACGATCACCTCCGACCGCCTGTCCGAAGCCGGGCTGGAGCTGGCGCCGCTGTCCGAAGCGACGCGCAAGCGCCTGGCGGCGATCCTGCTGCCGCAGGCCTCGCTCGCCAACCCGGTCGACGTCGCCGGCAGCTCCGATGCCGATCCCGAAGTGCTGGCGCGCTGCATGGAAATCGCCGCCGAGGACGACAGCGTCGATGCGGTGTTCCTCGTCGGCATGTTCGGCGGCTACCACACCCGCTTCGCCGAGTCGCTGCTCGGCGGCGAGATGCGCGCCGCGGAGTCGATGATCGAGCTCGCCCGCCGCATCGACAAGCCGCTGGTGATCTACAGCCTCTATGCGCCGGTCAAGCCGCCGGCGCTGCGCCGCCTGCACGAGGCCGGGCTGCCGGTGTACGCCTCGATCGAACATGCGGTGCGGGTGCTGCAGGCGCTCGGCGAGCGCGGCGCCTACCTTGCCCACCAGCACGGCCAGCCGCTGCAGCCCGGGGTGACGCCGATCGAGGACATGCAGGCGATGTTCGCGCGCGCCCAGAACGAAGGCCGCGACCTCTACGAGTTCGAAGCCAAGGCGCTGCTGCGCGCCCATGGGGTGGCGGTGGCCGAGGAGCGGGTGGCGCACGGCGCCGATGAGCTGGCCGCGGTGGCGGCGCATTTCGGCAACCAGGCACTGGCGATGAAAGTGGTGTCGAAGGACATCCTGCACAAGTCGGACGCCGGCGGCGTGATGCTGAACCTGGTCGGCGAGGCGGCGCTGTGCGCGGCCTACGACCGGATCATGACCCGCTGCCGGGCCTACGACCCGAACGCCGACATCCGTGGCGTGCTGGTCACGCCGATGGCGCGAAAGGGCACCGAAGCCATCGTCGGCGTGGTGCGCGACCCGATCTTCGGCCCGGTGCTGATGTTCGGGCTGGGCGGCATCTTCGTCGAGATCCTCGAGGATGTCGCCTTCCGTGCCATTCCGCTGTCGCGCTTCGACGCCGAATCGATGGTCGACCAGCTCAAGGGGCGCCGGATCCTGGATGGCGCGCGGGGTGAGGCGGCGGTGGACAAGACGGCGCTGGTCGATCTGTTGCTGAAGGTGTCGAGCATCGTCAGCGCCTATCCTCAACTCTCCGAACTCGACCTCAATCCGGTCATTGCCTACGCCGACGGCTACGCCGTGGTCGATGCGCGCGTGATCACCAATCGCGCCGTGGTGAGCGGCTGAGCGGCTGAGCGGCTGAGCGGGTGCGCCGCCGCGCCGCTTTCCCGCTTCGGCGGCGGTGTGCATATCGACACAAAAATGAGGATTCGATGACGGATTTGTTGCGGTAGCATTGCGCACCTTCTGCGTGCGTCCCATCCGAGGTACGCGCAGGGGCTTGCGTGCGCGGGGCCAAGATGCGTGTCGGAAAACTGCTCAGATTTCTGGCCATCCTGGCCGGCTGCCTGCTGTACGCGGTGCCGCGCTGGCTGACCGACGAGTTCGGCTCCGTCAGCATCGACCAGGTGCTCTACCACCTGCGCTTCGGCTCCGAGGGCGTGCTGACCAGCGACCCCGAGCTCACCCGCCGCTTCCTGTGGCGCGGGCTGGCCCTGCCGCTGCTGCTGGCGCTGCTGCTGTGGGCGGTGGACGGGTGGGTCGGCCGCGTGCACGCCCGCGGCACGGGCTGGCCGCTGCCGCTGCTGCGTGCGGCCCGCGACCGCCTGCGCGCGGGCGGGCACTGGCTGGGCGAATGGATCCACCGCGGCGCGCGCCACACGTTGCCGCGCATCGTGCCGTTGGTGGTGCTGGGGGCGGGGGGGGCGTTCTTCGTCGATAGCTTTTCGGTGGCGCGCTACGTGCGGGCCTATTTCGGCGAGGACTACTTTTCCGATACCTACGTCGATCCCGCCCGGGTTGCTCTCGTCCGCGGCCGGCAGCCGCCGAAGAGCCTGGTGCTGATCTACGTCGAAAGTCTGGAGAGCACCTATTCCGATCCAGCCCTGTTCGGCCGCGACCTGCTGCACCGCCTCAATGCGCTGAAGTCACGTCCGGGGGTGGTGTCCTTCGACGACTACCACGAGATGATGGGTGCGCATTTCACCATCGCCGGGCTGGTGGCGACCCAGTGCGGCCTGCCGCTGAAATCGGTGGCGATGTTCGGCGGCAACGTGCAGGGCGAAAAAATCGAGCGCTACCTGCCGAATGCGCGCTGCCTGGGCGACATCCTCGCCGCGGAAGGTTACCGCAACGTCTTCCTCAACGGCTCCAGCCTGGCTTTTGCCGGAGTCGGCAAGTTCTTCCGCGACCATCGTTACGAGAAGGTGATGGGGCGCGAGGAGTGGATTTCCGCCGGCGAGCCGCCCGAGCGCATGAGCGGCTGGGGCTTGCGCGACGACGACCTGTTCCGCCATGCGCGCGCCGAGTTCGACCGCCTGATGAAGTCGCGTCGGCCGTTCAACCTCAACGTCCTCACCATCGACACCCACCACCCCTACGGCCACCTCTCCCCGCAGTGTGCGCAGCAGGGCTATGGCGATTTCGACGGCATCGTCGAGTGCACCGCCGGGTTGGTGGCGGACTTCATCGAATACATCATCGCCCGCGGCGGGCTCGAGCGGGTGGCGATCGTCGTCCAGGGCGACCACCTGGCGATGGGCAACACCTCCTATCCGAAACTGATCCAGAATCCCCAGCGGCGGGTGTTCAACCTGCTGATCGGCAAGGACCGGCGGCTGGCCAAGAACACCGACGAAGTCACCCACTTCGACATGCTGCCGACGATCCTCGATCTGATCGGGCTGCAGGTGAAGGGCGGGCGCGCCGGTCTGGGCTATTCGGCGATCGGTCCGGTGCGGGCGCCGCGACCACCCGACCGCCTGGCGCGCATGTCCGCGCAGCTGATGAACTACAGCGCGACCTACCGCGCCCTGTGGGAGCCGGCGGAGGAAGAGGCGGGCGATGATGCGGTTGCAGCCCGCCCCGCGCGAAGCGGGCCGGCAGCGGCCGCGGCCGGCCGCGTCGCGCTGGTTCCCTGAGCGGCGGACAGGCCGCGCCCGGAGCGCGCCCGCAGCCGGGGGCGCTCAGATTGCGACCACCCGGTCCCGCCCGCTCTCCTTGGCCTGCAGCAGCGCGGCATCGGCCCGCGCCAGGGTGTGGGTGGGCGCTTCCCCGGGGCGATACTCGGTCAGGCCGGTGCTGATCGAAACCTGGATGCCGTAGCCGGGTCCGGCATCGATCGACAGGTGGCGGATCTGCGCGTGCACGCGCTCGATCAGCTCGCGCCCGTCGGCCAGCCGTGTTCCGGGCAGGATCAGGAGGAACTCCTCGCCGCCCCAGCGCCCGCAGATGTCGTATTCGCGAATTGCACCGTGCAGGGCGCCGGCGATGCGGTGGAGCACGACGTCGCCGGTTTCGTGGCCGAAGCGGTCGTTGATCGCCTTGAACCGATCGACGTCGACCATCGCCAGCGCATAGACCTGGGCGCTGCGCTTGCCGAGGCCGCTTTCCTCGCGCAGGCGCTCCATCAGGTAGCGGCGGTTGCGCAGGCCGGTGAGGGCGTCGGTGATCGACGCTTCGCGCAGGCTCTCGCTGACTTCGCGCAGTGAGTTCTGGTAGCGGTCGGAAATGCGGGCGAGCTTTTCCAGGCGGCGGACGTGGCGGTCGAACTGGGCGTTGAGGTCTTCGGCCCGGCTCTGCGACCAGCCGTGATAGCCGTCGGAGATGCGGATCAGCCGCGCCATGCGTTCGTGCTGGTCGCAGGCGAGGGCGTAGAGCCGCGTGAGCGGGGCATGGAGCGGGTCGTCGCGCAGCGTCGGGTCGTCGAGCAGCGCGCGGATCTCGTCGAGCAGGGGCGGGGTGCTCGACAGCGGGGTGTCGGCGGCGGTATTCACGATGGCTGGACGGCGATCTCGAAGGGGAAACTGCAGTCTTCGCGGAATTCCTCGGCGAGCATCTTCACCCGTTCGTTGCGCGGATGGTAGTACCAATCGACGCGGACTTCGCGGCCGCGGACGTGGGCATCTTCGAGCATGTCGAAGATGTCCATCATTGCCTTCACCGAGCTGGTGTTCATGTAGATCAGCTGCAGCTCGAGGCGCAGGGGGCGGGCGGTTTCGGCGAGGAAGCGCTCGACCCAGACGAGGATCTCGCCGAAGAACTCGAAGGAGTTCTCGGGGTAGGAATCGCCGTCCATCTTCAGCAGGCCGGCGTCCCAGTCCGCTGTGATGGTGGGAGTCGATTGGGTTCCGGGGATGTTCAGGATCGTCATGGTGTTTTTTCGGTCGGGTAGGGGATGTGCCGGAGTTTCAGATGACCGCCCTCAGGCTGAAGAACACCTTTCCGCCGCTCGCCGGGCCGACGCTGGCCGACAGCGGCTGGCAGGCCTTGCGCGCGATGTCGAGCAGGCCCAGCCCGGCGCCGGAGCTGAGCGCGGTGTCGCGCGGCTTGCGCAACTGCTCCTTGTAGGCGGATTTGAGTTCGGCCTTGTCCATGCCGGACAGGGCCTTGATGCGGGCCATCAGAAGCGGTCCGTCGTCGGCTTCGACCAGATTGCCGGCCTGAACCAGGTAGGCCCCGTCCGGCTGGCGTGCGACGATGATGGTGGCCGCGCTGTCCTCTTCGCCGTACTGCCGGTGCGCGGCGTAGTGGCGGATGTTCTGGGTCATTTCGATGTACACGCCGAAGACGTCCATTGCCGCCGAGGGCGTGGCGTTCTGCGCCTGCAGGTAGTTTTTCAGGGCGTGGCCGATTTCCTCGATCAGGCTGCGCGAGATCGGCCCGTTGAAGCACAGCAGGATGCGGTTGCGGTTGAACAGGTCGCGCAGGCTGAAAAGGTCGAGATCGTCCATGAAGGCGGGGCTCCTGGTGGCGCAGGCGGGGTAAACAGTGGGCTCAGTCGATGCGGAATGCAAGAATTGTAATGTCGTCGAGCTGCGGGTGGTGGCCGCGGTGGGCCTCGAGCGCGCGGTCCAGGGCCTGCGCCTGCTCGGTCATCGGCCGCTGCGCGATGGTGCGCAGCAGTTCGGCGAAACGGCTGTTGCCGAGGCCGAATCCATGTTCGCCGCCGGCTTGGTCGAGGTAGCCGTCGGTCACCAGGTAGCAGGTCGCACCCGCCGGCAGGGCGAGGCTGTGCTCGACGAACTCGGCCTGGCGGCGGTCGGCGAGCGCGCGGCGCACGCCGGGGATTTCCTCCACCGCGTCGCCGTCGCTCCAGTACAGCGAGATTTTTGCGCCAGCGAACAGGATCCGGCGTGTGGTGCGGTCCACGCACACCAGGCCGGCGTCCATGTTGGTGGCGATCGCGCGCGGCAGCTGCGAGGCCTGCAGCATCCCGCGCAGGGTGCGGTCGGCATGGGCGAGGAGGGCCGCGGGCTGCTCCAGGCCGATGCGGTTCATGGCGTCGTCGAAGGCGGCGCGCGCCAGCATCGTCATCAGCGCGCCGGGCACGCCGTGGCCCGCGCAATCGACGATGCCCAGCAGGTTGTGTTCGCCTTCGGCGCGGAACAGGTAGAAATCGCCGCCGACGGTGTCGCGTGGCCGCCACAGGGCGAAGTGATGGGGGCCGAGCATCTCGCTCAGGCGCTGGTCGGGCAGCAGCGCGCGCTGGATCAGGCTGGCGTATTCGATCGAATCCCGGACTTTTTTCTGTGCCGCGCTCATCGCCGTGTTGGCCGCCTGCAGTGCTTCGGTGCGCGTGCGCACCTTGTCCTCGAGTTCGGCAGTGTGGGCGCGGATCTTTGCCGCCATGGCGCCGAAGGCGCGTGACAGGTCGCCGAGTTCGTCCCTGCCCGGCGGGGGCAGGCGCACGGTTTCGCCGCGGGTGAGGGCCAGCGCCGAGTGGTGGAGGGCTTTCAGCGGGCGCAGCACGAGGCGGTCGACGGCGAAGCTGAAGCTCGCCAGCATCAGCACGATCAGCAGCGCGAAGCCGGCGGCCGCGCCCTGGAGCCAGCCGCGATCGACGATCTCGGCCACCGAGAGGTCGACCGCGGTCAGCACGTACCAGCGCAGCTCGTCCAGATAGGACAGCGACAGCAGGCGCCGGCCGCCATCGAGCGTCACCCACAGCTGCTCCACTGTGCCCGGGGCGGTGGCGGCGCGATCGAGGGCGGCCTGCAGCGCGCCGCGCTCCTGGGCGTCGGCCAGCAGGCTGTCCAGGGTGCGCGCCTGGGCATCGTGGCGCGCGCCCGAACCGAGTGCGATCAGGCGGGCGTCGGGGTGGAGCTGGATCGCGCCGTTGCGGTCGATGATCATCGGCGTCAGGCCGGCGATGCCGGCGTCGATGAATTCCTTCATGAAGCGTGACAGGTCCAGTCCGCTGCCGGCGATGCCCAGACGGCCGCCGTCGTCTTCGATGACGACGTTGAGCCAGACCCTGGCCTGCTTCAGCCAGCGGTCGGGGTTGACGTTGATGTTGACGCGGGGGGCAGCGGCGAGCGTGGAAAAGAACCAGGCGTCGTCGGCTTTCTGCGGGTCGAGCCGGTAACGGGGCGCGGCGCTGTAATCCTGGGCCGGATCGTTGTAGTAGTAGTCGAGCGAGCGACTGCTGGCGAGGAAGTAGCTGTGGTCGCGGAACGCCCGGCGAAAGCCTTCCGCCTCCTCCAAAGCTTGCGCATGGCGGGACGGGTCGCGCTCGTCGCGCAGCCACTGACGGACCGCCACCGAGTCCGCCAGGCGGCGGGCGAGCGCGAGTTCGCGCGCGATCGGGCCGAGGATGCGTTCGCGATGCAGCTCGGTGAAGTTGCGCGCGTAGCCTTCGCCCAGATGGGTCTTGACCTCGTCGAATGCCCGCCAGGCAAAAAAGGCCGCCGGCAGCAGCGCGAGCAGGCAGGCGAGCAGCAGGGCGAGGGCGGATTTCGCCCGCAGTCCGTGTCCCCAGGTGGGCATGATGTGTTCCGGTGCTTCCGAATGCGTGCGACGGATGGGTGGCAGACCCCTGGCGGGCCGGCGCTGAAGTTTAGCTTATCGTCGCACCAGGGGGGCGCGGTAATGGCGGCGGCAAGTGCACGGGTTCGCGTGCGGGTTGGTTTAACGCGGGCGCAATTTCGGCGTAACCGAGCTGTATTGCGGGTCGCCTACGCTGCGGCGCCATGAGAGCGCTCGATTGCACGACGGCAGCACCCTGTCCGCCATCCCGCCTGCGCATCGCGCTGGTGACCGAAACCTTTCCGCCCGAAGTAAACGGGGTGGCGATGACGCTCGAACGGATGATCGACGGCTTGGTCGAGCGCGGCTACGACATGCAGCTGGTGCGTCCGCGACAGGACTCCGACTCCACCGCGGCGGGCGCGCGTGGATTCGATGAAGTACTGGTGCGGGGCTTGAAGCTGCCGCGCTACGATGGGCTCAGGTTCGGTCTGCCGGCCCGTTCTCGATTGCTGCGCGAGTGGTCGCGGCGGCGTCCTGACCTGGTGCACGTGGCGACCGAAGGCCCCCTCGGTTGGAGCGCGGTGACGGCGGCGAACACGCTGCGTGTGCCGGTGACATCGGACTTCCATACCAATTTCGACCGTTACAGCGCGCATTACGGCATCGGCTGGCTGCGCCGGCCGGTAGCCGCCTATCTGCGCCGTTTCCATAACCGCAGCGCCACCACCTACGTGCCGACGGCCGCGCTGGCGCGCAGCCTGGGCGACCAGGGCTATGCGCGGGTGGAAGCCATCGGGCGCGGAGTCGATACCGCGCTGTTCGATCCGCTGCGGCGCAGCGAAGCCTTGCGCCGGGATTGGGGCCTTGCCCCTGGCGGCCTCGCCGTGATCAGCGTCGGACGCCTCGCCCCGGAAAAAACCTCGACCTGGTGCTGCGCGCCTTTACTGCGATCCGTGAGCAGCGGGCCGATGCCCGGTTGATCCTGGTCGGTGACGGTCCCCTTCGCGCTACGCTGGCCCGTACCTGCCCCGATGCGGTCCTGGCCGGAACCCGGCACCGTGAAGACCTGGCCGCGCATTACGCTTCATCCGACCTGTTTCTCTTTCCCAGCCTGACCGAAACGTTCGGCAACGTCACCCTGGAAGCGATGGCGAGCGGCGTGTGTACGCTGGCCTACGGCTACGCCGCCGCCGCCGAGACGATCCGGGATCTGGGCAACGGCGCCGTGGTGCGCTGCGGTGATGAGGACGGTTTCATCGAACGGGCGATCCAGCTGGCTGTAAATGACCGGCTTCGTGCCGAGCTGGGAGAGGCTGCTCGGCGCAGCGCCGAGGGCCTGAGCTGGGGGCACGTCGTCGACACTTTTGCTGATGCGCTGCTCCGTGCCTGGCGCCGCGGTGGGGCTGCGCAGCCGTGGCCGGCCGCGACTGGCGCCGGAGGGCGTGCCGACTGATGCCGGCGGTGCGCTCCGTTTTCATTTCCGACGTGCATCTGGGCACGCGCGCCTGCCAGGCCGAAAATCTGCTCGCTTTTTTGAAGGAGTTCGAATCCGAGCACCTCTACCTGCTCGGCGACATCATCGACTTCTGGGCGATGAACCGCAGCGTGCAGTGGGCCCCGGCGCACAATACCGTGGTGCAGAAGGTGCTGCGCCGCGCCCGCCACGGTTGCACCGTGGTCTTCATCCCCGGCAACCACGACGAGGCCCTGCGCGATTACGCCGGCGTCACCTTCGGCGACATCCGGGTGGAATCCGAATGTGAACACGAGACGATCGATGGCCGTCGCTACTGGCTGATCCACGGTGACGAATACGACCAGGTCACGCGTCACCACCGCTGGGTGGCGGTGCTCGGCGATGTCGCCTACAACGCCCTGGTCCGGCTCAACCATCTGCTGTCGCGGGCACGTCGGCTGCTGCACATGCCGGGCTACTGGTCGCTGGCCGGGTACGCGAAGCAGAAAGTGAAGAAGGCGGTGGGCTTCATCTTCGACTTCGAGGACAGCATGGCGCACGCCGCTCAGTTGCGTGGCGTGGATGGGGTGATCTGCGGCCACATCCACTGGGCCTCCGACCGCCGGATCGGCAAGGTCCGCTATCTGAACTGTGGCGACTGGGTCGACTCGTGCAGCGCGGTCGTCGAACACTTCGACGGCCGCCTCGAAGTCGTGCATTGGCGGGGGATGAAAAGCGGTCCCAGCGTGCAGATGGGATAGGTTGGCAGAGGCGACAACAAGGTGGCTGACAGCAACGACGGTGGTGATGTCGTGCACCCGAGCAAGTTTTAGTCCGCGCGCCCGCGCGGGGCGGGACTCACGGTGCACTGGTACTGCGGGTCGGTGGGCTCGTTTCAATCCACGCGCCCGTGCGGGGCGCGACCCGGCAAACGATCGGTTTCGGAGACGCCCAGGGCGTGTTTCAATCCACGCGCCCGTGCGGGGCGCGACGACCTGGAACGGGCCGCCGGTCTCCGCGCTCGGATCGTTTCAATCCACGCGCCCGTGCGGGGCGCGACCATCCGCGTCTGCGGAGACCTGCTGACCACCATCATCGTTTCAATCCACGCGCCCGTGCGGGGCGCGACACGGTATGCCGTCCGGACCATCGCGTAACATTGGTGTTTCAATCCACGCGCCCGTGCGGGGCGCGACCCGACGATGCCCGGGCGATTCTGCGGGGTGAGGCATGTTTCAATCCACGCGCCCGTGCGGGGCGCGACCGCACATGCACCAGTGCCGCCCATGACCGCGCATGTTTCAATCCACGCGCCCGTGCGGGGCGCGACCTCAAAGCGGTCGTACCGGCCGGGCATCTCCTTCGAGTTTCAATCCACGCGCCCGTGCGGGGCGCGACCTGGCCGCGGCGGATCTCGCGCAGGGTGTCGAAGTTTCAATCCACGCGCCCGTGCGGGGCGCGACACGGTATGCCGTCCGGACCATCGCGTAACATTGGTGTTTCAATCCACGCGCCCGTGCGGGGCGCGACCCGACGATGCCCGGGCGATTCTGCGGGGTGAGGCATGTTTCAATCCACGCGCCCGTGCGGGGCGCGACCGCACATGCACCAGTGCCGCCCATGACCGCGCATGTTTCAATCCACGCGCCCGTGCGGGGCGCGACTCCGGCAGGGGGTTGTCGGTCGGGGGGGTGAGGTGGTTTCAATCCACGCGCCCGTGCGGGGCGCGACCGGCCGCCAGGTGTGCGACATCTGGCCCTTCTTGTTTCAATCCACGCGCCCGTGCGGGGCGCGACGCGGCACGACTGGGTGCCCAAAAGCCTGATGGGGTTTCAATCCACGCGCCCGTGCGGGGCGCGACCAGGGCGTCACCCCGGTGCTGTCCTACGAAACCGTTTCAATCCACGCGCCCGTGCGGGGCGCGACCCAGATCGGTGCGAAAGCCGGGCGGGACGATGACGTTTCAATCCACGCGCCCGTGCGGGGCGCGACCGGCCAGCGCAATGGCGCCGCACAGGGCGGATTCGAGTTTCAATCCACGCGCCCGTGCGGGGCGCGACCCTTCGCCCAGCGCTCGATGCACTCCATGACGGTGTTTCAATCCACGCGCCCGTGCGGGGCGCGACGGATCGGCCACCGCGTTGGTGAAACTCAGCCGGCTGTTTCAATCCACGCGCCCGTGCGGGGCGCGACCATCCCCGCGCGTCGACAGGCGCAGCACGGGGCTGTTTCAATCCACGCGCCCGTGCGGGGCGCGACCCGTCGAGCAACGTAACGAGGCCGCAGACGATGGTGTTTCAATCCACGCGCCCGTGCGGGGCGCGACGACTGTCTCCGTGAACGGCATCAGTTCGTGCGTGTTTCAATCCACGCGCCCGTGCGGGGCGCGACTAGAGGTCGGCGAGGCGGTCGAAGGCGTCTTCGTGTTTCAATCCACGCGCCCGTGCGGGGCGCGACGTAGTCGATGACCTCTTCGTAGTGGCCGGGCGAGGTTTCAATCCACGCGCCCGTGCGGGGCGCGACGATGCGGGCTGCTTCGGGGCGGCATTGTTCAGCACGTTTCAATCCACGCGCCCGTGCGGGGCGCGACGATGGTCGGCCCGGTCAATACGACCGAGACGTGGGGTTTCAATCCACGCGCCCGTGCGGGGCGCGACGACTGTCTCCGTGAACGGCATCAGTTCGTGCGTGTTTCAATCCACGCGCCCGTGCGGGGCGCGACTAGAGGTCGGCGAGGCGGTCGAAGGCGTCTTCGTGTTTCAATCCACGCGCCCGTGCGGGGCGCGACGTAGTCGATGACCTCTTCGTAGTGGCCGGGCGAGGTTTCAATCCACGCGCCCGTGCGGGGCGCGACGATGCGGGCTGCTTCGGGGCGGCATTGTTCAGCACGTTTCAATCCACGCGCCCGTGCGGGGCGCGACGATGGTCGGCCCGGTCAATACGACCGAGACGTGGGGTTTCAATCCACGCGCCCGTGCGGGGCGCGACGATTGGGCTCGATATTGCCGCGCTGACGCTCAAGTTTCAATCCACGCGCCCGTGCGGGGCGCGACGCGGGATGGTCATCGTTAGTGCCGACAGCGTGATGTTTCAATCCACGCGCCCGTGCGGGGCGCGACCATTTAGTCGGAGTGGCCTTTGAGGCATTAACGAGAGTTTCAATCCACGCGCCCGTGCGGGGCGCGACATTGTGCTGCCGTTTAGCCAGCTCAATCCGATTCTTGTTTCAATCCACGCGCCCGTGCGGGGCGCGACTGGCGGATCGTGAGCCAGTCGCAGCAGGGGGAGAGTTTCAATCCACGCGCCCGTGCGGGGCGCGACCAGCCGCCTACGGCTATCCCCGAAGAGGATCTATCGTTTCAATCCACGCGCCCGTGCGGGGCGCGACCTTGTACGCCGCCCCGAGCGTTTGCCACTTCTTGAAGTTTCAATCCACGCGCCCGTGCGGGGCGCGACCTGCCTTTCGGAAGAGAGGGCATTTCGTATCTCCAGTTTCAATCCACGCGCCCGTGCGGGGCGCGACGGGTTCGACAGTCACCATGTGGCGCCGCCCGCGTGTTTCAATCCACGCGCCCGTGCGGGGCGCGACCCACCCTGGCGCGGAAGATCGCCGAGGCGCATGGTTTCAATCCACGCGCCCGTGCGGGGCGCGACTCCCCTCGGGGCCGCACCCGTTGCCCGTGTACGTGTTTCAATCCACGCGCCCGTGCGGGGCGCGACTCTCGCGGATCGACTCGGCGGTGGTCGTGCTGATCGTTTCAATCCACGCGCCCGTGCGGGGCGCGACCTGCAGGGCGCTGGCGCCGGCCGCGCCGACATCGGCGTTTCAATCCACGCGCCCGTGCGGGGCGCGACCTCAGCACCGCAACCAATCCTGCTGATATTCAAAGTTTCAATCCACGCGCCCGTGCGGGGCGCGACCTTCGCCCAGCGCTCGATGCACTCCATGACGGTGTTTCAATCCACGCGCCCGTGCGGGGCGCGACCCACTCAGCAACCGTGCCTTCACGCCAGCGAGTACCGTTTCAATCCACGCGCCCGTGCGGGGCGCGACTCATGCGAGTAAATGCGATCGGTGTTCAGCGTCTGTTTCAATCCACGCGCCCGTGCGGGGCGCGACTTGTCCAGCCTGTTTCACCGCAGCCCGCCACGTATGTTTCAATCCACGCGCCCGTGCGGGGCGCGACCAATCGCGCACTGAACGGCATCGCCGGTGCACTTGTTTCAATCCACGCGCCCGTGCGGGGCGCGACCGCGTCAATGTAACATGCTGAATTTATAGCGTAATTCTGGCTATTTCGGCGAGCTGCCCATAAATGGGTCTCAGCACATCTTCTGCAATCTCGACATCACAGTCGAAACCGTTCTAGATCAAACTCATAAGACAAGCGCGAATGGACCGGAAATTTGCAGGGAGCTTCAGGTTCGCACTTGGCATCTTGGATCGGTCATAAGATCAGTGGGCTGTTGAGATCCAGTACAGCCTTGGCGCCGATGTGCTCGATCCGAGCTTGCCAGTGCTTGCCGAGATAGTAAAAACGCAGGCTGTCCTGGACAGGATCGATCAGGTCGATCAGCCTTTGCTTGAGCATGACCCACTGAGCTGGATCGACCTCGATCTCAAACACCGAGTATTGCACCCGCTGGCCATAGTCTCGGCATGCTTTGGCCACCCGGCGTAGGCGCCGGTCTCCACCCGTCTCCCGGGTGCTGACGTCGTAACTTACCAGCACCATCATGTGGGTGCCCTACTTCCACAGAAATGGTGGGTAGGCGTCCAGGTCGCCACGGAGGTGGCGCGCCAGCAGTTGCGCCTGTAGCGCAGGAAAGAGCCCGAGTGGCGCCTTCTCTTCAAAGAATGCATGCCACAACTCTTCGCGTTTGCGTTCCTGATAGGCGGTCAGCACGGTCTTGCGCGAATCCTCTTTGAGCAGTACGGCACCGTTGTCGAGTGTCACGAAGTCGCGTTCATCCAGTTGTCTGCGGTTCAGTAGTGACAGAGCAAGGCGGTCTGCCAGGAGCGGACGAAACTCTTCGACCAGGTCGAGCGCCAGGCTTGGTCTGCCAGGGCGATCCCGGTGTAGAAAACCGACTGCAGGGTCCAGCCCTGCCGCCTCCAGTGCCGACCGGCAGTCATGAGTCAGCAACGTGTACAGGAAGGATAACAAGGCGTTGACGGCGTCTTTCGGGGGGCGCCGACTGCGGCCGTTGAAACGCAACGCAGGCTTCCCCGCTCGGATCAAGTGATTGAACACGCCGAAGTAGGCCTGGGCCGCTTCCCCCTCAAGGCCGCGCAGTGCATTCAGTTCAGTTTCGATCAGCAATCGTTCGGCAATACGCCGTAGCCGTTCCCGCGCTCGTGCGAGCGCCAGGCGGGCAGATTCATCCATGCTGTCGCCGTGATCACGCACGGCGCGGCTCACGACTGCGCGCTGGTTATGTACCTTGCCCAGCAGCAGGTTGCGCACGATTGCGGCGCATCCAGCCGGATCGTCACTGCGCCGGTATTGCTCGCGCCGCAGTAGGACGTTGCCCGATACGGGCCCTTCTACGCGTGCCAGGAACCGGCCGTTCATGGACAGAAAACACACGCTGATGCCCTGTTCGGCGCAGTAGCCCAGCAGCGGCGGTGAGACCAGCACGCGGCCGATGCAGACGAGGCTCTCGAGCATGTGCGCGGGCAGACGGGCGCGCTCGTTGCCCTCGACCTCCATGACGATGTTGGCGCCGTCCTTCTTAAGCCAGGCGCCCTCGGTGGTGACGTACAAGGTATTGAGTTGCCGGCGCATTCTTCAGTCCTCGTGCTTCAACTGCCGGCGCAGCCAGCCTTCGACTCCGGCAGCACGCGCCAGCAGCCGCGGCTGGCACAGATCGATCAGCGAGCAAGCGTCACAGCGTCCGACATCGTAGGTCGCGGTCGGTGTGCGCCCGGCGTCGATCATGACGCGGGTGTCGCGAATGACGGCCAGGGTCAGGCTACGCAACGCATCGTCGAACACAACGACCTGCCGCCGGCGCGGCGTGCCGTAAAAGAGCGCTCCCTCCACCACCTTCACGCCGAACATGGCCTCGAGGCATAGTGCCTGGGCGCACAGTTGCACCTCGTCGGCGCGATGCGCCTTGGGCCGGCCGCGCTTGTATTCCACCGGATAGGGACACTCGCCCTCGTCGCCGGAGTGGAACTCCACTGCATCGGCCACGCCGGCGATGCCCAGTTCGGCATTGGAGAGCGGCATCGCCGTGACCGTGCGCACGCCGTGGCGCCGTTCCACCATCGGCTTGTCGGCGCGATCGTGGAGCAGGCGCCCCTCGGCGGTATGGCGGTTCTCCGCCCACAGCCGCTCGACATGGATCAGCGCACACTGGCGCGGGCAGTACAGGAAATGCTGAAGGGCGGAGATGGGGATGGGATCGTCCTCGTCCATCCTTCGGCGCTCCGTTCCCTTACAGGTACTCGCGCACGCCGACGCCACGCGGCAACGCCTCTGCATCGACGCTGATGCGGTAATCGGCAAAGCTGCGCGCGGGGCGGTCCTCGTCGGTCGCCCGCGCCACCCGCACGGTGTCGAACAGCACGTGGGCAGGCGCGTCGCCCATCGCGCTCTGGTGCTCGAACACGATCAGCTTGCGCGCCGCCATTTCGCCGCGGGCGGCGGAGCGGTCGTGCTCGAACATGTTGATGAGGGCGCGCCACAGCAGTTGCAGGTCGTCGCCGGAAAAGCCGGTGCGCTCGGCCAGCTTGGCGGAAACGAAGCCGTGCGCCCGGTACAGCCCGTAGGGCAGGATGTGCTTGCGCCCCATGGTGCGGTTGTCGCCGCTCTGCGCCTCGGCCTCCTTCTCGGTGGTGACCGCCATGCGGGTGATCGAGATTTCCAGCGGCAGGACGGGCTCGATCGAGGTGGCAAAACCCAGTTGCACCGGGCCGCGCACCTGGCCGGCGTTGACGCCGGTGGTCATGACCGCGCCGAAGGTGCGCACGTCGAAGAAGTTGGCGCACATCCAGGCGGTGACCTCGCGCGCCCTGGCTTCGTCCTTGGGCAGTTTCTTGTCCTCGGGCTTGATCTCCAGCGCGTCGTAGGCGCGCTTGTGCTGGTTGTTCAGGACCGCCTTCTCCTGCATGTAGATCGCGTAGCCGGGGCCGCCTTCCTTGTCCAGCGTCACGAAGTTGCGGATCTTGCGCTTGAGGGCGACGTCGGTCACCAGGCCGCGGTTGGTTTCCGGGTCCAGGCGCGGCAGGTTGCCGGCGTCGGGGTCGCCGTTGGGATTGCCGTTGGTGACGTCGAACAGGTAGACGAATTCGTAGCGATGGGCGATGGCCGTCATCAGAGGGCTCCTTCGGTCTCGGTTTTGGTGGGGCCGGCCGCGTCGCCGGCGGCGTCGTGCTTGGTGAAATGCGCCTGGGACTGGTGGTAGTAGCCGATGGCGAAGCGGCCCTGGTCCTCGATGCGCAGGCTGCGTGGGAATTCGTCGGGCAGCCCGGCGACAATCTCGCGGATCTCCTTCTCCAGCGTCACCGCCTGGCCGGGGCGCTCCTTGCGCAGCTTGCCCATGTGGTTCTGGGTGTTGCGCAGCAGGACCGGAAAGATCGCCGCCGGCGTGGCCGAGGCTGCGCCGTAGTAGCGGTCGCGGATGGTGGCGTTGACCTGCCCGCCGAGCGCGCTGCGCTGCACGTATTCCAGCACCGCGAACAGCCGGCCGAGCAGGTAGCCGGGCTGGGTGGATTGCTTGTCTAGACTCACGGAGATCTCCTCGTCGGAAGTACGGATGCCCAGGCGGCGCTCGCGCACCAGGACACCCTTGCAGATCGCGGCACGCATGCCGGAAAGATTGCCGTCGCTGCGGATGCGCATCACTGTGCTGGCGAGCAGGCTGCGCGGATACAGGCCACCGCCGAGGATGGCGCGCATGGTTTCGCCGATCAGGTTGCCGAAGGCGTCGTCGGCCTTCGGCTTCGCCCCCTCGCGGTTGGGCACGGTCGCCAGCAGCAGACGGTATACGGTGGGCTCAACGCGCCACGGCAGCGGCTCGATGCGCAGGTCCTGCGCATGCTGCGCCAGCCGTTTGGCGAACACCTCCAGCGTATCCGCCTGCCAGTAGCGCACCGACAGCCGCGAGGCATTCGGCGCCAGGCCGAGCACGTACATGCGGGTGCCGGGGGCGAGATCGGGATCGAGTTCGGCCAGCGGCCTGCCCTTGCCCAAGTCGTCCAGCACCACGCGCAGGCGCTCGGCCTCGCTGTCGTCGTCCGGCGGAGAGAATAGGCTGGCGAGGAAGTCCTCCGCCGCCCGGGCATCGGCCTCGTTGCCGGCGGACTCGGCCCAGAACACCACCGTGGTGTCGCCGACCTGCAGGCGCTGGCGGTTGTCGCCACTGCGCCGCAGCAGGTAGTTGAGTACTGACGTGTAGGCGAAGGCTGCCTGCTCGGACACCGGCGCGTTGTCGCCTTGGCTCTTGCCGTAGGAGGTGAAGGCGTCGAGGTTGAAGGAAACCAGTGAGGCCCCCGAACTCTGGGCGCCGTTCACACCCTTGATTGCAGGATGCAGGCGGGCAATGGGCGCGGATTCGCCGTGCACCAGGCAGACTCCCTCGGCGGCCGCCGCCGGCCCGGCACCTTTCTCCCCACCGCCCAACAAACGGGCGCGCAGGGCCTGCGCGGCCTCGCGCTCATGAAGATGACGATGTTCGCCATCGAGGCGGAATACCAGGTTGGCGTCCAGCATCTCGTCGGAAAACAGCGGTACCTGGAACTGCTCGGGTGACCAGCGCTGCAGGAAGGCCAGCAAGGCCTTCAGGCCCTCGTCCGGCGCGCCCGCCAGCGCACTTTCATGCAGCGCCTTGAAGGCTTCGTGCTCCTTGTCGGCACGCTTGCTGGTGGCACTGACGCCGAGCACATAGCTGGTCTTGTCCCACAGGAAGTTGGACTTGATGCCGACCGTGCGCTTCTCGGGCTGGGGTACCTCCAGCACCCGAGGCTGCGGCTTCTTGCCCGTGGTGTCGCGGATGTCATTGACCGCCAGCACCACGCCATCGGGCGCAAGCACGATCTCGTAGCTGATCTTCTCGGGGCTGTAGCCGTAGGGCGCGATGTCGTCTGCCCCCCGTTCGATCAACCGCTGGTAATAGCGCGCAAGCGCCTGCAGGATCATGCCTTCACCTCCCCGGCCTGCCACGGCGGTACCTCGATCACGCCGCCCTGCATGCGGGCGCGGAAAAAGCGTGGCGTCATGCCGTCGGAAAAATCGATGTCGTGCAGCATCCAGCCGAGATCCTTGTTCGCCTCCACGCCGGGTGCCGGCTCGGGCAGCGGCACACCTTCCTCCAGCAGTTCGAAGCTGGCGGGAAACTCGCGCACACCCAGGCAGGGCGCGTGGAAGCACTGCCCCTTACGCGCGCGGCGGTTGAAGATGTCGAGGTGTTTGCCGACGGAGTTGTCCGGCCCGGCGCGATCGGTGAGCTCGAAGTGGGCCTCGATCAGGTAGCGCACGCCGCGCAACACGGTGGCTGCGCGTTGCTGGCGATCCTCGTCCACGAAGGTGGCCAGCCCAGCGGTGCTGCCCGCCTTCATCGCCTTCGCCACGCTGGCCGGCGACAGCTTGCCGCCAACCTCGTTGCGCCGGATCGACTCGAAGCGGATCGGCTTCAGCACATGGATGCGGTCGATGTGCCAGCGGATCGCCGGCTTCCAGTGGATCGCCTCCAGGATGCCGCGCGCGGCCGAAGGCGTGATGACGTCATAGCTCACGCGCTCGACCTTCATTTCAGGTCGTGTGAAGCAGGCTCGTTCACCCCAGACGAGGAGGCGGATTCCAAAAGCCACGATTACGTTTCTCCCTATTCGCTTGCCGTCAATCGCAAGTCCCGTGTCCGTCTACGTGAGCGAGTCCTTACCAGCACAGGCTCTCCGCCTTCAAGAACGCCGGATCATCCCAGCTCAACCCGAAGCGCTTGTCGTACAGATCCATCACCGTCAGCTCCATGAACTGCTCGCCCCAGCGCTCGGGTGCCACCGGCTGGATCGCACCCGACTTGCGCAGCGCCTCGAAGCCTTGGCGCGGCAACTGCACCAGATAGGGCTGCAGCCGACGGGCGAGGCCGCCGCTCTTGTCCGCGAAGTGCAATGCCTGCAGCGCCTCGCGCGCGGTGTCGTCGAAGGGCACGATCACGGGCATCTGCACCGACTCGATCATGCGGAAGCGCGCCGCCAGGGTTTCCATCGGCAGGCTGTCGGGGCGGCTGCGCTGCAGCAGGCCCAGCAGATCACCGCCGTCCAGCGCCGCCCCGCCCTTCTGCCAGTACAACTCGCGAAAGTAGGCCTGGATCGCAGCCGGCGACAGCGGATTATCGGCATGGCGACGCAGCACGGTCGCGGCAGCCTGGGCGAACTGCTTCAGTTCCGGCGGCGGCGCCCAGTCGGGGTTGGCGGTGGTGAACACCTGCACCTCGCTGACCGCGGCAGCGCGCCGCCCTTCGCGGTTGCAACGGCCCGCCGCCTGGGCAATGGAGTCCAGCCCGGCCTGCGCGCGCAATACCAGCGGGAAGTCCACATCGACCCCGGCCTCGATCAGGCTCGTGGATACGAGCCGGCACGGCCGGCCCTGCCACAGGTCTTCCCGCACGCCGGCCAGCACCTCGCTGCGATGGCGAGCGCACATCAGCGTCGTCAGGTGGCGCGCGCCGTCCAGATCCGCCATGGCCTGGAACACCGCGCGCGCATGGCGGCGGTTGTTCACGATGCACAGCACCTGTTCGTGTGCGCGCATGCGCCTGGCCAGCGCCTCGTCGTCCAGTTCGCCCACGTGTTTCACCCGGACGCGCTCGAGCTTGCGGAACAGGGCGGGTAGCTCGGGCGCCAATTCACGGACCTGCTTTAGCCCACCGACAAACTCGGGCGCCTGCAGCGCAGGCTGGGTGGCGGTGCACAGCACCACGCTGCTGCGATAGTTGCGCGCCAGCTCGTCGATAGCGGCGACCGCCGGGCGCAACAGCTTCAGTGGCAGGGTCTGGGCTTCGTCCAGGATCACCACGCTGCCGGCGATGTTGTGCAGCTTGCGGCACTGCGACGGCCTCGCGGCGAACAGGCTTTCGAAGAACTGCACCGCAGTGGTGACGACGATCGGTGCGTCCCAGTTCTCCATTGCCAGTTTCAACTTCTCCTGCGCCTGGTAACGCTCGGCCTCGTCACGGGAAAGTAGGGGCGCTATAAAGGCGCTGTGGTGCTCCAGCACCGCGGCTTCGCCCAGCTCGCCCAGCGCGCGGCGGAACACGGCAGCGCTCTGTTCGACGATGCTGGTGAAGGGAATGACGAAGATCACCCGCCGCAGGCCGTGGCGGATCGCGTGGTCCAGTGCGAACGCAAGCGAGGCCAGTGTCTTGCCGCCCCCGGTGGGTACGGTCAGCGAGAACAGGCCGGGGGTGTGCTGCGCTTCATTTCGGACATGCGCCAGGATCTCCGCGCGGATGCGGTTGACGTCGGAATCAGCGCTGAAGCGGGCGAGGGAGGCGTCGAGGCGTTCGCGCAGCGCCCCCAGCGACGGCCGCTCCACGGCGCGCAGCTGGCTGCGATTGCCCTGTTGGCTCGGCGGCGCAACTTGGTCGTAGAAGGCCTCGGTATCCAGGTAGTCGGCATCGACGAGGCAGGAAAACAGCATGCGGACGAGGAACGCGGCCTGGAACATCGCCCCGCCCGCCGCGTCGCCCTTGAAGGGCAGCTCGCCCAAGGCTTCCGGCAAACGGATCTCATCTTGCCATTGCGGCAGCAAGGGCGGCAGACCCGTGCCGCGCAGGCGCTCGCGCAGCGCGGTGCGCTCGCCGCCCTCCAGCCCGTTGGCGAGCCCCGCATGGTGGCCGGCGATCGCATAGGCAATCAGATAACCGAGCGGGCCGTAGCTCTCGATCGCGACGATCGCGCCGCGCGTCGCGTGGTCCACACGGATCGCGTCGCCGGCAAGGCGGCGCTGGAAATCTGCGGTGTACTTGCCAAGGTCATGGAGAAGCCCGGCGGCTTCGGCCAAAGTGTGGGACTCGAAAACGGCGGCATGCTCCTTCGCCATACGTCCAACATTTTCAAGATGACTGCGCAGCGGCTGCCAGTCTGACCTTTCCGAATTGATGGTCGAGTGCGCGAACATCGGCGGCGATTCTCTTGAGATTTCATCCATTGTGGTTCTGGCCATCGGCGTCCATCGGTGCCTGCACATTTCCAAAGCATAATGCCATGGCTGCAAAGTATGCGAGAAAATGACGACGGAAATTATGAGAGCCTTCTGTGTTCGATTGCGGCGGTGCCGTGAAGGATTTGCGTCCTCTCTATGAAACGGGGGCTGGAGCCATTTGACCGAAATCAAGCGCAGATCAGCGAACTGCGCCGATAGTCCACCGCCAGACGCTTCCCGATGCGGAGCCTGCGTCGATTTCTTCAACCCGATGCCGAGGTGGCTGCGCGCGCTGTCGTGCCCTCGCCCGGCTGCACGTGAGAGCCCGTGATGAGCGCTATCGAACCCGTGATCCAGGAACTCCTGGACAACACCGAATTCCTCACCATCGTCACCCAGGGGCCCGACGGTCCGCACCTGGTCGGCAACTGGGGCGACTACCTGCGCCGCCTCGGCGTCGAGGGGAACCGCCTGGTTCTTCCTGCCGGTTATTACCACCAGACCGAGCAGAACCTGCAGCGCGACAACCGTGTTCAGGTCTTCGTCGCGGCGCGCGCCGTGCGGGGCAGCCATGGCCCCGGGCAAGGCGCGG